>NZ_JAYJLJ010000031.1:0-34490 GCF_051948815.1 Aeromonas sp. Lyrl_2
ATATTAACCTTACGCCTAATAGCCCTCCATCCCAGTCTAGAGTGGGAAGGATATGACTTACATAGTGTATTTGTGATTCGTCCACACTAAGCCAAACATCAATAGAAGGAAGACATTGCCTCCAAATATTTAAAGAAAGATCGGGGGCCTCTTTTCCATTTCCATGAGTCCAGCCATCAGCGATTTTGTTGATTGCATTCCAATTATCTAAAGTAATATCGGTAGTAGATATATCTTTTCGCTTTGATTTATTCAAAAACATGATCAGCGCATCCATAGCGGAAGTTTTTCCACTATTGTTAGCACCAACAAAAATAGTGCTTTCTCCAGCAAGCTCTACGCGGCAGGACTTTAATTTCCTAAAGTTTTTAATATCTATATAAGAAATTTTCAATTTTAAAACACCTGTTTTATTAAAATTAATAAAATCGCTCTTTTAGCAGAGTGATGGGACGATCTATAAAGTTTGATTGGACGTTTGATGCATGAATTTTACAGCTATTAAATACTCACTATCTGGCCTTCAATATAAAGCTATTCCTCGTTATCGATGTGAGCCAATTACTGTTGCATTCACAATGTTTTTTATCACTATGCTGCCATGCGATGACACTTGTATGGGGGCGACAATCTGGTCTTGCTATGGGATGGGCGAAGGGCAGGATCAGAGATAACAACCCTCCCGAGCATTGTCCCGAATACATTGGGTTCGGTTAACTGCCCTCGGAGTTTCGGGTTGGGTGTTGCCCCCTGCTGTTCGCCGAGGTGATCCCGACGCAGGGGGGCGAACAAGTGGGGGATAAGACTTTTGGTGTTATTTGCCAAAGAGAGCGGGTCTTTCCAAAGTCACTCGCCAAGCCGCGCAGCGGCGGCGAAACCCCGTCGAGGACGGAGTCCTCGTGTCCTGCATGGCGAAGCCATGCCAATTAGGGGGCGATATTCCGCCATGTAATGACGTTACCGACCCCTCACCCTAGCCCTCTCCCGCAAGGGGAGAGGGGATGGCGACCGCGGACGATTACGCTTCGCTAATCGACCCTACGCTAAAGTCGCTACCGCCCCTGACTGTCGCTACCAGATTGCGCCGTTGACCATTGATCTCGGAAAAGGGGTCAACAGACGCCCGTCGCCATATTACGGAGCCAGAGTGGTCTTATCTATGGTTTTGATGAGCTAACTATCAGAAAAGAGTGGTTTTTTGCGCTGGCACAAACTTTTATTAATTAGCGATTAGTTGTTGGTTGTCGGGGCTTGGAGCTGGCAGGGCGGTGGGGTGACGCCGCGAGGGGAGTGCAAACGGTAAAAAAAGAGTGAAGCGCAAACGGTAAAGAAGGAGAGCGCAAACGGTAAAAAGCGAAGGGGCCCGCTGTGGGCCCCTTGTTGTTGGCGCTCGACGCCGCTATTTGGCGGCGGGGGTTGGGAAGTATTTGCTGTGCAGCAGCGGGTATTCGCTGCTCGCCAGCACCTGGGTCAAGCCGGTCTGGAACTCCTTGACCAGCTCGTCGCTCACCGGATGGCTGAAGGCGAAGCAGAACTGCTCCGAGCTCAGTACCCATTGCTCCTTGAAGCGGGCGGGATCGAGTTTTTGTTCGACGATCAGCTGCTCCATGGTGGTCTTGTTGGTGGAGACCAGATCGACCCGGCCTGAGGTGAGCATCTTGAGCGCCTGTGCCAGCCGGTTGGCGGCCATCAATTTGGTCTCGTCAAAGCCGTTGTTGAGCAGCAGTTGCTCCCCCACATCGGCTCGCACCGCCCCGATATTGAACGCCTTGGCATCGTCGAGCTTGGTGATGGTGATATTGCGATCGGCCAGCCCCACCAGCACGATCTCGGCATACCCGATGGGGCAGGCCCACTTGAACAGGGGGTCTCGCGCCTGGGTGCGGGCGGTGGAGAAGAGCACCGCATTGGGTTTTTGGGTCAGCAGGTAGTAACCGCGCGCCCACGGCATGATGGTGACGGGCTGCGCCGGTGTATTGGTCTTTTTCCATACCAGTTGCAGCAGCTCGACCGCGAGGCCGGTGGGGGCACCGCTGGCATCGGCGTAGTTGTAGGGTTTGTACTCTTCGGTGATGTAGTGCAGTTTGCCGAGCTCAGGACTCGCCTGTGCGAGGGTGGCCAGCAGCGCCCCGGCCAATCCAATCCATGGTTTCATTTTTGCCATCCTGATCAAGGGAATATCTGCTCAAGTGTGGCCAAGCTGGCCGATTTCGCCAAGGCGAGGGAGCATGTTTGGCAAAAAAGCGCGGGCGCATGCCGCCATCTTGCGCCCAATGTCGGTGGCGATCAGGGCGTTAGCGCAGCGGCAGGTATTTGGCTTGCAGGGCCGAGAAATCCGCCGAGGCGACGACCTGGGTCAGCGCCTGCTGAAAGAGGGCGACCTCGCTGTCGGGTACCTGACGGCTGAAGGCGTAGCAGAGCGGTCTGGCATCCAGCACGAAGGCGACATGAAAGTCATCCGGCTTGAAGCCCAGTTGCTGCAGGGTTTGATAGCCCGCCAGCTTGTTGGTCGCAAACAGATCGGCGCGACCTGAGGTGAGCATTTTGGCCGCCTGGGTGAGGCGGTTGGCCAGCATCAGCTGGCGTTCATCGATACCGCGTTCGAGCAGCAGCTGTTTGGAGACGGTAGAGCGCACCACGCCGACCTTGTAGCGGCTGATCTCGGCTTCCGAGTCGAGGGTGATGTTGTCCGCCTTGCGCCCCAGCAGCACAAATTCCGAGTGATCGATGGGGCAGGCCCACTTGAAGAGTGCTTCCCGCTGCGGGGTTCGTGCGGTGGCAAACAGCACCACATTGGTTTTTTGTTGCAGCAGGTTGTAGCCCCGGGCCCAGGGCATAATGCGGATTGGCTGGGGCGATACGCCGCGCGCTTTCCAGATAAGCTGCATCAGCTCCACCGACAATCCGGTTGGCATCCCTTGTTGGTCGCTGAAATTAAACGGGGGAGAGATTTCGCTCAGATACTCGAGTTTGCCCGGATCGGCCTGCGCGAAGGTGGCCCACAAGAGCAGTAGCAGATGAGGTAAGTGCCATGTCCGCACGGGAAAGATCCTTCGCAATCAACTATGTAGCCCAGTTTGACTGCTTGCGGCGGGAATAGCTAGCCACCTCTATTGCATCTTTCATCAATAAAATGGGCAGCGAACCGCTGCCCGTCGGGTGAGTGAGTGCTCAGCGCACCGGCAGGTATTTGGCCTGCAATTTGCGAAACTCTTCCGAGGCGAGGGCGCGGGTCAGGCCCTGCTGAAAGAGGGTGATCTCGCTGTCGGGCACCTGACGGCTGAAGGCGTAGCAGAGCTGCTCTGCGCTCAGCACCATGGCCACGTTGAAGTCGTCGCTATTGAGCTTCAGTTCGCGGATGGCGTCATATCCAGCCAGCTTGCTGGTGGCTAGCAGGTCGGCGCGGCCGGAGAGCAACATCTTCAACCCCTGCGACAGGCGGTTGGCCGGGATGATGTTGTTGTCATCCATGCCGTTGTTGAGCAGCAGCTGCTCGGCGGCGTCCGAGCGCACGGCGCTGATCTTGTACTGGCTCATCTGATCGAAGGCGGTCAGGGTGATGTTCTGCGCTTTGCGGCCCAGCAGTATGTACTCCGAGTAGCCGATGGGGCAGACCCACTTGAAGAGATCCTCCCGCGCCTGGGTGCGGGCGGTGGAGAAGAGCACCACGTTGGGCTTCTGGGTTAGCAAGTAATAACCTCGCGCCCAGGGCAGGATGCGCACCGGCTGGGGTGTCACGCCGCTGTGTTGCCAGATCATCTGCAGCAGATCGACCGCAAGGCCGGTGGGCTGGCCTTGCGGATCGCTGTAGTTGTAGGGGGGGTACTCTTCGGTGAGGTACTCGAGCTTGCCCAGATCAGCCCGGGCCGTCGAGGCCCAGCAGAGCAGCAACAGATGACAGATCAGCCATATCCTCATTGGGAACATCCTTAGCGATCAACCTTCCCTTGAGTGTGACCATGAACAGAGTAAATAGCCACTCACTGCCGTTACCAGCGGGCGCGGATCTGCCCGATGGGTTGGTAGGCCTCATCCCGAAGCCCCACCAGCAGGGTCTTGCCATCCGCTTGCAGCCGGAACTCGCCGTAGCGGGCCGCTTCGTACTGCTCCCCCGAGCCCTCTTCAAAGAAGTAGGCATCGGGGCCGATCTGCCACTGCCGCTCGCTCTGGTGCACTTGCAATAGCCGCTCATCGCTGGCGAGCCGATCCGGTTTGCCATCGGCCACCAGAGTGGCCACCTGATGGGCATCGAGGCGGATCACCAGGGTGTCGCTGCCCTTGTCTTGAGTCGCACGGGCGTCGCGGCTGGTCAGCTCGCGGGCAATCTCGTAGTTCAGCCGCATATAATCCCCCTGCATCAGGGAGCGGGGATCGACCGGAGCGAGCCGCAGCAGCACCACTTCGCCGCTGCTCATGGCACGCTCATAGCGCCAGACGGTGGCATTGATGCCTGCCAGGATGGCGAGGCCGCTCAGCAACAGGGCGAGCTGTCGGGTCACAGGTTTCATGAATCGCTCCTTGCCGCGAAGGTGGTGAGCAGCTGGCGGGCCCCCAGCAGCAGGATGCCGGAGCCCAGCAGCAGCCAGGATTTGGTCATCAGGGTGAGCCCCAGATCGTAGTAATAGAGCGAGCCGTAGCCGAGCAGCAGCAGGGCCGAGAGGGTCATCAGCCCCAGACTGCCGGCATAAACCCCGAGGATCAGCACCAGTGCGCCCGCCCCCATGCCGGGGATGATGGCGCTGATCAGCACCAGCGGCAGGCCAAACAGCAGTGGGAGCTTGAGTTTCATCATCACCGCCAGCAGCAGGGCGGCGCAGAGCAGGGGATTGAGCCAGAGCGGCAGGCGGGACAGCCCCAGTTCGTCCAGCACGCTGCTGCCGCCATCCCAGAGCGGATGGTGCAGACGGCCCAGCACCAGCAGGGAGAGGGCCAGCCCCAGCGTGATGGAGTGATAGAGCTGGTGGCGCTCTGGATCTCTATCTGCCCGCAGCCAGCAGAAGGTGATGGCCGCCATCACCAGCGGCAGCGCCAGCAGTTGTAGCCCGAGGCAGGCGAGGCCAAGAGTGAGCAGCAGGGCCGCCGCCACGCTGTGAAACAGCCTTACCAGCCAGTGATCGAACAGCACTGCGATGGCAAGGGACAGCAGGCACAACCCAAACCAGAGCAGGGCGTGATGAAGGTCCAGCTGATCGAGCAGGCCATAGAGCAGCCAGGCATCGGCCGCCAGGGTGAGGGCCAGCACGAACTGATCCCAGAGATCGCCGCTTTGGCTGCGATTGAGGGCGTAGGCCCCCGCCAGCAGAACGGCCCCGAGCAGCAGGGCGCTGTTGGCCTCGCGGGTCAGCTGCTCGAAGGTGAGAAACAGGAAAAAGAGCAGGAACAGGGCGGCAATCCAGCCCACCAGCCCGAGCAGAAAGCGGCTCGACCAGTGGGGCTGGTTGTTGCGGGGCATCTCCCCCTCCACCAGATTGGCCTGTTGCAGCGCTTGCCAAAGGGTCAGATCACTCATGAGACCTCCGTTGTTGTTGCAGCCAGCGGGCGGCGGTGACAGAAAGGCCGATGGCAATCAGGCTCAGCAGCAAGAAGCCGTTGATGTCGGGCTCCATCCACTTGCCCAGCGCCGCGAGGATGACGGCAATCAGGCTGAGGCACCCCATGGCGAGTCCGGCGATAAATCTGTGATGCCAAAGGGCATAGGCGGCGGCCAGCCAGCCAAACCAGAGCGGCCACACCAGTGGGGAGGCTGCATCAAACAGCGCCAGCAGGGTGAGCAGGGTAGCTCCCAGACCGGCAGCAAGGCCCGTCAGCCAGCTTGGCATCAGGCGCCAGCGGGCCGGTGCCAGCAGAAGCAGAGCCCAGAGGGCGGCGTTGAGCAGGGTAAGGCACCAGCCCAATCCTTCTTCATCGAAGGTAAAGAAGAAGGTGAACAAACCGAGCCGCCAGTAGAGCACCAGCGCCAGCTGGCCGAGCAGCCAGCTTAAGGTCCAGAGCAGGGGACTTTGGCCAAATGTCGCCAGCGGCACCAGCATCAGCGCCCAGGTGGCGAACAGCTGCCAGGGATCGGCGCCGGTCTGGTAGGTCTGACCCACCAGCGCCAGCAGGGCGCCGATATTGAGGGCGATGGCGAGCAGCAGCGCCTGACGGGGGGTATCCTCCAGCGGTTTGCGCCACAGCAGGAGCAGCATGGCGAGCAGCGGCGCCTCCAGCAGGGCGAGGCGGGAGACCCGGCCCAGCTCTTGCCAGTTGAAGGCGACGAAGAAGATGAGGCCAGCCCCGATACAGAGGGCGCCGAGCCAGAGCAGCAGCCGGTCAAACAGCCACTGCCAGCGCGCCGGATGGGGGGGAAGATCGGCGAGGGTCAGGGCGTCCACCAGCTTCTCTGGCGCCAGCCGTCCCTGTTTGACCCATTCGAGAAGCGTCTCTCTTGATATGTTGTGCATGGGGGGACTCCGCGAGGTTTGCCCCATTATGGCATGAGGCATCCGCAACCGTGCACTGCCCCTTGGCTCTACGGCTGGTGGTTGCGACAGCGGATTACGCACTAGACACAGCAGCAAACAAAAAAGCCCTCCACAGGGGAGGGCTTGGTCATCGGATATGGGCCATCAGGCAAAGATCAGGGTGCTCACCCCGAGGCCGACGAAGAGGATGGCGCAGGCGATGCGGATCCCCTTGAGCGGCAGCTTGTCTGCCCCCAGCTTGCCGATCAGCACCACAGGCACGTTGGCCAGCATCATGCCGAGGGTGGTCCCGGTAATGACCTGCACCAGCGAGTCATATTTGGCGGCCAGCAGCACGGTGGCAATCTGGGTCTTGTCGCCAATTTCGGCAATAAAGAAGAGCACGAAGGTGGCCATAAAGGGGCCGTATTTATCGAGCGGGCTCTCCTCGTCATCCATCTTGTCCGGCACCAAAATCCAGATAGCCATGGCGATAAAGGCGATGGCGACCAGCCAGGTCATTATCTTGGGATCGAGCCAGCGGCTGATGAACTCACCAATCCAGGCCGCGCCCGCATGGTTGAGCAAGGTAGCCGCCAGCATGCCGGCGATGATGGGCCAGGGCTTGCGAAAACGGCAGATGAGCAGCAAAGCCAACAGCTGGGTTTTATCGCCGATTTCGGCAATAGCGACGCTGAGGGTTGAGGTTAACAAGGCTTCCATAAAAATGACCGGGGGACGGAATTGTTATAAACCAAAGACAAGCCTGCGCCATCCGTCCCCGGTATTGGCACTGGCCCGTCAAAGGTCTTGTCAAATCCATGGCTGGCATGGATCACCCTGACCATGGTGATTTGGCACCAAGTATGTTGATCAGGGTCGCAAACCGGTATTCATGCAATGGATGGCACCGGCGTGCGAGACTACTCCCCCTCGATGGGAGCGGGCATTCTAGGGAAAAACCGCATGAGTGACAAGGGGATCAGCCACCCACCAGCTTGACGCTGAAACCGGCTTTCTCCAGCTCGGTTTTGATCAGGTCCCGTTTATCCCCCTGGATCTCGATCACTCCCTCCTTGATACCGCCTCCGGTGCCGCACTTTTTCTTGAGCAGGGTGGCCAGGGATTTTTGCTGATCGGCGGGTACGCCATGAATGGTGATCACCCCGGCACCCTTGCGCCCCTTGGTCTCGCGGCGAATGCGCACTGTGCCGTCGGTGGGGAAGGGGGAGGCGGATTGGGGAGCGCTCTGCTCCTTGAGCATGCCGCCATCTGTGCTGTAAACGAGGCGGCTGTTGTTGTCGTGACTCATGGCAATACTTTATGGGTTAGCTAAGCGGAGTTTGATTTTACTCAAATAAAAGTTGAAGACACAGCTTATAATGCCCCAAGTAAAAGCGAATTATTATTGTTTAACTTCAGGAGTCAGTCATGGTACTCACGCAGTTGTCACCGGGACAGAGTGCTCGCATCAAGAATATGAATCAGCTCGCCCGGCCGCTGCGCCGCAAACTGATGGTGATGGGCCTGTTGCCCCAGACTGAAGTCATCTATCTGCGCTCCGCCCCCCTGGGGGATCCGCTCCAGATCCAGTGCCAGGGGATCTGTCTCTCCATGCAAAAGAGTCTGGCCCAGCAAATAGAAGTCGAGCCGGTATAACCCGCTGCTCGGCTGCCGCTCCGGTCAAGAAAGTCACCGGGAGCGGTTCAGAGACAAGAAGTCGAACCTGCAAAGCGGTTTGCCACACACGCGGCGGGTTCAGAAGAAAATAGAGGTAGAGCTGGTATGAATTATTCCCTGGTAACGGTAGGTAACCCCAATAGCGGCAAGACCTCCCTGTTCAACGCCCTGACCGGCGCCCGCCAGCAGGTAGGCAACTGGAGTGGCGTCACCGTCGACAAGAAGATGGGTGAGTTCAGCGCGGGTGAGCATCACTTCAAGCTGATGGATCTGCCCGGCATCTATAGCCTGGCCAGTCAGGATGGCAGTCTGGACGAGCAGATCGCCAGCCGCTTTGCCCAGGGCCAACAACCCGACCTGCTGCTCAACGTCATCGACGCCGCCAATCTGGAGCGCTCCCTCTACCTCACGCTGCAACTGCGCGAGCTGGGCCTGCCCATGGTGGTGGTGCTCAACAAGCTGGATATCCTGCAAAAGCGCCGCATCGTCATCGACGAGAGCAAGCTCGGCAAATCCCTCGGTTGCCCGGTGGTGGCCCTCTCTGCCCACAACAGCAAGCAGGTTGCCGCCTTCAAGCAGCAGATCCGCCAGTTTATCGGTCAGCCGCAAGCCGCCTTGCAGCTCGATTACGGCCACGTGCTTGAAACCGATCTGGCGGAGCTGGAGACCCTGCTCGCCCCGCATCACCTCACTACCCGTGGCCGCGCCCTGCGCCTGCTGGAAGAGGATGCGGTGATGCAGGAGACCCTGCTGCCTGGTCAGCAGGCGGCCGCCGCCAATGTAGTGGCTCGCGCCCATCAGGGACAGGATATCGACCTGCAACTGGCGGATATTCGCTACGGCCATATCCACCAGTGGGTACAACAGGCTCGTCAGCAGAAGGGCAAGCTCACCGAGGCCCAGAGCGAGTGGCTGGATCGGGTGCTGCTCAATCGCTGGATTGGCATCCCCTTCTTCCTGTTTGTCATGTACCTGATGTTCCTGTTTGCCATCAACGTCGGCAGCGCCTTTATCGACTTCTTCGACATCATGGGCGGCGCCCTGTTTGTCGATGGGGTGCACCACCTGCTGGGGCTGGTCAATGCCCCCGAGTGGCTAGGCGCCATTCTGGCTGATGGCTTTGGCGTTGGCTTGCAGACCGTCGCCACCTTTATTCCGGTGATTGGCTGCCTCTATCTGTTCCTCGCGGTGCTGGAGAGTTCAGGCTATCTGGCCCGTGCCGCCTTCGTGGTGGATGCCCTGATGCGCCGCCTCGGCCTGCCGGGCAAGGCGTTCGTGCCGATGCTGATGGGCTTTGGCTGTACCGTCCCCTCGGTGATGGCGACCCGTACCCTCAACTCCGAGCGGGAGCGGTTGATGACCTCCGCCATGGCGCCTTTCATGTCGTGCGGTGCCCGTCTGCCGGTTTACGCGCTGTTTGCGGTGGCTTTCTTCCCCGAGTCAGGCCAGAACCTGGTGTTCGGTCTCTACCTCATCGGCATTCTGGTGGCGGTGCTCACCGGCCTGTTGCTGCGCAGCACCCTGCTGCCGGGCAAGAGCGACTCCATGCTGATGGAGATGCCGGATTACGAGTGGCCGCGTCCGGTCAACGTTGCCATCAAGACCTGGCAGAAGCTCAAATCCTTCGTCTTTGGCGCCGGTAAAACCATCGTGCTGGTGGTCGCCGTGCTGAGCGTGCTCAATTCGCTCGGCACCGATGGCAGCTTCGGTCATCAGGAGCAGGAGAGCTCGGTGCTGAGCAAGATTAGCCAGGCGGTGACCCCGGTGCTGCACCCCATCGGTGTGCGCGATGACAACTGGCAAGCCACGGTCGGTATCGTCACCGGTATCTTCGCCAAAGAGGCGGTGGTCGGTACCCTCAACAGCCTCTACGCCGGTGGTGGCGATGCAGAGGAGGAGAGCGAGTTCTCGCTGGTGGCCAGCTTCCACGAGGCGATCGATGCCGTGGCGGCCAATCTGGCGGAGATCAACCCGAGCGACCCCATGGGGCTTGATGTTGGCAACCTTGACGACCAGAAAGCTGCCGCCGAGGCGCAGGAGGTCGATGTCTCCACCTACGGCAACATGCAGACCCACTTCGACGGGGCGGCCGGTGCCTTCTCCTACTTGCTGTTCGTGTTGCTCTACATGCCTTGCGCCGCAGCCATGGGCGCGCTGGTGCGGGAAACCGGTCGCCAGTGGGCGCTAATGACGGCGGTATGGTGCAACTATATGGCCTTTATGTGCGCCACCCTCTTCTATCAGGTCGCGACCTTTGCCGCTCATCCGGAGCAGAGCCTGTTCTGGATCGTCAGCTATGGCCTCTCTCTGGTACTGCTCTGGTGGGCCGGTCGCCGTCACGGTGACATCGTCGCCCGCAAGGTGGTGACCTTATGATCCTGCGCGAGCTGGGGGATTACCTCGCCGCGCAGCAGAAGGTGAGTCGGCGTGATCTGGCTCGCCACTTCCACACCTCGGAAGATGCGGTGGAGGCCATGCTCGGCGTCTGGATGCGCAAGGGGCGGGTCATCAAGCGTGAAAGCCGGGTCTGTGGTGGCAGTTGCTGCGGCAAGAGCGAAGAGGTGATGTTCGAGTGGTGTGATGCGGGCCAGATTGGCATCAAGATCCGCTAAACGACTACCCAACCTCATCATCAAACATCGAACAATAAAAAACGGCAGATCCTGCGCAAGGGTCTGCCGTTTTTATTGCTGAAAACAGGCGGGATCAGGCGCTCTGGCGAGCCTCGCTCAGCAGTGCCAGCGCCGGTTGGGCGTTGTCTGGCATCAGCCGGTAGGCCTTGTGATGTTTGACCAGGGTGGTCTTCTTGTTGCCCTGGCTCAGCAGCAGGCCGTGCTTGAAGGCCGCCTCAGCCAGCACCTTCTCGTCACCGCGCACATAGAGGGCGAGGGGTTTGACAAGCTCACCTGCTTCGATGTGACCCTGATACTCGCTATGGCTTACCACTAGGCTCGCCTGACCGCCAGATTGCAGGCGCAGCTTGGCGTTCACCTCGCTCTCGGTCAGCACCAGCCAGCCTGCCGCTGATAGCTCCTCCAGCAGGGCAGCCAGCTTGGCTCCCAATTGCTGCGGATTGGTCATGGCGCACTGGTATTGGAAGGCGATGCGCTCCAGTAGCCCCTTGAGATCGGCACCCGCGCCGAGGGTGCGGCCAAGCTGCACCCAAGCTTTCAAATCTTCCATCACCAGACGGGAGAAGCGCTTCTCCTTGAGGGAGTCGGCCATCCAGGTGCAGAGAAAGTGGCTCTCTTGGGCCGGAGTGCGCTTGCCCGCCTTTTGCTCGGCGGTGCGGGCCAGTTCGGCCAGACTCTGGGTGGCCATCTCGAGCAGGGCCTGATTGTAGGTCGGAGAGGTCATAAGCAATCCTTCAGTTGACCACCAGGGGCCAACACCGATGACAGAGATGGCAAAGGCGCCAGTGGCGCCTTTGCGGTTTAATAGAGCAACTGCCCGCCTTATTTCGGCTGACGGGGCTTCTTGGCGGCGGCCAGACGCTTGAGGCGCTGACCCTGCAGCTTGGCTTCGGCCATCACCTGGGCTACGGCGTTATCTTCACGCTGCGGGCGCTTGCCGAAGCGGCGACGCTCCTGCAACTGCTTGATCAGCTCGTCACGGCTGCTCACCTCATAGCCCGGCACCATGATGCGGCGGATCTTCTGGCCGATCAGGGCCTCGATCTCCAGCAGGGTACGCTCCTCTTCACGGCTGACGAAGGAGATGGCCATGCCGCGCTTGCCGGCACGACCGGTACGACCGATGCGGTGCACGTAATCTTCCGCCAGGAACGGCAGATCATAGTTGACCACGTATTCCAGATCCGGAATGTCCAGACCACGGGCGGCCACTTCGGTGGCGACCAGTACCCGTACCTTGCCTTCCATGAATTCGCGCAGGGCGCGGCGACGGTTGCCCTGGGCCTTCTCGCCATGGACCACGGCGGACTTGATGCCGTCGAGGTTCAGCTCCTCGACCAGCACATCACAGCTCTCGCGGGTACTGGCGAACACCAGCACCTGCTGCCAGTTCTGCTTGCCAATCAGCTCTGAGAGCAGCTCGCGCTTGCGCTTCTGCTCGACCGGATAGACGGTGTGGCTGACGGTGTCGGCGGTGGAGTTCTGCTTGTTGACGCTGACGATCTGCGGTCTGTCCAGCATCAGGTTGGCCAGCTTCTTCACCGCGTCGGAGAAGGTGGCGGAGAAGAGCAGGTTTTGACGGGTTTTGTTGACCGCTTGCAGGATCTTTTGCACATCGGCACTGAAGCCCATGTCGAGGATGCGATCCGCTTCATCCATCACCAGACACTCGACGCCGGAGAGGCTGAGGTTGCATGCGGTCAGGTGCTCCAGCAGACGGCCCGGGGTGGCCACAATGATGTGAGCGCCCGCTTTGAGCTTCTTGGCCTGCACGTCCTGCTTGCCACCGCCGACGATGGTGATGGTGGTGATATCGAGATACTTGGCGAAGTCATTGATGTTGCTCGCCACCTGAGCCGCCAGCTCGCGGGTCGGGGTCAGGATCAGCACACGGGCGTTGGAAGGCTGGACCGGAGCCGGATTGTCTACCAGACGCTGCAAGATGGGCAGGGCGAAGGCGGCGGTCTTGCCGGTACCGGTCTGGGCGCTGGCCAGCACATCGCGGCCACGGCGAATGGCCGGGATCGCCTGTTGCTGCACAGGGGTCATCTCCTGATAACCGCAATCTGAGACAGCACGCAAAATCTCGGGGGCAAAATCGAACGATTCAAATCTCATAATGGGTTCCTGTGTTCCAGCTGGGCTGTGTTTGGCTTGGTTAGCTCGGCATGAGCGAGACGGAGGTTGTAACCACCGACGGCTGCGCCTGACATCAAGTCAGAGAGTGAGCCGGAAAATGGCGGGCGCGAAGTGTAACAGATAGACGTCACAAATTCTGCCTCAAATGGTTGTCCTTTTCTCATCCTTTGTGGTGTGAATGGCGGTTGAAAGCAATCATTTGACTCCCAAATGCCAAGCTTGGAGGTGTGGGCTAACGGTTTTGGGCAAGGACGAAAGGGATATTGATGGAACTGGAACAGTTAAAACGCCAGCTGGAGCAGCTTGGCGAGCGCAATGACAGCATGCAGCAGGCTCGACACCGCAAGCTGCTCAATATCACCCGCGACACGGGGGAGTTGCTGTCAGTGCTGGTGCAGACCCGTGGGGCGCAGGCGGTGCTGGAGATTGGCACCTCCAATGGTTACTCCACACTCTGGCTGGCAGAAGCGGTGCGTCGGTTGGAGGGGCACGTGACCACCATTGAGCTGGATGAGGATAAGCGCGTGCTGGCCCATGACAACTTTCAGAGGGCAGGGCTGGCCCCTTGGGTAACCTTGCTGGCAGGGGATGCGAGTGAGCTGTTACCGACCTTGCCGCAAGCCGGCTATCAGCTCATCTTCCTCGATTCGGATCGTCAGCACTACCGGGCATGGTGGCCGCAGATCCGCCGCCTGCTGGCACCCCGTGGCCTGCTGGTGGTTGATAACGCCATCTCCCATCGCAGCGAGATGGTGGAGTGGATGAACGAGGTCGGGCAGGATCCGGCTTTTGCCACCTCGCTGGTGCCGGTCGGCAAGGGGGAGTGGCTGGTGGTGCGTTTGTAACAAGGTGATGGCCTGGATTTGGTATCGGGCTGGCAGTGTATGTTTATTCATCATGAATAAACAGTGTGTCCCGCAATCAGTAGCGAATGCGGGACTGCTTTTTCGTTATTCATTATTTCACTTAACATCTTCATATTTCATGGTTTGGTAACGGGAACCTTCGCGTTATTTTTTGCTGGTGCCGCCAAGTGCAATCGTTTATTGACTGTCATCGTATATGTGGCGTGAGCCGATTAAATGGTGCTGGTAGCAGTAGGATTCAAAATAATAATTGCATGGTAATCCGGATTATCGTTGGCAAGCGTGCTGGATGTTTACAAATATAACGAGGTGAATAATGAAAAAACTGCACTCCCTGTTTTTGCTGGCAGCCCTTCCACTGGCTTTGATGACATCGGCGCAAGCCGAGTCCAGCCTCGCCGCTATCCAGAGTGCCGGTGCGATCAAAATCGGCACTGAAGGCGCCTATCCTCCGTTCACCTATCACGACAAGAGCGGCAAGCTGGTCGGCTTTGATGTGGAGATTGGCGAGCTGATTGCAAAAGGCCTTGGGGTGAAGCCGGAGTTTGTCGAAGGCAAGTGGGATGGTCTCATCGCCGGGGTGGATGCCAAGCGCTACGATCTGGTGCTCAACGAAGTGGCCATCACCCCGGAGCGGCTGAAAAAGTATGATTTTTCAGATCCCTACATCACCTCCAAAGCGGTGATCGTGGTGCACAGCGATAATCACAGCATCAACAGCTTTGCGGATCTGAAGGGTAAGAAATCATCCCAGTCCCTGACTAGCAACTTTGCTCAGCTGGCGAAATCCTCGGGCGCCGAGGTGGTCGCTACCGAGGGCTTCAACCAGTCACTACAGCTGGTGCTGACCGGGCGAGTGGATGCCACCATCAATGACAGCCTCTCGTTCCTCGACTTCAAGAAACAGAAACCGGATGCCAAATTGAGGGTGGCGGCGACCGAGGCGAAGGGGGATCAATCGGCAGTGTTGCTCGCCAAGGGACAGCCGGAATTGCTGGCCGCTATCAATCAGGCACTGCGCACTGCCAAACAGGATGGTAGCTACCAGAAAATATCTCTTAAGTATTTTGGTACTGATGTCTCGCAATAATATTGCCGGAAAATAATAACTAGCGAGGTAATTAACGTGCCAGCCTGGTTGCAGTTAATGATCGACTCTTTTTGGCCCCTGCTTAGAGCGGGGCTTATTTTTACCGTGCCACTGACCCTGATCACCTTTGTCTTGGGAATATTGCTCGGCTTGCTAGTGGCGCTGGCCAGATTATATGGCCCGACACCATTGGTGGCACTGGTTCGTTTTTATGTCTGGCTTATTCGTGGTACGCCGCTGCTGGTGCAGCTCTTTCTGATTTTCTATGGCTTGCCGAGTGCTGGCATTGTGCTGGATGCCTTCACCGCCGCGGTGATCGGGTTCACCCTCAACATCGGCGCCTACAGCTCTGAGATCATCCGCGCTACTCTCGCGGCGATCCCGAAAGGGCAGTGGGATGCAGCCTATTCGATTGGCATGAACTGGCCCCAGGTGATGTGGCGGGTGATCCTGCCGCAGGCGGCGCGTATTGCGGTGCCACCGCTCTCCAACACCTTTATTTCACTGGTCAAGGACACCTCGCTGGCGGCGGCAGTGACCGTGCCCGAGCTGTTTCAGGCTGCCCAGCGGCTCGCCTCTGTTACCTATGAGCCGCTCATTCTCTACAGCGAGACAGCCCTCATCTATTTGATGTTCAGCTCGGTGCTCTCCACCTTGCAAGACCGGCTGGAGCGCAAGTTGACCCACAAAGAGACCCGGGAGGTCGCCCTATGATCCGGTTGCGTGGTATCGAGAAGCAGTTTGGCGGGCAGCGGGTGCTCAAGGGAATTGATCTGGCCATGGTGGCGGGCAGTGTGACCGCCCTGATTGGCCCCTCCGGCAGTGGCAAGAGCACCCTGTTGCGCTGTGTCAATGTGCTGGAGCGGCCAGATGCGGGGCACCTGGTGCTGGGGGGGAGCGAACTCGATTTTTCTCACCATCTGCCTCGCCAGAGCGTGCAGGCATTGCGCCAGCAGACCGGCATGGTGTTCCAGAATTTCCAGCTGTTTCCGCACATGACGGTGCTGGAAAACGTGATTGAGGGGCTGGTGACCGTGTTGAAGTGGCCAAGAGCGAAAGCGGAGGCGCGCGGCTTGCAACTGCTCGACAAGGTGGGGCTCAGGCACAAGGCCGAGGCGGTGCCTGCCACCCTCTCCGGTGGCCAGCAGCAGCGGGTTGCCATTGCGAGGGCGCTGGCGCCATCGCCCAAGGTACTGCTCTGTGATGAACCCACCTCGGCGCTGGATCCCGAGCTTGCCCAGGAGGTGGTGACCGTGCTGCGCCAGTTGGCCCGCGAGGGAACCACCATGCTGATTGCCACCCACGATCTGCGGCTGGCCGCCCAGATAGCGCAGCAGGTGATCTTTCTGGAGGCGGGTGAGGTGGTGGAAGCTGGCAGCGCACGCCAGATGTTCACCACCCCCAAGCGGGCGCGTACCTTCGAGTACATCTCCACCCTCACCGAGCGGTTGCCGGAGAGCTGGAGCATCTAGCCGCTCCCCGGACGAGGTGGGTGGAGTGATAAGTGGCAAGCTGCCAGCGAGAACTCCTAGCCTTAAATTCCGAGCCTTAAATTCCTAGCCTCAAAAGAAGAGCCCCGCACTGGCGGGGCTCTGTTTTGGGTTGACTGAGGAAGTGCAGGTTAGACCGCCAGATAGTCCATGATCCCTTCGGCTGCCTTGCGCCCTTCGTAGATGGCGGTCACCACCAGATCGGAGCCGCGTACCGCATCGCCACCGGCGAACACCTTGGGATTACTGGTCTGGAAGGCATACTCCGCCTGCTCGCTGGCCTTGATGCGATCCCGGTTGTCGAGCTCGATGCCGAACTCCGCCATCCAGGGCTGGGGGTTGGGTTGGAAGCCAAACGCCATCACTACCGCATCGGCAGCCAGCACCTGCTCTGAACCCTCGATGACCACCGGATTGCGGCGACCATTGGCATCGGGTTCACCCAGCTCGGTGCTCACTACTTTGATGCCGACGGTGCGACCGCTGGCATCCAGCTCGACCGCTACCGGTTGCAGGTTGAACATGAACTCAACCCCCTCCTCGCGGGCGTTTTTCACCTCCCGCTTGGAGCCCGGCATGTTCTCCTCGTCGCGGCGATAGGCGCAGATCACCTTGGCGGCTCCCTGACGGATGGCGGTACGCACGCAGTCCATGGCGGTATCGCCACCGCCCAGCACCACCACCTGCTTGCCGGCGAAGTCGATGTAGTCGGCTTGCGCCTTCTCGAACCCCAGCAAGCGGTTGGCGTTGGCGATGAGGTAGGGCAGGGCGTCATAGACTCCCGGCGCCTCTTCGTTGGCAAAGCCGCCCTTCATGTACTTGTAGGTGCCGACCCCGAGGAAGACCGCATCGAACTCGCCGAGCAGGTCGGCGAAGGTGATGTCCTTGCCCACTTCGGTCTCGAGACGAAACTCCACGCCCATCCCCTGGAAGATCTCGCGGCGACGCTGCATCACCTCTTTTTCCAGCTTGAAGGAGGGGATGCCGAAGGTGAGCAGGCCGCCGATCTCCGGATATTTGTCAAACACCACCGGGGTGACGCCATTGCGTGCCAGCACGTCGGCACAGGCGAGGCCCGCAGGGCCGGCGCCGATGACGGCGACCCGCTTGCCGGTCTTGACCACGTTCGAGAGATCGGGCTTCCAGCCCATCTCGAACGCCTTGTCGGTGATGTACTTTTCGATGTTGCCTATGGTCACCGCGCCGAAGCGATCGTTGAGGGTGCAGGAGCCCTCACAGAGGCGATCCTGCGGGCAGACCCGGCCACACACTTCCGGCAGGCTGTTGGTCTGGTGGGAGAGCTCCACCGCCTCCAGAATGCGCCCCTCTTTGGCCAGTTTCAGCCAGTTGGGGATGTAGTTGTGGACCGGACACTTCCACTCGCAGTAGGGGTTGCCGCACTCGAGGCAGCGATCCGCCTGCATCTGTACCTGCGGCTGATTGAAGGACTCGTAGATCTCCACAAACTGGATTTTGCGGATCTTGAGTGGCTTCTTGGGCGGGTCGACCCGCTGGACATCGATAAACTGAAATACGTTCTGGCTCATAGGGTTCCCTCCTTATTGCGCCTGGATTCTGAGTTCTGCACTGGAACGGCTGGTGTGACCCAGCAGCGATTTCACGTCGCTGGACTTGGGTTTGATCAGCCTGAACTTGGGCACATAGGAGTCGAAGTTGGCCAGGATCTCCTCGGCGCGCGAGCTGCCGGTCTCATTGAGGTGCGCCGTGATGATGCCGCGCAGGTGCTCCTGATGGATGGCGAGATCCGCCACGTCCAGCAGTTCCACCAGCTCGGGGTTGGTGCGCTTGGCGAAGTTGCCGCACTCGTCGAGCACGTAGGCAAAGCCGCCGGTCATGCCCGCCGCGAAGTTGACGCCGGTCTGACCGAGCACGGTGACGATGCCGCCGGTCATGTATTCACAACCGTTGTCGCCAATTCCCTCGACTACCGCCAGGGCGCCGGAATTGCGCACTGCGAAACGCTCGCCGGCAGTGCCTGCGGCGTAGAGTTTGCCGCCAGTGGCGCCGTAGAGGCAGGTGTTGCCGATGATGGCCGCTTCATGGGATTTGAACGCCACGCCGACATGGGGCTTGATTACCAGCTTGCCGCCGGTCATCCCCTTGCCCACATAGTCGTTGGCGTCACCGGTGAGGATCATCTCGAGGCCGCCTGCGTTCCAGACGCCGAAGCTCTGGCCTGCGGTGCCGTTGAAGTGCACCTTGACCGGATCGGCCGCCATCCCCTGGTTGCCGTGACGTTTGACGATCTCGCCCGAAAGGCGGGCCCCCACCGAGCGGTCGGTGTTGCGAATGTCGTAGCGGAACTCGCCGCCGCTTGAGGTCTCGACCGCTTCCAGCAGATCTTCCACCATTTTCAGGTTGAGCGGCCCCTTGTCGAAGGTGGGGTTGTGCTGCTGGCTGAACAGGCTGGAGCCTGCCGGTGCCACCGGGCGAGCCAGAATGCCGGAAAGATCCAGCTTGGCCTGACGGGCGGTGAGGCCGGGCAGGGCCTCCAGCAGATCGGTACGGCCAATCAGGTCGGTCAGCTGGGTGACGCCGAGCTGGGCCATCAGCTCGCGGGTCTCCTCGGCGATGAACTTGAAGTAGTTCATCACCATCTCCGGCAGGCCGGTGAAGTGCTCGCGACGCAGCTTCTCATCCTGAGTGGCAACGCCGGTGGCGCAGTTGTTCAGGTGGCAGATCCGCAGGTATTTGCAACCGAGCGCCACCATGGGGCCGGTGCCAAAACCGAAGCTCTCGGCGCCGAGGATGGCCGCCTTGATGATGTCGAGGCCGGTTTTGAGACCGCCATCCACCTGCAGCCGCACCTTGTGGCGCAGACCGTTGGCCACCAGCGCCTGCTGGGTTTCGGCCAGCCCCAACTCCCACGGGGAGCCGGCATATTTGACCGAGGTGAGGGGGCTCGCGCCAGTGCCGCCGTCATAACCTGAGATGGTGATGAAGTCGGCATAGGCCTTGGCCACGCCGCAGGCGATGGTGCCCACGCCCGGCTCGGAGACCAGTTTCACCGACACCAGACAGCTCGGGTTGATCTGCTTGATGTCGAAGATGAGCTGGGCCAGATCCTCGATGGAGTAGATGTCGTGGTGCGGCGGCGGTGAAATCAGGGTCACGCCGGGCACGGAATAACGCAGCTGGGCGATCTGGGCGGTGACCTTGTCACCGGGCAGCTGGCCCCCTTCACCGGGCTTGGCGCCTTGAGCCACCTTGATCTGCACTACATCGGCGTTCATCAGGTAGTGGGGGGTGACACCGAATCGGCCGGAAGCCACCTGCTTGATGCGGGAGTTCTTCTCGGTACCGAAACGCTTGGGATCTTCGCCACCTTCGCCTGAGTTGCTCTGACCGCCGAGGCGGTTCATGGCGACAGCCAGTGCCTCGTGGGCCTCAGGACCGAGGGCGCCGATGGACATGGCGGCGGAGTCGAAGCGGGGGAACAGCTTGTCGGCTGGTTCAACCTGATCTAGCGCGACCGGATTGTCGACCTTCTTCAGTGCCAGCAGATCGCGCAAGGTGGCAACCGGGCGCTCGTTCACCAGACGAGCGTACTCCTTGTAATCGGCATAGTTGCCGGAGCGCACCGCCGCTTGCAGGGTCTGCACCACATCCGGGTTGTAGGTGTGGTACTCGCCGCCGTGGACGAACTTGAGCAGGCCGCCGTGGGGGAGGGGCTTGCGCATCAACCAGGCCTGACGGGCCAGATTGTGCTGATCCTGCTGGATGTCGGCAAAATCGGCACCCTGAATACGGCTCGATACGCCGCGGAAGCAGGTATCGACCACCGACTTGGCCAGACCCACCGCTTCGAACAGCTGGGAGCAGCGGTAGCTGGCGACCGTGCTGATGCCCATCTTGGACATCACCTTGTAGAGCCCCTTGTTGATGCCGTTGCGGTAGTTGACCATGGCCTGGCGCAGGGACATGGTGAGCACGCCCTCTTCAACCTGTTTGGCCAGGGTTTCGTAGGCCAGATAGGGGTAGATGGCGGTCGCGCCAAAGCCCAGCAGCACCGAGAAGTGGTGCGGATCGCGGCAGCTTGCGGTCTCCACCAGAATGTTGGCGTCGCAGCGCAGGTTGTTGTCCACCAGGGTGCGCTGTACCGCGCCCACCGCCATGGCGGCCGGGATCGGCAGGGTATCGGCGCTGATGTCGCGATCCGACAGCACCAGCAGCACGGTGCCACTCTTGGCAGCGGTTTTGGCCTCCTCGCAGATGCGCAAGATGGCCGCTTCCAGCCCCTCTTCGGGCTTGAAGTTGAGGCTGATCACCTGATGACGGTAGTACTCGCCTTCCAGTGCCAGCAGCTGGTGGAAGTCGGAGTAGAGCAGGATCGGTGACTGGAACAGCACCCGGTGGGCGTGGCCGAAGGTCTCGTTGAAGACGTTCTGCTCGCGACCGATACAGGTGGCCAGCGACATCACGTGGTTCTCACGCAGCGGATCGATGGGCGGGTTGGTCACCTGGGCAAACATCTGGCGGAAGTAGTCATAAAGGGTGCGCGGGCCGGAGGAGAGCACCGCCATCGGGGTATCATCCCCCATGGAGCCGACCGCTTCCTGACCGTTTTCACCCAATACCCGGATGATCTGATCCAGCTCCTCGAAGGAGTAGCCAAACAGCTTCTGATAGGTTTTCAGCTGGTGGTCGGAGAACTCGCGGCTACCGGTCTGGCTGTCGTCCATCTGCTCGAAGGGGACCAGTCGGCGGCAATGTTTATCCATCCACTGCTTGTAGGTGTGGCGGTTCTTGAGGTCGTCATCGATCTCGAAGCTGGTCCACACCTTGCCGTTGCTGGTATCCACCACGAACAGCTCGCCCGGGCCGACCCGGCCCTTCTCCAGCACTTCGTCCGGGGTGTAGTCCCAGGTGCCAACTTCGGAGGCGAGGGTGATGAACTTGTCCTTGGTGATGACGTAGCGGGCCGGACGCAGACCGTTGCGATCAAGTGCGCAGGTGGCGTAGCGACCGTCGGTCATAACGATACCGGCCGGGCCGTCCCACGGCTCCATGTGCATGGAGTTGAAGTCGTAGAAGGCGCGCAGGTCGTCATCCATGTTCGGGTGCTTTTGCCATGCAGGCGGGATCAACAGGCGCATGGCGCGGAACAGGTCCATGCCACCGGCGAGGAAGAGATCCAGCATGTTGTCGAGACTGGAGGAATCCGACCCCGTGGTGTTGACGAAGGGGGCCGCTTCCTGCAAATCGGGAATGAGCGGCGTCGCAAACTTGTAACTGCGTGCCTTGGCCCACTGGCGGTTGCCGGCGATGGTGTTGATCTCGCCGTTGTGGGCCAGATAGCGGAACGGCTGGGCCAGCGGCCAGCGCGGGCTGGTGTTGGTGGAGAAACGCTGGTGGAAGACGCAGATGGCCGCCTGCATACGGATGTCGGCGAGATCCAGATAGAAGCGCGGCAAGTCCACCGGCATGCACAGTCCTTTATAGACGGTGACCAGATTGGAGAGGCTGACCACATAGAAGTAGTCGTCGTTGACGCGCTTTTCGATGCGGCGGCGCACGATATAGAGGCGGCGCTCGAGATCCTTGTCGACCCAGCCGGGCGGGGCGTTGACAAAGACCTGTTCAATGCTGGGCAGGGAGGCTTTGGCGATGGTACCCAGTACGTTGGTATCGACAGGCACCTTACGCCAGCCGACCAGACTCAGGGTCTCTTTTTCCAGCTCTTCGTCGATGATGTCGCGGGTCTGCTGGGCCAATACGGGGTCAGGGTTGAGAAACAGCATGCCGACCGCATAGTTGCGGCCAAGGTGCCATCCCTTCTCCTCGGCGACAGCTCTGAAGAAGCTGTCCGGTTTTTGCAGCAGCAGACCGCAACCATCGCCGGTCTTGCCATCGGCGGAGATCCCGCCGCGGTGCTGCATGCGAGCCAATGCTGACATCGCGAGACGGACAAGCTTGTGGCTGGCTTCCCCTTCCATGTGGGCCAACAGGCCGAAGCCACAGTTATCCCTCTCCAGCTTTGGATCATATAGTGACATTGCATTTCTCCCTTGCTCGGCCTTGCATCGCACAGTCATCACCTGACTGCATAAATTGCGATTGGCTCTTGTGGTTCCGTCTGCCTGACGTGGCGAATCTCCAAACTAATGGGATTTTCTGGCGAGGTCAATCGCAGGTCAGGTTTGTCTTCGTGGTTACATTCGCATAACAAAATGTCGGGTTAGGGGGATTAGCTCGCAGTTATGAAGTATTTATTCTGCGTGGTTTGATTTTGTTGGTTAAATATATCGCCATTGACGGGCTCAATGGTGTGCTCGGCGACGATGGGCGAATGTAGTAATTTTACCAACCCGATGTGGCCGACAGCGGAAGGGATCACATTTTCAATATCCCATGCTTGCAATTGTGTGCTGTCGGGTCTCTTTGAATTTTTCATTGTTCAACAGTGGGTTATCAGGTCTCATTTTCATATGGATATTTACTGTTTGAATCGTCAAAGAACTGTAAAAATCCTTTTTTTGCGCTTTTTCTCTATATTTATTCAAAATTGGTCGGGTATTTATATGTTTTACCCTCTCCGCTAGCTTGATCCAGCTCAGCCCCTGTTTTGCGCAAGCTCGTACAATGGCGCTCCTTTAGCGGAGGTGTCATGCAGTTACACGAACTCGTCAATACATTCGGTCAGGATCTCAAGCAGCGTCATGGTCAGAAGATCCACAAACTCTCCATCCACGGGGCCTTCACCTGTCCGAACCGTGACGGCACCCTGGGCCGTGGTGGCTGTACCTTCTGCAATGTATCCTCTTTTGCCGACGAGTCGGCCCAACAACTCTCCGTGGTGCAACAACTGCTGGCTCGCCGGGACGAAGTCACCCGTGCCAAACGCTATCTTGCCTATTTTCAGGCCTACACCAGCACCTATGCCGAGGTCGAATATCTGCAGCGGATGTATGAAGAGGCGCTGTCAGTGAGCGATATGGTGGGGCTCTGCGTGGGCACTCGCCCCGATTGCGTACCTGATGCGGTGCTGGATCTGTTGGCGGGCTATCAGGCCCGGGGCTACGAGGTGTGGCTGGAGCTCGGGCTGCAAAGTGCCAACGACAAGACCCTGCAACGGATCAACCGCGGCCACGGTTATGCCGCCTATGAGGATGCGGTAAGACGTGCCCATCAGCGCGGCATCAAGGTATGTGCTCATCTGATCGTCGGCCTGCCGGGGGAGGTGCCGATGGACAGCCTCGATACCCTGCATCGCATCGTTGAGACCGGTGTTGAGGGAATCAAGCTGCATCCGCTTCATGTGGTAGAGGGCAGTACTCTTGGTAAAGCGTGGCAGGCGGGGCGCCTTGAGGTATTGACGCTGGAGCAGTATGTGGAGGCGGCCGTTGCCATGATCCAGCACACGCCGCCCGAGGTGGTGTATCACCGGATTTCGGCCTCCGCGCGCCGTCCAACCCTGTTGGCGCCAGCCTGGTGTGAAAATCGCTGGACGGCCATGGCGGACATTGCCAAAGCACTCTCATTGAACGGCCCGCAAGGTCACGCGTTGGGCAGACCCTTCATACTTCCTGACCTATAATTGAGCGCCAGATTATTATTTTCACGTAAAACATAGGGTTATATAAAAAACTTCATACCCTAAACTATAGTTTTGGTACGTGCCGGTTGATATAGTGGTGCGCCATAATAAATGTCATTATCAATTAACTCCGACATTCACCCTGATTGCAGTGTTAGCATGGTGTTGATGAGCCGATTATTTTTACCAATAACGAATCATGCCGCCATTGCTGCTGTGCTGGGAAATTGGGGATGAGTGTCGCGATCTATCTGGACAGGTTTATCCCCTGATCAGTCTCATCAGCGGGAAGGCCACTCGGTTTTAGCGTGGCTATAGCAGGGAAATATGAGCGATGAACGCTCTTATCTACCTCATTTATGCAGTGACAGGATGCTATGCAAGCAGAAACAAGTCGTATTGATGAGTTATTGGAGTGTCTGGTCTTCTTGACCCGTTTTTATGGTGTGCCCAACAGTCAGGATGCCCTGACGACCGGGTTGCCACTGGTCTCCGGACGCCTGACTACCGCACTCTTTTGCCGTGCTGCCGAGCGTGGCGGGTTATCCGCCCGTGAAGTGATACAGCCACTGGCTGATATCTCTCCCTTGCTGCTGCCTTGTGTATTGCAGATGCGCAGTGGTGGCGCCTGCATTTTGCTGGAGTGGAACGAAGATCGCAGCCAGGGGAAAGTGATTTTCCCGCAGGCCGGTGATGCCGCGCAATGGCTGACCGCAGCCCAATTGGGTGATGAGTATCTGGGGCGCCTCTTCTATGTAAAGAAGCAGTTCAAGTTTGACGAACGCTCGCCCAAGGTGCTGGAAACCCGTGATGGCCACTGGTTCTGGAGCACCTTGTTCGAATCCCGCGGTATCTATCGCGATGTGCTGATCGCCTCCATTCTGATCAACCTGTTTGCCATCGCCAGCCCTCTTTTCACCATGAACGTCTATGACAAGATTGTGCCCAATCTGGCGTTTGATTCACTCTGGGTGCTGGCGGTCGGGGCCATGGTGGTCTTTACCTTCGATTTTGTGATGCGGCAGTTGCGCAGTTACTTTATCGATATCGCTGGCAAAAAGTCTGATGTGCTACTGTCCGCCAAAATTTTCGCCAAGGTGATGGGCATGAGGATGGAGTCTCGTCCCGCTTCCACTGGCGCGTTCGCCAAACATCTGCAGGAATTTGAATCGGTGCGGGAGTTTTTCACCTCTGCAACGGTTTCTACTCTTATCGATCTCCCTTTTGCCGTCTTCTTCCTTTTTATTATCTGGATGTTTGCCGGTGTGATGGTGGTGGTCCCCATCGTCGCCATGCTGATCCTCATCGCTTACAGCTTTTATATTCAGGAGCCCCTCAAGCAGTCCATCGAAGAGGGTTCGCGCCTTGCGTCCCAGAAGAACGCCAACCTGATTGAAAGTATTTCCGGGCTGGAAACCGTCAAGATTTTCGGCGCCGAGAGCATGTTCCAGCATCGCTGGGAACAGGCCGTTTCTCATATTTCCACCTGGGGCGTACAGACCCGCCGCATTACCAACTCCATGTCCTCGCTGGCCAGTTATATCCAGCAGGTGGTGACGGTTGGTCTGGTGATTGTCGGTGTTTACCAGATCTCCGAAGGCTTGGTCACTATGGGGGGCATGATTGCCGCCGTGATGCTCTCCAGTCGCGCCATTGCACCTATGGTGCAACTCTCCGTGTTGTCGACCCGTTATAACCAGGCCAAGTCAGCACTGGATATTCTGGAAAAAATCATGCAAACCCCGGGAGAGCAGGAGGAAGGCAAGCAATATATCCATCATCCGGTGATTGCCGGTCGCATTGAATTCGAGAATGTCTCCTTCAAATATCCCGGCATGGAAACCAGCACCCTGCACAATATCAATTTGCGCATTCAGCCGGGCGAAAAGGTGGCGATTATCGGCCGGATTGGGGCGGGTAAAACGACCCTCGAGAAGTTGTTGATGGGGCTGTATCGACCGACCGATGGCTCGGTACGTATCGACGGTTTTGAACTTGATCAACTGCCACCTGCGGTGATCCGTCGCAATATCGGCTGTGTTCCGCAAGATGTCATTCTCTTTTTCGGATCGGTGCGGGACAACATCATGCTGGGTAATCCGCTGGTGGATGATGTGAGAGTCTTGCGCGCAGCCAAGCGGGCGGGTGTCACCAACTTTACCAACCGGGATCCTAACGGGCTGGATCGGCAGATAGGCGAGGGGGGCCGTCAGCTATCCGGTGGCCAGCGTCAGTCGATCCTGCTGGCACGCGCCCTGCTCAATGATCCCCCCATTCTGGTGATGGATGAGCCGACCTCCAACATGGACAATCAGTCCGAGATGCAGGTCAAACAGGAGCTCGCCAGACTGGGCCCGGAAACCACATTGATCCTCATCACTCACAAAACCTCGATGCTGGATGTGGCATCGCGAGTTATCGTCATCGAGCAGGGGCAGATCGTTGCTGATGGTCCCAAAGAGGTGGTGTTACAGCAGTTGAAGGAAGGCAAGGTGCGCGTGCAGGAGGTGTCCCATGGTTAAGGGGCTCATGGACTGGTTCAAGCGCAGCAAAAAGACGCCTTCCGGCGAGGTATTGCCAGCACCCGAGCATCTGGAGTTTGTCGATGACGGCGCGGCAGCTGTACTGCTGACCACGCCGACCGGAGCTCGTATCCTGCTATGGTGCTGTTTCCTCTTTTTCATGAGTGCCATCGTCTGGGCGGCCTGGGCCGAACTGGATGAAGTCACCGTGGGTCAGGGCAAGGTTATTCCGTCCCGTCAGCTGCAGGTGATCCAGAACCTGGAAGGGGGGATCGTCAAAGAGATCTTCGTTAAAGAGGGGGATATCGTCGAAAAGGGACAGCCTCTGCTGCGCATTGATGACACCCGTTTCCGCTCCGACTTTAGAGAACGGGAGCAAGAGGTAGTCACTCTAAAGGGGGATGTGGCTCGTCTGCGCGCCGAGATGGCCAGCGTCGAGGTGAAAAACGACCCGGCACTGGGGTGGCGTGAACAGGTCGTGGTAGGTGAAGCGCCAATCCAGTTTCCCGATGGTTATGAAACCGTTTTTGCCGAATACGCACACCGTGAGCGCTCTGTACAGCGGGATCGCCTCAATAACCTGAAGAACCAGCTCTATATTCTTGGTCAGCAAATCGAACAGAAAGAGCAGGAGCTGATTGAACTGAATGCCAAGATCCGCACCGTGAATCGCAGTGTGGATCTGGCCAGACAGGAACTGAATATTAGCCGTCCGCTGGCGAAAGAAGGTATAGTGCCTCAAGTGGAGCTAATCAAGCTTGAGCGGCAGGTCAACGAGATGCAGGGGGAGCTGGAGAGCAACCGTCTGCTGATCCCAAAACTCAATTCGGTACTGCGTGAGACCATCTCCAAGCGTAATGATATTGCGCTGAAGTTCAGAGCAGATTCCCAGACTGAACTGAATGAGAAACAGGGGCGGCTTGGCCAGTTATCAGAAGGGCAGGTTGGCTTGCGAGACAGGGTTGACCGGACTAGCGTGATTGCTCCGCTCAAGGGCACCATCAAGAAACTCAAGATCAACACCCTGGGCGGCGTGGTTCAGCCCGGCATGGATTTGATGGAGATTGTGCCGTTGGAGGATACCTTGCTGGTAGAAGCCAAGGTGTCACCGAAAGATATCGCCTTCCTGCGACCGGGGCTGGATGCCATCGTCAAAATTACTGCCTATGACTTTACAATCTATGGAGGATTGCATGGCAAGGTTGAACAGATAAGTGCGGATTCGATCCAGGATGAGGAGGGGAACTCCTTTTATCTGGTTCGGGTTCGAACAGAGAAGAGTTACTTGGGCGATGAGCTTAACGCACTTCCCATCATCCCCGGTATGTTAGCCAGTGCTGATATCATTACTGGTAAAAAAAGTGTCCTAGACTATTTGCTTAAGCCGATTTTACGGGCAAAGCAGTCGGCACTGAGAGAACGATAAGCCAACAATCTAAAAACAAAACATGACTGGAGATAACATGAAAAAAACGATTGTTGCCATGCTGGTCAGTGGCTGCATCCTGATCCCGAGTTTGGGTCAGGCCCAGACTCTGGAAGAGTCGGTGGCACAGACACTTGCTACGCATCCCAAGATAAAGGAAGCGTTTGATCTGTATCAGGCACGACTCTATCAGCATGATGGAGCCAAGGGTGGCTATTATCCTACGATCGATCTGCGTGGCGGCGTAGGCTATGAAAAAACTGACAGCCCTTCTACCCGCGCTGCCAGCGCCAACAGCAATATTGATGATTCCATGACTCGCAAAGAGGCTGGACTCAGCCTGCGGCAAATGTTGTTTGATGGCTTTGATGTCAGCAACAACGTCTCCAGAACCGAAGCCGAAGCCAATGCCCAGCGTCTGGCGATGATCTCCGAAGCTGAAAATACCGCGCTGCGAGTAGCTGAGGTCTACCTCAATATGCTGCGCCAGCAGGAGATCCTGGAACTCTCCAAACAGAACCTGGAAACCCACGAACAAATCCGCAGCGACATCAGCAAGCGGACTGATTCAGGGCTTGGTTCTACTGCGGATCAGACCCAGATTGAAGGTCGTGTTGCCCGGGCCTATTCAAATCAGGCCGCTGCTGAAAACAACTATCGCGACGCAGAGAGTGAATTTATTCGTGTCGTGAACGAGGTTCCC
The DNA here is from genome assembly GCF_051948815.1 of Aeromonas sp. Lyrl_2. NCBI lineage: Bacteria > Pseudomonadati > Pseudomonadota > Gammaproteobacteria > Aeromonadales > Aeromonadaceae > Aeromonas > Aeromonas sp. Lyrl_2. The sequence continues at coordinate 28,548 of NZ_JAYJLJ010000031.1, forward strand.
AAAGATCTGGTACAGCCGGTTCCCAATACCGAGCTTATCCCGACCAGCCTCGATAGTGCGCTGAAAACGGCGACCGAAGTCCACCCGACCCTGCTCTCTTCACTGCAGGATATTGAAGCGGCCAAGTATCAACATGAAGGTGCCAAATCCGGTTTCTACCCCAATGTAACATTCGAGGTCGATCAGAACTGGAATGAGGATATCGATGCGGTCAAAGGGCGCAACGATGATCTGACCGCCATGGTGCGGATGCGTTACAACCTGTTCCGTGGCGGTTCTGATGTGGCAGAGAGCAATGCAACATCGGCGCTCTACTCTCAGGCGAAAGACATTCATTTGAATGCGTTCCGCCAAGTAGAGGAAGGCACTCGTCTGGCCTGGAACGCGAAAGAGTCGCTGGCCAAGCAAAAGACCTTCCTGAAAGAGCATGTTGACGCCAGCTATGACACCGTACAGGCGTACAAGAAGCAGTTTGGGTTGGGTCAACGGACATTGCTGGACGTATTGAACACCGAGAACGAACTGTTCGAGGCGCGTCGCAGCTATATCACTGCCGAGTATGATGCACTGCTGGCGGACTATCGCATTCTCAACGCGACAGGCAGTCTGCTCAATGCATTTAGCGTCAAACAACCCGCTGAATGGCAGGCTAGGCAATAACCGTTTGTTCATGATCCCGCAGGGATCATGAACGCCAACATGGTGACTGCTGCTGGCAGTCACCATGTTTGGCTAACGCAGGTTGTTGTACGAGCTTTGAGGAGTGCAGCAGTAATAATGCAGCAGGAATATGACGTGACACTCCAGCGTGGTACCGGTAGCAGATGGTGTTATCTTCTCAATGAATGGAGATACCGATCGCTACGCGCTTTGCGCCACTCCTTATGGATCCTGCTGTTACCCTTCTCACTTCTGCTCTGTGCCAGTCAGCCTCTGCCACAGGAAGATCTCAACTTGATCAAACGGGCGGAGCAGACCTATGGCGCCAGAGCCGGCAAGCGTGTAACCAGTTGGCGTATGCTAGTCATGGAGACGAAGGGCAGGGCCCTGAGCGAAGAAAAGAAGCTTGAGCGGGTAAATAATTTTTTCAATCGGATGCGTTTTATTGACGATATCAAGTTGTGGCGCAAAAAGGATTATTGGGCAACCCCGCTAGAATTTTTGGGAGCCGCCGGGGGAGACTGTGAAGATTTCAGTATCGCTAAATACTCTACGCTGCTCGAGCTTGGGATCCCGGATGATAAAATGCGGATGGTGTACGTAAAGGCTCTTGATTACAACCAGTTTCACATGGTGGTGGCATATTATGAGACACCCTCTTCCGTTCCGGTTATTTTGGATAATTTGATAGGCTCGATTCGCCCTGCCACACAGCGGCGTGATTTGGTGCCTATTTACAGTTTTAACGGTAGTCACTTGTGGTTGATGAAGGCACGAGGCCAAGGGGAACTGGCTGGTCAATCATCCCGCTTGGGATTATGGAATGATTTACGCAATCGCATGACCTCGGGGCGATTGGCTCGGCCAGTGGTGAATTTGGATGATTAACCTATGACGCTCTATCGACAGTTATTAGCCACCATGCTGCTGCTGTTTGGATTGTTATTTGCGGCCACATACTGGGTGCAATTCAATTCAACCCGCACTTATCTTGCGCAGCAACAGGAAACAACGGTCATCAATACGGCAACCTCGCTGGGGCTTGCGCTCACCCCCTATCTGGAAAACGGTGACAAGGTCGGTGCCGAGTCGGTGATCCAGGCCATTTTTGATGGTGGCTATTATCGATTGGTTCGCCTGGATCTGCTGGCATCAAAGGATGTCATCGAGCAGGAAAATACCAACAATATTCAGGGGGTGCCGCAGTGGTTTGTAAATTTGGGACTGTTTCCTGAGGTATCCAACGAGTCAATTCTGACGTCTGGCTGGTTGCAGCTTGGAAAATTAAAAGTAGTGGGTCACCCCGGCCAGGCTTATTACGAGTTGTGGCGGGGAATGAGTGAGCTGGCGAGTTGGTTTCTGGTCGGCTTTTTGATCACCACAATTTTGTTGATGAGAGCACTCAACTACTTGCTCAAGCCACTCAAACAGATCTGTGATCAAGCCGTAGAGATCGAGCTGCACCATTTCGGTCATACGATCCCGGAGCCTAAAACCCATGAATTGAAGCAGGTCGTTCAGGCGATCAACACCCTCTCAAGCAAGTTGGCGTTGCAATTTAAAGAGCAAGCCGATGAGGCCGAGAAATTGCGCGAGCGGGTTTATGTCGATGCCGTGTCGGGACTTGGCAACCGAGCCTATTTTGTGGGTCAGGTAAACGCATGGATAGCGGAGGCTGGCCAAGGTGGCGTCATGCTGGTTGCGGTCGACATGCTGGATGATATCTATCGCGATGAAGGCTTTGCTGCCCGCGACAACATGGTTAAATCGATAGCTCAGGTCTTGAGAGAGCAATTAAAAGGGTGGGATGGCGCAGCCTTGGCACGGATCTCCGCGACGGAATATGCGCTGCTCTGTCCAACTGACGATCTGACTCAGCTAAAAGAGCTGGCTGAAGTGATTAATAGCCGCATTGCCGATCTGGTGGTGAATCCAATGGGCGAAGGGGATGCGCTCTCCGTCATCGGTATTGCCGGTCGTGATGGCAATGATGATCTCTCTGCCTTGTTGACCAAAGCCGATAATGCGCTTGGCAAGGCGCGCAATGAACGCCGTGGTGCTGTGGTGATGGAAGGGGGGACCGAGCAAGGTTTGATGGGGCGTTTGGCCTGGCGAGATCTGGTACAAGATGCAATTTCACGACAACTTTGGCGCTTCAAAGCACAACCAGCTTGCCGGTTTGATAATGGAGCAAGGTTGCATGCAGAGCTGTTTGCTTCTATCTCTCGGGATGGCACAGATTATTTTGCAGGTCAGTTCTTGCCCGCGATTGAACAGTTCAAATTGGGTGGCGAGTTTGACCAGGCGGTGCTTGATGCTTGCGTTCCATTACTGCAAAAACAGTCTGATCTGGTACTGGCGATCAACATCACTGCTGGCTCGCTCTGCTCGGATGAGTTTTTAACCTGGCTGACGCGCTATCTGACCGAGCATGCAGAGCTCAAAGAGCGGTTATTATTTGAAATACCTGAAGCTGCCATCATGAAACATAAAGACAACGTGGCTGCGTTGGTGGACACCTTGCAAGCTCATGGCTTCCAGTGGGGGGTTGACCACTATGGTCGTCACTTCCAGTCTCTGGGCTATCTGGAGGAGTTGTCGCCGGCTTATGTCAAGGTTGATCACGGTTATACCAGTCAGGTCATGGAGCCGGGGGCTGACACCTCATTCCTGGCTGCAGTGTGTCGCGCCGCACACAATGCCGGTGTGACCACCATTGCGACCCGCGTCGAGGATCAACATCAAGTGGAATTGCTTTCCAAGTTGCATATCGATGGTTACCAGGGATTCGTTCATCCTGCCTTCCCATTGTCTTGAATTAAATGCTGAAAATGGCCCCGATAGGGGCCTTTTTTATACCAGTTGTCCCGTCCTGAATATGGTTTACACCTTTCCCCCATATAAATGGAGAGCCCGATGAGACAAGGTGTGAAACGGACACAGCGCGATTACTCGCTGACTTTTAAACTGGCGCTGGTCGGGCAGATTGAAAAAGGCGAGCTCACCTACAAACAGGCTCAGGTGCGTTATGGCATTCAGGGCCGCTCCACCGTTCTGGTATGGTTGCGTAAACATGGTCGGCAAGATTGGAGCCAGGGGGCTTCTGTGCGTGCTGGCAGGAGCATCACCATGCCTGACCCCGACAACCAGACGCCCGAACAGCACATCAAGAAACTCGAGCAGCAGCTGGCGCTGATGAGTCAGAAAGCCGAGTTCTTTGAGGCTGTCATCGATGTCCTGAAGAATGACTACGGGCGGCGTTGTTTCCCAAATCGATGCAGTTTGAAAGGAACTAACTGGGGACTCGGTGATCTGATCACCACCATCCTCTTCAAATCTGCATCATGGGCACGTCGCTTCTCCCCATCACCAACTGGCCTCAATACAACCAGTCTTTGATTAACTGTGGTTCACTCTCCTTCTGGGTTGATGCCGAGGCCATGAGCAACTGGTTTCACCACGAGCATCATGGGCGGCGGGGCCGCAGCCAGCTTTACACTGACCAGACCATCGCAACCTTCCTAATGCTCAAGGGGATTTTCAACCTTACTCTGCGAGCAACACAGGGACTACTCGACTCCCTGTTCGAGTTGATGAATTGTAGTGGTCAACTAAATCCGGACACTTGGTTAGGCCGTTCTTCGGCTTTTGCTGGCGGTATCCCGTCATTGTGTTGATGTGGACGCCGCCAGTTGTAGTAATCCATCAGGTAGTAACTGATATCCCGCTTCGCCTCTCGCAAGCTCATATATCCCAGAGCCGGGAGCCACTCTGACTTCAGGCTTCTGAACAATCGTTCCATCGGGGCGTTGACGCTCCTATGTCAACAAGCTCGCGCTGAGTCAGCTAAATCTGCCAAGAGCAAAGGGTAGAGTTCCCTGACGATATAGCGCTTCAAACAACGCTGGATCTCTTTCGAAGATAAGCCTTGGGCGCTACGTCGTGCGACGTAAGATTGGGTTTGTGGATCTCCCCGGATCCGGACTATTGTAATCGTCCATAACGCATTATTTGCTGCACGGTTACCACCTCGGTTTAAGCGATGTCGTACGGTCTTTCCAGAGGATGCGGGTAAAAGGTTAACCCCACAAAGTGCCGCAAGCGATGCTTCATTTCTTAACCGTTCCGGGTTATCGCCAGCCGTTGAAAGCAGCACCGCTGCGGTTTGAGGGTCGACGCCAAATTGCTCGCGCAGACGGCGAGCATGTTGATGGGTCAAGGCATCCAACATGGCATCAAGTTTTTCAACTTCGTCTGCCAATAGCAACCAACGCTTGGCCAGCAGGCACAGGGTAGTCGTTAACGTATGCAGGAATTCTGTGCTACCCAATGACCTCACTCGTGCACATCCCTTTGCACAGTCAGCGGGTTTGCTCTTCCAGAGCCGTTCACGAACATCCTGGGGGGCACTGACAAGCAGCGCTCTTAGTTGATTCATTGCCTGCGTTTTGGCTTTGACGGCGCTGCGTCTGGCCACTGATACCACACGCATCATTTCTGCCGCACCTGACTGGGTCTTTGCTATCGCGGTAGCACTACCGGAAAACACTGATCGCGCAGCATTTTCAGCATCGGTAGGATCCGATTTCCCTTGGAGCCTACGTTTGGAGCGGTCAGGACGATTAACTTCGAAGACCTCGACACCATGCTTACGCAGTACACAGGCCAAGCCAGCCCCGTACGTGCCTGTGCCTTCAATGCCTGCTCTCTTCAAGCACCCGAAAGAGTTTGCCCAAGTCACGAGTCTCTCATATCCGCTGATATTGGTCGTGACCATCAAGCATCCCAGCAGATGTCCTTGTGCGTTAAGCAAAACCCCAACATGGGTATCCAGATGGGTGTCTACACCAAGGATAACTTCAGCTTTGTTTCTGGAATTGTTCATGGCTCATTCCTCCAAGGAATATGCACTACCAACCCCATACGCAGGACAGGACACTCAAGATGCAGCACAAGGCTCCTATTAGGTCACAGACGCTGGGCCCAGCAATGCCAGGGAACATCAGCATCCAATCGACAGGTCAACGCAAAGGCATTATGTTCGCCAATCCCAGCACGGGTCAGATTGGGCTGATGTTCTTGAGCATAATGAACTGAGTATCCCAGCAGTTGCCACGCCGACTCATGCTCTGGGTCATGCGATAGCGCCACACTCGTTGCCGAAATGCCCGACTGCCATATTGGCTGCCCTGATCGGAGTTAAACAGCACACCAGATGGGCAACCCCGCTGCTGATAGGCCATCTCCAGTGCTTTGATGGACAGCTCTGCATCAGGCTTATCA
>NZ_JAYJLJ010000032.1:0-30667 GCF_051948815.1 Aeromonas sp. Lyrl_2
CGCAGTTGCGGGGCGTTTTGCTGTCTGACTGGCCACTTGGGCCGTTGATCAGCAACTCTTAACTGGCATTGGCCAGCGGCTGCTCGGTGGTGAGGTAGAGGGAGAAATCCTGAATACCCGCCTGCAGGGCGGCAAAACAGTCGGGGTCTATGGCTGTGCCCAGATTCTCCGCCATCATCTCCAGCGCCTGCGGCACAGGGATGGCACCGCGATAGGGGCGCTTGGCGGTGATGGCATCGAAGATGTCGGCTGTGGTGATGATGCGCGTCTCAAGGGTAATCTCGTTCCCCTTCAGCCCCTTGGGGTAGCCCTTGCCATCGAGCCGCTCATGGTGGGCGCCCGCCACTTGTGCCAGCTCCTCGAAGGCGCCGATACGGCTCAGGATCTCCTCGGTATAGGCGGCATGCATCTGCACCGCCGCCCACTCTTGCGCATCGAGTTTGCCCGGCTTGTCGAGAATGGCGTTGCTCACCCCGAGCTTGCCCACATCATGGAGCAAGGCGCCCCGCTTGAGCCAGCGTCGACGCGACTCGGACAACCCCATCTGGGTGGCAAGAATGTCGGTATAGAGCGCAACCCTGCCGCTGTGACCCGCGGTGTAGGGACTTTTGGAGTCCACCACCTGCCCGAAGGCCGCCGCGATTTCGTCCAGATAATCTTCATCCAGCGCTACCTCCCCCTGCCCGGCCGGGTGGACCAGCACCCACTCGGTCAGTCGGGGATCGGCCAGTCCTTGCCAGAACTCTTCGTCGGCCAGCGCTTCAAATTCGCGAACCAGTACCGGATCAAACCAGCTGCCGCTGCGCTCGCGCAGCTCCTTGAGCGCCGCATCCGGGCCTGCGGCTGCGTGAAACACATCCACCACCTGACAGAGCAGCGCAATGCGCGAGAAGAGCGGGATCGCCTCGCCAGCCAGTTGCAGGGGCCGACCTTTGCCATTCCAGTGTTCATCAAGGGAGAGAATGCCATCAGCCACCTCGTCACTGAAACGCAGCTGGCGAGCGATATCCGCCCCCCGATGACAGCGGGTCTGGATCAGTTCGTTGGCAATCTGGTCACCGTTGCGAAAGATATGAAACAGGCTGCGAAAACGTCCCAGCAGATCCGCCTGCAAGCCGGTGTGGCCCAGCACAAAGTTGACTACCTCGGAGAGGGAGCCATCCACCAGTTTGAAATCGCGTTTGAAGTGAAGATCGTCGGTGAGATAGAGCTCGCAGATGCGGGCGGCATTGCTGCTGCACCCAAGATCCTTAAGCAGGAGCGTGTAGTAGAGGTCATGGCGCAGCCGGGCGTCCAGTCCCAGCCGCTCCCCCAGACGGGAACCTATCCAGCAGCAGCGAATGCAGTGTCCTCTTGGTTGCCCCTCGGTCATATCGAGCGCATGACTGAGGGAACCAATCAACTCCGCCAATCGCAATCCATTCACCGTCATAGTCTACTCCCTTAGACATCATGGCGATTTTGCCAGCAGATTAGGTATACCCCATCTGAAGCTGGATCGATCTGGATTCAGTTGAATTTAGGCAGCAGCCTTCCCCTGATTCGCCCGCTCTTCCAGCTCTGCACGGCTCAGGGTAGAGACAAAGCGGCCATCGAAGTAGATATCCATCAGCTCGCCACGCTTCTCGCCACGCATCATACTGCGGCGACCATCCAGATAGTGCACCTCCATCTGGGCGGTATGCTCGTCCGGGTAGCTGATCTCCACCTCGCGCACCCCTTGTGGCAGCATGGCCAACGGCACCTTCTTGAGGGCCGGATCCAGATGCTGGTTCACCTTGATCACCGGATTGGCTTTCATGTCCACCACAGCCGGAGATTTGCCGGTGATGGGGTTCTTGCCAGACCAGAACTCGATGGTATTGAAGACGAACAGGTCAGCGGTCGCGGCCAGACCGTAGACAGGGGAGAGCAGCATAAAGACCCCGGCACGAGCGTAGCGGTTATCCACCACGCTCAGGTTGCCTTTGGTGACCATGCCGGAAAGCCCCATCTGCCCCATACAGCCGCCCAGACCCATGCTCGCGACCATAACCAGCAGGGCCATTGCCCGCCCCTTCTGTTGTAATGCCATCGTGTTCTGTTCCTGCTCTGAAATAAATGAGGCGGCAAGCCTAATCAAGGGGCCAGAAGAGGACAATTCACAATGGCGGGACGATACAGGAGGGGTTCAGATTGGGGCACTGACTGCTCAAATATGAGTCAATGCCCCGGCATGACAGGAAGTCAGGGGGTTCAGATGGCCAGATCAGAGACGGTGCTGGAGACGTTGTTCGCTTCCCGGCGGATGTCGCTCATCACCTCATTCACCTCACCCACCTGCTGTTTACCCAGCTCGGCGCTGCTGGCGACGTCAGACATCTCGGAGGTGACCTTGGCGGTCAGCTCCCGGTTATTTTGTACCACCTTGGCAATCTCGTCGGTAGAGAGAGACGTGCGGGCCGCCAGCTGGCGAACCTCGTCGGCCACCACCGCAAAACCACGCCCCTGATCCCCCGCCCGCGCCGCCTCAATGGCCGCGTTAAGGGCCAGCAGATTGGTCTGGTCGGCGATGCTGCTGATGGTGGAGACGATCGCCTCGATGCTGCGCGACTGCTCGTTGAGCTGGTTGATAAGGCCGATACTGTGAGTCAGCTGGCTGGCAATCAGGCTGGAGGTATCGACCACCGAGGAGAGCAGACCCGCGCCACGCTCGGCGCAGTTCAGGGTCTCCTGCGCCGCATCGTGGGCCAACATGGCCGCTTCCCGCACCGCATCGCTCTTGTTGATCCGCTCGGTAATGTCGCTGGCGAACTTGATCACCTTCACCACCTTGCGATGCTCATCAAGGATCGGGTTGTAGGTCGCCTCCAGCCACACCTTGCTACCGTGACTGTTCTGACGACAAAAGAGACCGGACTTGAACTGACCACGGCCCAGCTCATCCCAGAAGTGAGGCTGGTCTCGATAGAACTGATCGTCGCAGAAGATACGGTGATGCTTGCCCTGCACCTGCGCCAGGGTATAGCCCATGGTATGGAGGAAATTGCCGTTGGCAGAAATCACCTCCCCGCCGGGGGTGAACTCGATGACCGCCAGCGACCGATCCAGCGCCGTCACCACCGCCTGCTGGCTGAGCAGTTGCAGGTGGTGCTCGGTAATATCGGCCGCAATCTTGATCACCATGGTCACCACGCCCCGCAACTTGACCGGAAAATAGGTTGCTTCCAGCCAGATCGCCTCGCCCCGTTTGTTGAAGCGCTGGAACACCCCGGTGCGGGAACGCCCCTGCTTCAGGTCCGCCCAAAACTGCTGATAGTCGCTGCTCTGGGCATACAGCTTGTCGCAGAAGATACGGTGATGCTGACCGATAACCTCGGGCGCACTGAAGCCCACCACGTTGAGAAAGAGATCATTGGCGGCCAGCACAGTGCCATCCGGCGTAAAGGTGATGGTCGCCACGCTGCCGTGCACTGCGTCGAAAAATCCCTGCTGTTCCAGAAGTTGATCCTGGCACTGCTGCAACTCGGCTTTCAGTTTGCTATTGAACATCGAAACGTATCCTCCAGACTGGCACCCACCATGGCCAAACCACGCAGTGGATCAATAAGATAATGGTGGCGTGCTCCATCAGCATAGTTGGCGGCGTTGCCGCGATCCCATCTGACGCCATATTTATTGCTGTAAATCAAATTCACCGACCAAGCGCCACTCATGCAGAGCTGCAACCCTTACTCCACCACCGGTTGCCACTCCAGATAGGCCGGATTGGCGACAAAGCCGATCCGCTCATAGAGAGGGCGCCCCTGCCCGCTGGCATGGAGCCACACCTTGCCCAGCTGACGCGCGCTGGCGAAGGCCGTTATGGCATCGAGCAGCGCCGTGGCGATCCCCTGCTGGCGCCATTGTGGCCGCGTATACATATTGAGCAGATACCCCTCCATCCCCGCCAGATTGCCGGGATAGGGCGGCCGTTCAAATAATGCCAGCGTCCCTGCCGCCACGATCTGTTTGCCGCCCTCCTGCGTATCGGCCTCAGCCAGCCAGGATAAAGCACTCTCTTCACTCATCGCCCGGGTAAAGTAGTCAAGGGTGGCCTGCCACAAGGCCGGGTCTGCCTGCGACGTCACCAGCTCACCGACCTCACAAAACAGCTCCATGCGCAGCGCCACCAGTGCGGGTATATCTGCGGCCCTTGCCTGACGAATGATCATTGGCTGCTCCTTTTCTCTCATGGGAAATTTCGCCGGCCGTCATTATGACAAAGAGCGCCTTTTGGCGCTCTTTGTCATTGGGGAAAACACTGATAAATCAATGGTTGCGACGTGTCAGCCAATAATCCAGGCTCAGCACACCGCCGCCCCAGATGGTCAGGGTCAGCAGCATCCAGCCCCACAGCTGGTGATCGTAAAAGCCACCCGCCCAGAGGGTCGGGTAGGAGATCACCGCCATGATATTGAAGCCAAACAGCAGCAAGGCGGCCGGGCGAGTAAAAAGCCCCGCCAGCAGGAAGAGCGGCAACAGCAGCTCGGTCGCCGTACCCAGATAAGCAGCCCATAACCAAGGCAGCAGGGGCACCTGATACTCGGATTCAAACAGATAGAGGGTGGAATCCCACGCCGTCAGCTTGAGCCAGCCTGAAGTGAAAAAAACTGAGGCGACCCACAGCCGCGCCAGCAACAGCATACCAGCGCTGCTCCAGTGCGGCAAATCACCACTCGAGCTGGCCAGCGCCAGCCATTTGTTTGCCATCATGGCATCACCTCCATATCCACCAGCAGACCAAGAGTTATCAGGCGAGTGAGATGTTCACTGGCCGCAGGGGCGGCCGCCAGCAGATCGACCAGCGCCGTACCGGCGAGACAACCCTGTAGCAGCGCCCACTCACCCGCCGTCAGGGGCAAGGGGGCAATCCGGCAATCCGGCTGTTTCTTCAATGCCAACCAGACGGGGGCATCAAGCACCTCCACCGCTTCACCACCATGCAGCGCCATCTGCCACAGGGCCAGCACCGGATAATCGCTGGCAACCAGCAGCAGATCCGTGGCTGGCAACAGCCGCAGCCGCTCCCATTGTTGCGGCGATAATGCGGCCAGACGCTCGGCTGGCCAGCAGCGGGATTCCAGCGGCAGCAGACTGGTACGCTCAAGCTGCCATTCGAACTGAGCCAGCGCCTCCAGCCAGGGCAGCCCGGTTGTAGTTGGCAAGCGGGCCAACCATTGGCCAAATCCGGCGCCATAGTGCATGACGCTCCCTTCCCTGAGCGGCTCGGCCAATACGAAGCCACGGGCCGCCGCTGCAAAAAAGTCATCCCCGACCATAGCCTTGACGGCGGGATAACTGCTCGCCAGCACCTCGCCAAGGCTCAGGATGAAGTGGTTGCGATAGACCTGCAGCACAGACTCGGCAGAAAAGAGCCGGGAGCTGATGTGAGGGGAAATGGCGTCAGGCGCCCCCAGCAGACCATCGGCAAAATGCTGTTGCAGCTGTGCCAGTTCAGCCATGGGCTACCTCCCGTGGCGCACTCATGCACGCCTCATCCAGAATGGCACTGGCCTGCGCCGCCTCTGCCAGCAAGACCGGCAGCGGCGGGATCTCGAGGTCCCACTCAATCAGGGTGGGAATGGCCTGCTTGCGGCAGATCTGGCGATAGAGTTCCCAGACCGGCTCCACCACAGGGGCGCTGTGGGTATCGATATAGAGGGAGCCTTCCGGCAGCTGCTTCTCGGTATAACCGGCCAGATGGATCTCCCCGACGGTGGCAAGATCGATCGCTGCCAGATACTCATCGCAAGAGAAACCGTGATTGAAGGCACTGACATAGAGATTGTTGAGGTCGAGCAGGATGCCGCACCCGCTGCGCTGCTGCAGCTCGGCCAGAAATTCCCACTCGCTCATCTCCCCGGTCAGTTGCAGATAGGAGGATGGATTTTCAATCAACATGCGGCAACCCAGGGTCTGTTGTACCTGCTGGATCTTGTCGCTCATGTTGCGCAGGGAGGCTCGGGTATAGGGCACCGGCAGCAGATCGTTGAAGTAACGCCCACCAATGCTGCCCCAGCTGAGATGTTCGGAGATCCGTACCGGTTTGATCGCCGCAGCCAGTGTCGACAACTGCTGCAGATGGTGCGGAGCGAGCGGGTCGGCAGAACCGAGGGACATACCAACGCCGTGAAGACTGACGGGGTAGTGTTGCGCCAGTTCGGCAAGCACCTGAAAACCGTGACTGTGCCGTTCGAAGTAATTTTCACTGTGCACCTCCAGCCAACCGACTGCCGGCAGGGTTTGCCGGATCTCATCGTAATGGGGAGTGCGTAATCCGATACCAATCAAAGGGTTCATCGCAAGACTCGCTTTCGCCAATCAGAGAAGATGCAGGGGGCAACTCATTGGCCATCCCCTGCCCGATGTCTCTTACTTGGGTTGCAGCGAACCGCCGACCAGCTTCTCGCACAACCCTTTGGGCATCACCACAAAGGCATCACCCTGAGCATCTTCCTTGGCAGTACCGGCGCAGGAGCTGCTCTTGGTCGCACAGTCATTTTTGCTGGCCTTGACCACGCCGTAGCACTTCTCCTTTTCATCGGCAGCCATGGCTGGTGCCGCGATAAATTGGGCGCCCAGCGCCAGCAGACCGGTCATGGCGGAGGCGATAGTAGTGCTTTTTTTAACATTCATGTTCATGTTCCTTTTGATGTCGTTGGATGTTGCTGATATCCCCGATTTGTCGCAACCGGGTACCTGCAATAGAACCGGCAAACGGGATATTCCCTTTCAAAAAAACACAAAGAGAGTTAAAAAACCCAAAGAAAAACACTCAATCAATTGATTTTAAACAGCTATTTCATCATTGAAAATTTCTCGACGACCACCCATTAATGAACGAGAAAAGTGCCATATGGTACTTTCATCCCGTTAATCTTCTTCACTGCTTCCATCAAAAGAGATGCGTCAGACATAAAAAAGCCCCGCCAACAGGCAGGGCTGGATGCAACTTCAAAGAAACAATAAATAAACAATCGGAGTGGTGTTGGGAGCCAGGAGTTGCGGCAAGCAGATAAAAAAAGAGACAGCTTTGGCTGTCTCTTTTTGCACATGGTGCGAATGGGGTTTAGTAGAAGATCCGCTCGCCACGCTCGCTCATTTTGAGCCACACCGGTTTGGTGCTGGTTTTGTTCCAGATCCGGTGCAGATAGCTGTAGAAGCGGGCACGATCGCTGCGAAACAGCATCACGGGGAAAGCCAGAATGCCCACCAGCAATACATAAATGCGACGAAGAATAATCTGAGTCAGGGAAAAGGGATGAAACATGATGTAACTCCTTACTGGTAAGACCACTGAGCAAAGATTACCCCACTCCATGTAGGATTACTACATCACCAACGCATTTTTTTATAAAAAAATGGTGAAAAACGGGAAATACTGAAAACGGGTTACGTCATTAACCTACAGTTAACAAACTTGCGAAAATCGTGCGCTTTGCCACAGTTATCAGGGGAAAAACATGCAGTAGGGAGACACGCATGAAACTGCCGGAAGTGGCACTGCTGGTGCTGATGGTTGCCCTGACACGGGCACAACTGGAGGAGTGGCAACTGAATCGGGAAGATGCCATCGTGCTGGCCGAACGGGGCGTGCCCACCGTCAGCCTGTGGCAATGCGGCACACTGAAGCAACGGATTGCGGATCTCAACCAGCACAGTGCCGAGGTGCAGTTTCAATATCGGGGGCAAAACATGGCGGATGTGAGCCACTATCTCGAGCGCGAGTGGAAACAGGCTGGCTGCGAACAGTTACTGGTACAGCAAGGATACTGACCAAGGCTCAGACTCGAAGAGTGGTGATTGAGATAAACAGAGAGAAGATGGAGGCACGTTCCGGAGTCGAACCGGACTAAACGGATTTGCAATCCGCTGCATAACCGCTTTGCTAACGCGCCATGCTGACAAGACTGATTGTCTTGAAAGTGAGTTCCATCGTTGGTGCGATGGAAAATTGGAGCGGGAAACGAGACTCGAACTCGCGACCCCGACCTTGGCAAGGTCGTGCTCTACCAACTGAGCTATTCCCGCGTTACTGCTTTCGTGCCAGTTGCCTGACAACGAGGCGCATTATACGTACCACGAGCGCCAGCACAACCCCTTTTTCGCAATTTAAGCCCTGATGCAGACTGTTTGCTCAGGGTTTAAACGCCTTGCTGCATTTTTCTCCAGCCAGCTGTGACCCACCAAGCGAATTTGGGATAAAGTCGTTGAAATGATTACGCTTTCGTTCGAGACTTGAGCGGCTTAATAACCGGATTCTCAATTGAAAATCACAAGATGAAATGGATCTTCACGCTTCGTGGGCTCAGGCCGCAGTTAATGCTGGCTTTTTTCATGTTGGGCATGGTGCCCTTTTTGGTCATCACCCTCTTCTTCCTATACAGCCACGGCAAGGATCTCACCACCCAGACCTCCAACCATCTGGTCTCCGTCCGTAATATCAAGAAGAGTCAGCTCGAGGATTACTTCAACAACCTCAAAGAGCAGATCATCAACTTCTCCCAGCAGGATTTTGCCGGCAACAGTATCGGCCGTTTCTATGGCTTTACCGGCGCCTTCGAGAAGCTGGGCACCACGCCGCAGGAGGCCCGTAGCCGCGCCCAGGCCCGCTATCTGCCCGGCTCCTGGGATCAACTGCGCAAACCGGACAGCCAAGTAGAGATCGAACCCTCCATCACCGCGCTGATCCTCGCCGACGAGATGTATGGCCGGGTGCACCAGCGCTTTCATCGCGGCTATGCCGACATGGTGCGCAAGTCCAACTACAGCGACATCTTTCTGGTGGACCTCAACGGTGATGTGGTCTATTCGGTCACCAAGCACCCTAACTTTGCCACCAATCTGCTCTCCGGCCCCTATCAGGGCAGTGGCTTGGGCCAGACCTTCGCCAAGATCAAACGCCGCCTTGATGGCGGCCAGAAACCGCAGCAGATCTTCGAGTTCACCGATTTTGGCCGTAACGAGCTGACCGGGCAGGTGGTCGCCTACATGGCGGCACCCGTGATGCAGTACGACTATGTGCGCGGTGTGGTGATTTTCGAGCTGCTGCCGGACAAGCTCAACCAGATCATGGCGGAGCGGGAGGGGCTGGGCGAGACCGGCGAGACCATCCTGATCGGCCCCGACAAGCGGATGCGCGCCGATGCCTGGCTGGCACCGGAGTTCAGCGTCGAGAACAGCTTCAGCCCCAACTTCCGTCCACTGCAAACGCCCCTCATCACCAAGACGCTCTCTGGCGAGCAGGGGGTCGGGCTGTTCCACTCCTATCAGGATGACGAGGTGCTGGCCGCCTACACCCAGGTGAAGGTGTTCGATACCGAGTGGGCCTTTATCGCCGAGATCTCCACCCGGGAAGCCTATGCCCCGATCCGCCAGCTGGAAACTCTGGTGATTGTGCTGGGTGCGGGTTCGGTACTGCTGCTGATCCTCTTCTCTCGCTGGCTCTCCCACTCCATCACGGCGCCGCTGCGCTCTCTCACCGAAGCGGCCGAGCAGGTGGCCGACGGTGCGCTGGATCACCCCATCGCCATCGAGCGCACCGGTGATGATATCGACCGGCTGGCCGAGGCGTTTCGCCATATGCAGCGCTCGGTGAAGGACAAGATCGAACTGATCGAACAGCAGACCCAGGAGCTGCAACAGCAGGTCAAGCTGACCCACAAGCAGAACCTCAGCCTGCAGCAAGCGGACAAGCTCAAGGATGAACTGCTGGCCAACACCTCCCACGAGCTGCGCACCCCCATTCACGGTATCAAGGGGATGGCCGAGTCGATGCTCGCCAGCCAGCAGGATTTGACCGAAGGGCAGCAAAAGCAGCTCGGCCTCATCATCAAGAGTGCAGACGGCCTGGCCCGTCTGGTTGACGATCTGCTGGACTACCACCAGATGCGCTATGGCCAGCTGGAGATCCACTCACAACCCGTCTCATCAAAAGGGGTGATCCGACTGGTGCTGGATCTCTGCCAGCATCTGGTGCAGGCCAAACCCCTCACTCTGGTGGATATCAGCCCGGCCGAACTGCCGCCGGTGCTGGCCGACGAACAGCGGCTCGAACAGGTGCTCTACAACCTGGTGGGTAACGCCATCAAGTACACGCCGCAGGGCAAGGTGGTGCTCAGTACCATCGTCGAGAACAACTTCCTGCGCATCAAGGTCACCGACACCGGCATCGGCATCGCCCCCGATCATCTGGAGCATATCTTCGAGCCGCTGGTACAGATGAGCCCGGAGGTAAGCAAGCAGGGGGCAGGCCTTGGCCTCTCCATCACCCGCCAGCTGGTGCACCTGATGGGGGGCGAGCTGTTTGTCGAGAGCGAGCCGAGCGTTGGCTCTACCTTCGCCTTTACCCTGCCCCTTGCCACCGGCAAAGCGGCCAATCTGACTCTCGACAGCCGCCAGATCGAGCATCAGCTGGTGCGCCAGCAACCGCTGATCCTGCCTGACTGGGAGAGCGACGATCTGCCCCCTCCCCCCGAGGATGCTCCGCTCATTCTGGTGGTGGATGACGAACCCATCAACCTGCACATCCTGCGCCATCTGCTGCAGCCCTGCGGCTACCGCATCCTGCCCAGCAGTGACGGCCACGATGCGCTGGCCAAGCTGGCCGAGGAGCCGGTGGACCTCATCCTGCTCGATGTGATGATGCCGACCCTTTCCGGTTTTGACGTCTGCCGTCGCCTGCGCCAGCAACACCCGAAAGATATGCTGCCGGTGCTGCTGCTCACCGCCCTCAACCAGCCCAAGGATATCGAGGAGGGCTTCGGGGCCGGTGCCAACGACTATCTGGTCAAACCCTTCTGCAAGGAGGAGCTGTTTGCCCGGGTCAAGGCACTGCTGGAGGCCAAGGCCGGACGTGCCTCGCTGGTAGAGAACCGGCTATTGAAGCAGGAGATCGAACATCGCCTCACCCTGCAGGAGCGACTGCATCAGGATCAGCAGCGGCTGCTGGCCCTGCTCGGCGAAGGGGCCGACCCCATGATCTTTATCGACGAGCAGGGCACAGTGCTGTTTGCCTCCCGGGTACTGGCGCGCCTGCTGGGACAGGAACCGGAAGCCATGGAGGGGCAGCCCCTCAATGAGTGGCTCGCCACCCCGCTGCAACAGCAGTGGCCCGACCTTGCCAGCGAACGGGAACACAATCTGGAATTTTTGGTGGCCGGGCAAAAAGATGTGCTCAACGCCCGTGCCCTGCCCATCGCGCTCGGAGGACAGGCCGCTTTCGCCCTCACTCTGAGTACCGAGCTGCGTCAGGATGAGAACCGGGTAATGGCGCTGGAGAACGCCCTCAAGAACCTCTCGCGGCAAGCCATCATCGAAGATGAACAGCTGCTGGGCGAGCTGAGCCGCCTGGGTGGCGAGTTCCGTTCGCTGGCCGACGACCTCATTCGCCAGCAGGATGACGAGCCGCTGCGCCGTGCGCTGGTAGAGACCATGCAGCTCACCCTGGATGCCTGGCAGCAGGGGACCGGCAAGGGCAAAATCGTGCTGGCAGAGAAGAGCAAGCTGTGGCGGGTCTATATGGACAGATCCAGCCCGCAGACCCGCACCCTCGACAAATACCTGAGTCTGGACACCCTGCCCAAGTCGCCACGCTGGAAGACGGTAGTGGCCACCACCGAGTATGTGCTGGGCCACTGCCCGCTCAATGACCACCAGCGCCAGCAGTTGCAGCACAGCGCCCAGACCCTGCGCCAGCTCGCCAACCGCAAGCCGTGACACGGCGCCCTAAACGGGCGCCGGATCACAATTGGCAATCTGGTTTCTTTTTCTGCAAAACAAAGCCCCGCCCGACCCCGAAACCGAGAGCAGATCCAATTCACAAATTTGTCATATACGCCATTTTCACAGCCACTTACTACGCGAGAGCAAATAACGCAAACTAATGATTCTAAACAGATAAAAAAGCATTTTGACGAGATTGACGTAACACCGTCAATTTTTACGAAAACAACGAAATCAATAGTTGTTGTTTTCCTGTTAATTCTGGTTTGCTTAGGGCGTTGGAAAACAGAACGACAAAGGTTAGACACCTGACCAACACAGAGGGCCGATTTCATCAGCATGCGAAACCGGTGCTCACACAAAACAAGGCGAACCCTCGGGAATGCCAAAAAATAAGAAAGGAAAACATATGCTTGCCAAAGTATCCAAAATCTCTACCGCTGTAATGCTGGGAACCATGATGCTTGCCGGTGCCGCCGGTAACGCCATGGCCGCAGATAACAAAACCGTGCTGACCATGGTCGCACAGCAGGAAACCGCCTGGGTCAAGAACTTCAACCCCTTCCTGCAAGCGGGCTTGCTGCACACCACCCGTCACTTCATCTATGAACCGCTGGTGATCTTCAACGATATGCAGGGTGGCAAACCCGTCTATCGTCTGGCCACCAACTATGCGTTCAGCGATGACCTGAAATCCGTCACCTTCGATCTGCGTGACGGCGTGAAGTGGTCTGACGGCGAAGCCTTTGATGCCGATGACATCATCTTCTCCTTCAATCTGGTCAAGGCCAACAAGGCGCTGGATGAGCGCTCAATCTGGACCCAGATCAAGAGCGTCGAGAAGTTGGCCCCCAACAAGGTCAAATTCGACCTGACCGAGGTCAACACCAACGTGGTGAATGATCTGGTGCTGGTACCTATAGTGCCGGAGCATCAGTGGAAATCGGTGAAAGATCCGGTTGCCTTCACCAACGACAAGCCGGTTGGTACTGGCCCCTTCACCGAAGTGGACAACTTCTCTGCCCAGCTCTACACCCAGTGCCGCAACCCGCACTACTGGGATAACGCCAACCTCGCCATCGACTGTATCCGCATGCCACAGATGGCCACCAACGACCAGGTGCTGGCGGCTGTCATGAAGGGTGACATCGACTGGTTCGGCTCCTTCGTGCCGGATATCGAGCGCCTCTACGTCGGCAACGATCCGAAGAACAACAAATACTGGTTCCCGGCCTCCGGTACCGTGGCGTTCAACGTCAACTTCCAGACCAAGAACCCGGGCAATAACGAAGCCTTCAACGACATCAACTTCCGCCGCGCCTTCTCCATGGCGATGGACCGCCAGTCCATGGTGGATATCGCGGGCTACGGCTACCCCACCGTCAACGAGTACCCGTCAGGTCTGGGCAAAGCCTTTGACTCCTGGAACAACCCGGAAGTGGACAAGAAGTACGGCAAGTACAACAAGTTCGATCTGGAAGGGGCCAAGGCCCTGCTGAAAGAGGCAGGCTACAAGGATTGTGACGGCGACAAGTTCCTCGACACCCCGAGCTGCAAAAAGATCGAGTTCAAGGTACTGGTACCGAACGGCTGGACCGACTGGGTCAACACAGTTCAGATTGGTGTAGAAGGGCTGCAGGCGCTGGGCCTGAACGCCAAGACCGCGACTCCGGAAGCGACCGTCTGGACCGAGAACCTGATCACCGGTGACTTCGATGTCGCCCTGCAGGGTTACTTTGCCGGTGCCAACCCGCACAAGTACTTCGAGACCGCGTTCCACTCCCGCAACATGGGTGACCGTGGCAACCGCTTCGCCGCGCCCCGTTACAAGGACCCCGAACTCGACAAGCTGATCGATGACTTCACCCAGACCGCCGATGCGGCCAAGCAGAAGGAGATCATGTTCGCCATCCAGGATCGTGTTGGTGCCAACCAGACCATCATTCCGGTCTTCAACAACCCGACCTGGTATGAGTACAGCACCAAGCGCTTCAACGGCTGGTTCAGTGCTGATAACCCGGTAGCCAAACCTCAGCTCCACCCGGACACCCCTGAGCGTCTGCTGCACGTGTTGTCCCTCAAGCCAAACAGCTAAACAATCCCGGCCCCCTGCGGGGGGCCATCTTCCCCGTTAATCCCCTTCTTGCCCAGCTTTGCCGGGGTTGGGGTAGCTATACCCGACGCGGGGCAGACTTGCAGTAAAAGGTACCATCATGGGATTCATACTGAGACGCTTTTCCTTCTACCTGGTTGCCTTTCTGGTAGCCGCCACCATCAACTTCCTGTTACCCCGTGCCATGCCAGGGGATCCTGTCTCCGTGATGTTTGCCCGCGCTGGCGCCATGATGGAACCCGCCGCCCTGGAAGCCCTCAAAGCCACCTTCGGCTTTGTCGACGGCCCCATCGGTACCCAGTTTCTCACCTATGTGAAGAGTGTCTTCACCTGGGATCTCGGCACCTCGGTGCGCTTCTACCCACAGCAGGTCTCTGACGTGCTGGGCCGTGCCATCGGCTGGACCCTGTTTCTGGTCGGCACCTCCACCATCCTTAGCTTCTCCCTCGGTTCCATCGTCGGCATCTTCGCCGCCTGGTATCGCGGCGGCCGGATGGACAGCATTCTCTCCCCGCTCACCCTGGTGATGCAGGCGATTCCACCGGTGGTGGTCTCCCTGCTCGCCCTGTTCCTGTTCGGGGTCAGCCTCGAGTGGCTGCCCATCGGCTACGCCTACAGCCCGGAGATCAAGGCTGACTGGGGCTGGGAACACATCAAGAGCATCATGACCCACGCTATCATGCCGGTGCTGACCCTGGCCGTGGTACAGGTGGGGGGCTTTCTCATCACCATGCGCAACAACATGATCAACCTGCTGGGCGAGGATTACATCACCATGGCCAAGGCCAAGGGGCTCTCCAGCAACCGGGTGATCTTCAACTACGGCGCCCGCAACGCCATTCTGCCCAGCGTCACCGCCCTCTCCATGGCGCTCGGTTTCGTCATCGGTGGCTCTCTCATCACCGAGGTTATCTTCAACTATCCCGGCCTGGGCCTGACCCTTTATCAGGGCATTCTGGCCCGCGACTACCCGCTCATTCAGGGGCAGTTGCTCATCATGACCATCACCATGCTCAGCTTCAACTTCCTGGCCGACGTGCTCTACGTCTTCCTGGATCCCCGTCTGCGTACAGGAGGCAAATAAGATGCGTATGCCGACCATTCTCAAAATCCTGCTGGGCAACAAGAAGGCTGCCTGTGGCCTCGCCATCGTGGTTGCCTTCGTACTGATGGCCCTCTTTGCCCCCATTCTGGCCAGCAACGAGCCGACCAAACGGGTGGCTCGCCCGCACCAGCCGCCCAGTGCCGAGTTCGTGATGGGTTCAACCCGCATGGGCCACGACATCTGGGCCCAGTTCACCAACGGCGCCCGTATCTCGCTGCTGGTGGGCTTCAGTGCCGGTCTGTTGGTCTGCACCCTGGCCGTCGCCATTGGCATCACCGCCGGTTACTTCGGGGGTCTGGTGGATGAGTGCCTCACCTTCCTGATGAACGTGGTACTGGTGATCCCCAACCTCCCCTTGCTACTGGTGCTGGCGAGCTTTATCGGGGAGGCGTCACCGGCGGTAATTGCCGTGATAATAGGGTTGACCTCCTGGGCCTATGGCGCGCGGGTCATCCGCGCCCAGACTCTGGCCCTGCGCGAGAAGGAGTTCGTCATCGCCGCAGAAGTGCTGGGCGAGCCGGCCTGGCGCATCATTCTGGTGGAGATCCTGCCCAACCTCATCTCCATCATCGGGGTGAGCTTCATCGGCTCCATCATTTACGCCATCGTCACCGAAGCGACCCTGGAGTTCCTGGGGCTTGGCGACCCGACCGTGGTGAGCTGGGGCATCATGCTCTACAACGCCCAGACCTCCAGCGCCATTCTGGTCGGCGCCTGGTGGGAGATCCTGGCCCCCTGCTTTGCCATCGCCACCCTGGGTGCCGGTCTGGCCCTGCTCAACTTCGCCATCGACGAGATTGCCAACCCG
This sequence comes from Aeromonas sp. Lyrl_2, assembly GCF_051948815.1. Classification (NCBI taxonomy): domain Bacteria; kingdom Pseudomonadati; phylum Pseudomonadota; class Gammaproteobacteria; order Aeromonadales; family Aeromonadaceae; genus Aeromonas; species Aeromonas sp. Lyrl_2. The sequence goes on from NZ_JAYJLJ010000032.1 coordinate 15,772, forward strand.
CAGCTGCGCTCCCACAAAGGGCTCAACCGCTGGAAGAAACTGGCCACACCGGTCACCACACCGGTTGCCACAGCACAGGAGAAGACAGCATGAACAAGCATCCCCTGCTGTCAGTACGCAATCTTTGCGTCGACTACATCACCGAAAATGGCGACGTGCGCGCCGTCAACTCGGTGAGCTTCGATATCAGACAGGGCGAGATCTTCGGCCTCGCCGGTGAGTCGGGTTGCGGCAAGTCCACCGTCGCCTTCTCGGTGGCCCGGCTGCACAAGCCGCCCGCCTACATCAGCGGTGGCGAGATCCTGTTCAAGGGGGAGAACATCCTCCACTACAACGATGAGCGGCTGCGCTCCTATCGCTGGCAACAGGTGTCGGTGGTGTTCCAGTCCGCCATGAACGCCCTGAACCCTGTGCTGCGGATGGAGGAGCAGTTCTGCGACGTGCTGCTGGCCCACAACCCCGGCCTGACCCGTTACGAGGCGATCAAGCGCGCCCAGGAGCTGCTCACCATCGTCGATATCCACCCGAGCCGGCTCAAGGATTACCCGCACCAGTTCTCCGGCGGCATGCGCCAGCGGCTGGTGATTGCCATCGCCATGGCGCTCAACCCTGAGCTGCTCATCATGGATGAGCCGACCACGGCGCTCGATGTGGTGGTACAGCGGGAGATCCTGCAGAAGGTCTATGCCCTGAAAGAGAAGTTCAACTTCTCCATTCTGTTCATCACCCACGACCTCTCCCTGATGGTGGAGTTCTGCGATCGCATCGGCATCATGTATGCCGGTGAACTGGTGGAGGTCGCCCCCTCCAAGGCGATCCTGACCGCACCGCTACACCCCTATACCAGAGGGCTCGGCAACTCCTTCCCGCCCCTGCACGGACCGAAGAAGGTGCTGGAGGGGATCCCGGGCACCCCGCTCAACCTACTGGAGGTGCCGGTCGGCTGCCGCTTTCAGGCCCGCTGCGGCAAGGTGCACGATCGCTGCCGTCAGGAGTACACCAGATTGGCCGAGATCCGCCCCGGGCAACAGACCGCCTGCCACCTCTATGAGGAGCAGGGACTGCAACAAGATTCCGTGATCTATCTGGACAAGGCCGCTGGCTGTTAAGGATGTCTGTCATGCAAATCGCCAAAACCGATGCACCCATCATCGAAGTCCAGCACCTCTACAAGGACTTCCCCATCAACTCCAATGCCATCAAGAGTGGCAAGATGCGGGCGCTCTCCGACATCACCTTCAACCTGCACCGGGGCCGCGCCCTGGCGGTGGTCGGGGAGTCGGGCTCCGGCAAGAGCACCATCGCCAAGATCATCGCCAAGATGTACAAGCTCAGTGCCGGGCGCATTCTCTATCGCGGCCACGATCTGGAGGAGTTCAACAAGGGCACCGCCCTGCTGGACTATCGCCAGAGCGTGCAGATGGTGTGGCAAGATCCGTTCGGTTCGCTCAACCCGACCCACACCATCTATCACCACATCGCCCGTCCCCTGCTGCTGCACAGCAAGGTGATCGACAAAAAAGAGCTGCCCGACATGGTCTACGCCCTGCTGGAAAAGGTCGGCCTGACCCCCGCCAAAGCGACGGCGGCCAAGTATCCGCACCAGCTCTCCGGCGGCCAGCGCCAGCGGGTCAACATCGCCCGCAATCTGGCGGTGGAGGCGGAGGTTGTGCTGGCGGACGAACCCACATCCATGCTCGACGTCTCCATTCGCATCGGCATCCTCAACTTGATGGAGCAGATGAAGAATGAGCTCGGCGTCTCCATGCTCTACATCACCCACGACATCGCCACCGCCCGCTATGTGGCGGAAGATCTGGCGGTGATGTATGTAGGGCACATGGTGGAGTGGGGCGAGGTGGACGAGATCCTGCACCACCCGCAGCACCCCTACACCCAGCTGCTCATCTCGGCTGTGCCCGACCCGGAGAAAAGCATCCACGCCGAGCTGGAAGGAGGCCGCAAGGGGGAGATCCCGCTCTGGACGCCGGAATCCTGCGGTTGCCCCTTTGCCGGGCGTTGCAATCAGGCGATGCCCCGCTGCAAGGAGGCGCTGCCCCCCATCACCAAGCTTGCCGACAACCACTTCGTGCGCTGCTACCTCTACGAGTGAAGGTGAACCCGATACCGGCCGGACAACCCCGTCCGGCCATGCCTCGATACGGGGCGGCCACAGCCCCGTGATGTGCCTCACCGCCCGGCGGTGAACCACAGGAGTAATACCTTGATGGAACTCTTGATCAATCAGGTGGGCTACGAGTGCGACGGACACAAGGTCGCCCTGTTGCAAACCTCCCCCGCCCCTGATCTCGGCGGCTATGTCAGGCTGCAACGCCTCGACGATGGCCAGATCCTGTTTGAAACCCCGCTGCAACCGGCTGGCAGCGTCCCCGGCTGGCAGGGCCGCGCTTACTGGCGTGCCGACTTCTCCGCCTTCAAGGAGCCCGGCCACTATCGGCTGGAGGCGATCACTGCCCAAGGCATTGTCCGTTCGACCCGTTTTGCCATCGGCCAGGATCTGCTGGCCAGCCGCTGCCTCTCCGATGTTATCCACTACTTCAAGGGGCAGCGCGCCAGCGGCACCTTCGATCGGGCCGACCGCAACGCCCGCCTGTTTGGCACCGACCAGCACAAAGATGTGCACGGCGGTTGGTTCGATGCCAGCGGCGACATGAGCAAGTACCTGAGCCACCTCTCCTACGCCAACTACCTCAACCCCCAGCAGACCCCCATGGTGGTGTGGGCCCTGCTCAAGTGCCGGGAACTGCTGGCCCCACGCCGCGATATCGACGGGGTGAACCTCTGCAAGCGGCTCAATGACGAGGCGCTGCACGGCGCCGATTTCCTCTGCCGGATGCAGGATGAGTCGGGCTTCTTCTACATGACCCTGTTCGACAAGTGGAGCAAGGATCCCGCCCAGCGCGAGCTGTGCGCCTATGCCACCCAGCAGGGGCTCAAATCCGCCAACTGGCAGGCGGGTTTCCGCCAAGGGGGCGGCATAGCTATCGCCGCGCTGGCCCGCGCCGCCCGCGAGAGCGTCAGTGGCGACTTCGATGCCAGCCGCTACGCCGAGGCCGCCAAACGCGGCTACCTGCATCTGCGTGAACACAACCTTGCCTACCTTGATGACGGGGTCGAGAACATCATCGACGATTACTGCGCCCTGCTCGCGGCGGTGGAGCTGACCCGCACTTTCGGCAACGAGTGGCTGAATGAGGCGAGAGCCCGTGCCAGCAAGCTCTGTGCCCGCCAGCGCCCTCATCCTGAGCTGGGTCACTACTGGTCGGCCAACGAGGATGGCTCGCGCCCCTACTACCACGCCGCTGAGGCGGGTCTGCCGGTGCTGGCGCTGCTGGAATATCTGGACGTAGAGCCGGATCAGGAATACAAGGCTAGGGTACAAACCGTTGTGGAGCAGGCGCTGGCCGCCGAGCTGGCGCTCTGCGCCCGCGCGGGCAACCCCTTCTCCCTCGCCCGCCAATATGTGAAAGGGGTGGATGAAGCGCCGCGTGTCAGCTTCTTTATGCCCCACAATAACGAATCCGGTTACTGGTGGCAGGGGGAGAATGCCCGCCTCGCATCGTTGGCGGCCATGGCCTTTGCTGGCGCCCGCCACTTCCCCCGCCAGAGCCAGCCGCTCATCACTTACGGTCAGCGCCAACTCGACTGGATCCTCGGGCAGAACCCCTTCAACGCCTGCATGCTGGCGGGCCACGGCATCAACAACCCCGCCTATACCGCAGGGTATCCCAGTGCGCAGGGGGGAATCTGCAACGGCATCACCGCCGGGTTTGATGACGAAAACGACGTGGCTTTTATTCCGGAGGAGTACAAGGATCGGCTGGATCAGAACTGGCGCTGGGGCGAGCAGTGGATCCCCCACGCCGCCTGGTTTTCCCTGGCCATCACCTGGCTGAATGCGCAGGGAAATGGAGGTCGCCATGATTGAGTTCTGGGTCGGCGTCGATGGCGGGGGCACCCACACCCGCGCCCGCATTCGGGATCGGGCGGGCAAACTGCTCGGAGAGGGGCGCGCGGCCGGCTCCAATCTGGAGCTGGGCATCCCCCATGCCCACGCCAATGTGCTGGCCGCCATCGCCAGCGCCCGCCTTGCCGCCGGGATCGCTATCGAGAGCGAACAGCAGATGGGGGTCGGGCTGGCGCTCGCCTCCGCCGAGCTGGCCGACTGCTATCACGCCCTGCTAGAGATGCCCTTCCCCTTTGCCAGCGTCAGGCTCACCTCCGATGCCTTCGGTGCCTGCCTCGGTGCCTTTGGTGGCCGTGAGGGGGCCATTCTGATCGCCGGCACCGGCTCGGTGGGGCTTGTCTATCAGGAGGGGCAGATCCGCACCTGCTCCGGCCGCGGCTTCCCCATTTCAGACATAGGCAGCGGCGCCTGGCTGGGGCTGCGCGCCATCCAGCAATCCCTGCTCTGCCACGACGGCATTCTGCCCCCCAGCACCCTCGCCATCCGCCTGATGGATCGCTTCAAGCGGGATCAGGCCGAGGTGGTTCGCTGGGCCGCCCGCGCCATTCCGGCGGACTATGGCCACTTTGCCCCCTGGGTATTCGATGCAGCCAGCGATGGCGACGAGCTCGCCAATCAGCTGCTGGACGAAACCTGCGAACAGCTGCGGATCCTGCTGGAGGGAATGACCCAGCTGGGTGCCAGACAGATCGCCCTGCTGGGGGGATTGGCACCCGCCTCGCTCCCCGTCTCGGCCAGCTCAACTTGATCCCCCCCCAGGCAGATGCGCTCGATGGCGCCATCCTGTTTGCCCAATCAGAGGATTTTCCATGTCTACACCCCTGATCCACACCCAGGTCGCCCGACGTGACGGCGAGGATGTCTGGTTCACCTTCACCCTATCCCGCATGCCGGATACCCGGTGGAAGCTGCACTTCTGTCTGGCTCGCCATATCGACCCCGACTCCTTGCAAGGGGGCGAGCTGGAGCGCCAAAGCGGCAGCTACAAGGTGATTGTCCCAAAAACTGGCAGCTGCGAGCTGCGCTTTTGCTGCCGCCAGACGCCCATCAAGAAGCTCTCCGACATGCCGCAGGGCTTTTTTCTCAGCCTGCCGGAGGCGACCACGGGTGCCCAACTGCTGCCGGTGACGCTGGCGACGCAGGATCTCGGACTGGAGAACCCACCGGTAGCCCGCCCAGATCTGCCGGATATCGAGCCTCTGCCCGGAATCGTGCCGCAACCGGCCCATCTGGTGCTGCTGGAGGGGAACTTCCGGCTGGCCGAGCGGGCTCATGTCAGCGCTCCCCGTGATGTGCCGAAATTGCTGGCCCACTTCAACGAGCTGACGTCGCTGGCGCTGGAGCAGGATCACGACGCTGAAATCCGGCTGACCGAGGCCAAACTGGCACCCGAAGCCTACCAACTCACCATTACGCCGCAGGAGGTGGTGATTGCCGCCGCCGACGAGACGGGCTGGCGTCATGGGCTGGTGACGCTAGCCCAGTGGTATCTGCAACATGGGGAGAGCCTGCCCTGCGTCACGCTGGAGGATGCCCCGCGCTTTGGCTTTCGCGGCATTTTTCTCGATTGCGCCCGCCACTTCCACGCCCCGGCAACCATCAAGCGCCTGCTCAAACTGATGAGCCTCTACAAGTTCAACCGCTTCCACTGGCACCTGACCGATGACGAGGGGTGGCGACTCGAGATAAAGGCCTTCCCGGCACTGACAGACGTGGGTGCCTGGCGCGGCCACGATCTGGCGATCGACCCCCAGCTCAGCGGCGGTGCCGAACCCTATGGCGGCTACTACACCCAGAGCGAGGTGAAGGAGCTGGTGAGCTATGCCAGTGAGCTCGGCATCACCGTCATTCCCGAGATCGACATTCCGGGCCACTGCCACGCCGCCATCAAGGCGCTGCCCGAGTTGCTGATCGAAACGGCGGATCACTCCCGCTACCGCTCGGTTCAGCATTTCGATGACAACGTGCTCAACCCCGCCCTGCCCGGCACCTACCGCTTTCTGGAGGCGGTGCTGGACGAGGTGTGCGAACTCTTCCCCGGCCCGCAGATCCACATGGGGGGTGACGAGGTGCCGACCGGGGTCTGGACCGACAGCCCCGCCTGCCAGCAGCTGATGGTCGAACAGGGCTACGCCGACTGCCGTGAACTGCAGGGCCATCTGCTGCGCCATTGTCAGCGCTATCTGGCCGCCAGAGGCAAACAGATGATCGGCTGGGAGGAGATCCTGCATGGCGACAAGGTGAGCCGCAAAGCGGCCATCTGTGCCTGGACCAGCTTTCAGGCGGGGCTGGATGCTGCCGCGGCCGGTTATCCGGTGGTGATGGCGCCCGCCCAGTTCCTCTATCTCGATCTCGCCTGGAGCGCCGATATTCATGAACCCGGCCTCTACTGGGCGGGTACCCTCAATCTGGAGCAGGTTTATGCTTGCGATCCTGCCCCAGCCGATTTCCATGCCAACGATAACATCCTCGGGGTGCTGAGCCCCTTGTGGTCAGAATTGATCACCAGCCGTGATCGTCTCGACTACATGTTGTTCCCGCGTATGCTGGCCACGGCCGAGGTGGCCTGGAGCGATCCCGCCCACAAGGGCTGGGAGCACTTCGCCGCCCGCCTGCCGGGTCAGCTGCAGATCCTCGATCAGTTGCAGGTGCGCTACCGGATGCCACAGAGGTAATGTTGTCTCTACTTTGGCGGCCAATTGGCCGCCTTTTTTACGATTAGCCAACAAAACATCAACTTCCCCCCTACCATTCATCCGCCATTATTGGCAAAATCCAGCCCCCAATGAAGCTGGTCTGCCTCCTGCTGGCGCGAGCCTGCGGCCACCTCCAGATCTGCCACAATAACAACGACAACATTATCAACAAGAACATCGGAGCGTATTCCTATGGCCCGCAGAGACGTCCATACCCTAGATAGCGAAGTGGAGTTTCCTGCCGACGTACAACTGGTCTCCACCACTGACCTGCGCGGGGTGATCACCTACGCCAACCCGGCCTTTTGCGACATCGCAGGCTACACGGTCGATGAACTGGTGGGACACAACCACAATCTGGTACGCCACCCCGACATGCCCAAGGCCGCCTTCGCCGATCTCTGGGCCCGCCTCAAGGAGGGCAAACCCTGGCGCGGTATGGTAAAAAACCGCTGCAAGGATGGCCGTTACTACTGGGTAGATGCCTATGTGACCCCCATCTATGAAGGCAACAGGATCAGCGGCTACCAGTCGGTACGCTGCAAGCCCGAACCCCAATTCAAGCGCATCGCCGCTCAGACCTACCAGGCACTGCTCAAGGCCGAGCGCGGCAACAGCAGCAACCTCCCCTCTCTTGCCAAAGTACGCACCCCGGCCATTACCCTGCTGCTGCTCGGCCTGATGGGCTGGACCTTCGCCAGTCAAGGGGCCATGACCGTCCTGCTGATGCTGCTGCCCCTGTTGCTTATTGGCGGAGCCTACTGGCGCGAGCTCTTTGCCCTGCCCCACTATCTGCAGAAACTGGGCCGTGAATATGACAGTCTGACCCGGCTGGTCTACTCCGGTGACAACCCCGGCGCCATTGCCGATTTTCATATCAAGATGCTTCAAGCCCGCATCCGAACCGTGTTGGGACGGATCAACGATGCCACGGCACCTCTGCAAACCCTGGCCATCAATCTGAAGCAGGCCTCTCATCAAGCCTGTCTCGATATCAACGAGCAAGATGCCCAGACCCAGCAGATGGCTACGGCTATGACTCAGATGGCCAACACAGCTCACGAGATCGCCCGCAACATTCAGGACTCCAACGGTCAGGTCAACGAAGCTCGCAATCGTTGTGAACAAACCAACCAGCAGTTGAACCAGACCGAGCAGCAGATCGAACAGCTCGCCAAACAGGCTGAGCTGGCGTTCAACTCGGCAGTGGAGCTCGCCAGCGAATCCGAACGGATTGGCAGTGTCATGGGCGAGATCCAGGGCATCGCCGAGCAGACTAACCTGCTCGCCCTCAACGCCGCCATCGAAGCGGCTCGCGCCGGGGAGCAGGGCCGTGGTTTTGCGGTGGTCGCAGACGAGGTGCGAACTCTATCGACCCGCACCCACAAGGCGACCGAGCAGATCCAGGTCAGCATCAAGCAGATCCAGCACACTCTGGGACGCTGGAAGGGGATGATGCAGGAGAACCTGCAACAGACCCGCGCATGTGCCGAGATGACCCGCCAGGGCGCCAGCAGCCTCCATACCGTGCTGGCAGAGATAGAGCTGGTCACCGAACACTCCACCCAGATAGCCACCGCTGCAGAGCAGCAACAAGCGGTCGTGGAGGAGATCAGCCGCAGCATCCACCAGATCTCCGAGTACTCCCACGCCAACAGTCAGAAGATGCTGGATGTCGATCACTCAAGTCAGGCCCTGCTGGAACGGGCCAAGCAACTGAAGGGGCTTAGCCAGACCTTCGGCTGAATCATTGCCAGCCCCATGACAGAAGCGCCACAATGGCGCTTCTGTTGTTTTTGACGAATCGGGTTTATGAGCATTGAACCAAGTCCATCCCCATTGAACAAAACGGCCCGTATCGAAGCGATCATCGCCCTGATCCCGGCAGGCCGGGTGGTCAGCTATGGTCAGGTGGCCGATCTGGCCGGGCTGCCCGGACGGGCAAGACTGGTGGGCAAGGTGCTGCGGGAAACCGACAAGGTACTGCCGTGGCATCGGGTGCTGGGCGCTGCGGGCACTATCTCGTTACCGAAAGGATCGCCAGGCTTTGCCGAACAGACGGGACGCCTGCAGCAGGAGGGGGTCGTGGTGATCGGGGGGCGGGTCAGAATGAAGGAGTGGCAATGGCAGCCCGATCTGGCCGAGCTGCTTTTTCTACTGCCGTTTTGAGGGGATCACCGCCGGATCACTCCAGCGGCGCTAGGATCTCGTCGCTGCGCACCTGCACCGGTATGGTCTCATCCGCTCGCTGCAGCAGCACCAGCAGGCTCTGCCGGTCAACTTCCAGCACATAGGCCGCCCCTTCCCGAGTCATGCAGCTCATGCCCGGCCGGATCTCGTTAATCTCCATCTCAACCTCCTTGTCTACTTCGCGATTGATGACAGCTGCACTCCTTGCAGCTGTCTCAGTATACCGCTATCCATAAGCAAAGAGGCCCCTTGTCGGGGCCTCTTTTCATCACGCTTTTTTAGCCTTTGGCAAACTCTCTTGCCAGGTACCGTTGTCGTAGTGAGCGGTCCAACCGGTCGCCTTGCCGTTGACCTCGCTCATAACGTACTGCTCCTTGGTCTTGCGACTGAAGCGCACGATGGCGGGGTTGCCGTCCGGATCAGTGAGCGGGGCACCAGCCAGATACTTGTGCTTGGCGGAGATGCGATCCTTGAAGCGCTTGAGCTCTTCCACCAGCGGCGCGCGGGTCTCGCGGGATTTGGGGAAGTTGCTGGCCGCCAGAAACAGACCGGCAGCCCCGTCACGCAGCACAAAGTGAGCATCGGACTGGGTGCACTTGAGCTCTGGCAGCGGCACCGGATCCTCCTTCGGTGGCGCGATATCACCGTTTTTCAGGATCTTGCGGGTGTTCTTGCAGGTCTCGTTGGTACAACCCATGTACTTGCCGAAACGGCCGTTCTTGAGCTGCATCTCGGCTCCGCAACGGTCACACTCGATGCTCGGCCCTTCGTAGCCCTTGAGCTTGAACTGGCCCTTCTCGATTTCGTAGCCATCGCAATCCGGGTTTCGACCACAGACGTGCAGCTTGCGGCTGTCGTCGATGATATAGGCATCCATCGCTGTACCACAGACGCCGCAGCGGTGCTTGGCGCGCAGCGCTTCGGTTTCCGCCTCTTCACCGTCAGTGGCGGAGACAAACTCGTCGGCAGAGACCAGGTTGATGGTCTTCTTGCAGCGCTCTTTCGGCGGCAGGGCATAGCCGGAGCAGCCGAGGAACACGCCGGTGGTGGCGGTACGAATCCCCATCTTGCGGCCGCAATCCGGGCAGTCGATGTCGGTCATCACCATCTGATTGGCACGCATGCCGCCCTCTTCGGGCGCCTTGTCGGCCTTCTCCAGCTCCTGGGTAAACTCGGCGTAGAAGGCGTCCAGCACCTTCTTCCACTCAAGGCTCCCTTCGGCGATGCCATCGAGCTTGTCTTCCATCTTGGCGGTGAACTCGTAGTTCATCAGCTCGACGAAGTTCTCCACCAGACGATCGGTGACAATCTCGCCCATCTTCTCGGCGAAGAAACGGCGGCTCTCGACCCGCACATATCCGCGATCAACGATAGTGGAGATGATGGAGGCGTAGGTAGACGGACGGCCGATGCCGCGTTTTTCCAGCTCGCGCACCAGCGCGGCTTCGGTGAAACGGGCAGGCGGCTTGGTGAAGTGCTGGCGCGGATCCAGCTTGATCAGCTTCAGCACCTCGCCCACGGTCACCGCCGGCAGCTGGCTATCTTCGCCCTTGCGACCCATCGGCGGCAGGGCCTTGGTCCAACCGGCGAAGCGCAGGGTACGGCCACGAGCCTTGAGCTCGAACTCACCCGCCTTGACGGTCAGGGTAGAAGAGTCGTACTGAGCCGGGGTCATCTGGCAGGCAACGAACTGACGCCAGATGAGATCGTACAGACGCATGGCATCCGGCTCCATCCCTTCCAGCATCTCGGCAGTCACCTGTACGTTGGAGGGACGGATCGCCTCGTGTGCTTCCTGAGCATTGGCCTTGGCGCCATACAGATTCGGCTCGGCTGGCAGATAGGCCGCGCCATACTGCTCGCCTATATATTCACGCACCGCCTCAACCGCCTCTTTGCTGAGGTTGGTGGAGTCGGTACGCATATAGGTGATGTAACCCGCTTCATAGAGACGCTGGGCCATCATCATGGTTTTCTTGACCCCGAAGCTCAGACGGGTAGAGGCCGCCTGCTGCAGGGTGGAGGTGATAAACGGCGCGGACGGTTTGGAGCCGGTCGGCTTGTCTTCCCGGTTCACCACCTTGTAGTCGACCCCTTCCAGGGCTGCGACAGCGGCAAAGGTCTCGGCCTGGGTCACCGGCTTGAAGTCGGCACCATTGCGGCTGACCACTTCCATCCGCAGATCGCTCTTGTCGGCGGTCAGCAGGTCGGCATTGAGATCCCAGAATTCGACCGGAACGAACGCCTTGATTTCGCGCTCTTTATCGACGATGAGACGCACCGCAACGGACTGCACCCGACCGGCGGAGAGACCGCGAGCCAGCTTTTTCCACAGCAGCGGGGAAACCATGTAACCCACCACGCGGTCGAGGAAACGACGGGCCTGCTGGGCATTGACGCGGTCAATATTGAGTTCGGACGGCTGGGCAAACGCCTCCTTGATGGCGCTCTTGGTGATCTCGTTGAACACCACGCGCTTGTAGCGGCTGTCGTCGCCACCGATGATCTCGCGCAGGTGCCAGGCGATCGCCTCTCCTTCTCTATCCAAGTCGGTTGCGAGATAGATGGTGTCGGCTTTCTCGGCCAGACTTTGCAACTCGCTGACCACCTTCTCCTTGCCGGGCAAAATCTGGTAGTTAGCCTGCCAGCCAGCGGTCGGATTGATACCCATCCGGGCAAACAGGGCCTTGCGATCCTTGGCAGCCTTCTCGGATTCGCTCAACTTGATGCCGCGAATGACAGGTTTCTTGGGCTCGGTGCTGGCGCTGCCGCTGGTGGGCAGATCGCGAACATGACCAACGCTGGATTTCACCACGTAGTCCTTGCCCAGATATTTGTTGATCGTCTTGGCCTTGGCCGGAGACTCCACTATGACCAGTGATTTGCCCATGCTGTAACTATTATCCTCATTGCACCCGACGGGGTTGGTGTGCGGTTTTGTGGGGCTGTATAAGAGATTTGGCGCGAAAAAGCAATCTTGTGAGCAAATTTGCCTGACCAGCCCGAACCACACGGCTTCTTTTATTGCTTCTTTATTTATTAATGCGAAGGCAACAGGCCGGACGCAACCGCTTTTTCAATTTTCTGCCATACCGCCCCTCTTTTTATATCTGAAACGACATAAAAACGTCTGCTGGTTACCGGCTTGTTACAAAAACATAAAATCTCTTTATAATGGCCCAACCCCGACGCATTGCGCGCGGAAGGAACCGCTACCCATCATAAAAATCGAAAGGATGTACTCAATGAAGCACTTCGAGGTCAATTTCGACGGTCTGGTCGGCCCGACTCATAACTATGCTGGCCTCTCCTACGGCAACGTTGCCTCCCAGAGCAATGCCCAGGAGGCTTCAAATCCGAAAGAGGCCGCCAAGCAGGGGCTGCGCAAGATGAAGGCGCTGACCGAGCTTGGCATGACCCAGGGGGTACTGGCGCCACAAGAGCGTCCCGATCTCGCCACCCTGCGCCGCCTAGGCTTCACCGGCAACGATGCCCGGGTGCTGGAACAGGCCGCCAAGCAGGCTCCTGCCGTACTGGCTGCCTGCTATTCAGCCTCCAGTATGTGGACCGCCAATGCCGCCACCGTCTCTCCCAGTGCCGATACCCAGGATGGCCGCATTCACTTCACCCCCGCCAACCTGACCAACAAGTTTCACCGCTCTCTGGAGCCCGACGTCACGGGCCGTATCCTGCGCGCCGTGTTCAATAATGATCGCCACTTCAGCCACCACCTCCATCTGCCGGAGAATGACCACTTCGGCGACGAGGGGGCGGCCAACCACACCCGCCTCTGCCGTGCCTATGGCGAGGCGGGGGTCGAGCTGTTTGTCTATGGCCGCAGCGCCTTTGACTACTCCCGCCCGGCGCCGAAGCGCTACCCGGCCCGCCAGACTCTGGAAGCAAGCCAGGCCATCGCCCGCCTGCATGGCCTTGGCGAGGAGAGCGTGGTGTTTATTCAGCAAAACCCGGAGGTGATCGATCAGGGGGTATTCCATAACGACGTGATCGCGGTGGGCAACCAGAACGTGCTCTTCTTCCACCAGCAAGCGTTCCTCAACACCGAAGCGGTACTGACCGAGATCCGCGGCAAGTTTGGCGAGGGGAATTTGCACTTTATCGAAGTGCCGACCGCCGAGGTATCCGTGCTGGATGCGGTAAAATCCTATCTGTTCAACACCCAGATCCTCACCCTGCCGAGCGGCGAGATGGCCATTATCGCCCCCACCGAGTGCCGCGATAATCCGGCGGTGTCGGCCTATCTTGGCAAGCTGCTGACGCAGGAGACTCCGATCAAGGCGGTCCACTATATGGATGTGAAACAGAGCATGCGTAATGGTGGCGGCCCGGCCTGCCTGCGACTGCGGGTTGCCATGAACGATCAGGAACTCGCCGCGGTCAATCCGGCCTGCCTCATCAACGACAGCCAGTTTGCCCGCCTCGATGGCTGGGTCGATCGCCACTACCGCGACCGCCTGACCCTCGATGACCTGCGGGATCCGGCACTGGTGCAGGAGTCCCGCAGCGCACTGGACGAACTGACCCAGATCCTGAAACTGGGGTCGATCTACCCGTTCCAGCGCTAGATGTGATGCCAGGCAAGACCGCCAACGCTGGCGGTCTTCTGCTATCTGCCTCATCTTCAGCGCACTCGCCAGCTTGCACGGATGCTGTTTTGTGCAGAAAAGCAGCGCACAACTTGCTGATAAGCTTGAATTTTGAGCTGGATGTATCAAAAAATCGACGAACAGTCATTTTTTACTGCCAGATGCCTCATCAAGGGGTTCACAAAGCCTCTGGATCTGATAGTATGCGCCTCGCACTTGGGGAGGGGTTCCCGAGCGGCCAAAGGGATCAGACTGTAAATCTGACGGCTCTGCCTTCGAAGGTTCGAATCCTTCTCCCTCCACCATTCAAGTGCAAAAGTAGTGACAATCAGGAAATACCCCGTGGAGGGGTTCCCGAGCGGCCAAAGGGATCAGACTGTAAATCTGACGGCTCTGCCTTCGAAGGTTCGAATCCTTCTCCCTCCACCATTTCCCCGATTGCAATGGCTGAATACAATTTGCTTTGCCCCTGTGGAGGGGTTCCCGAGCGGCCAAAGGGATCAGACTGTAAATCTGACGGCTCTGCCTTCGAAGGTTCGAATCCTTCTCCCTCCACCATCATTCAAGAAAACCCGGCCTCGCGCCGGGTTTTCGCTTTCTGCTATCCCCCTCACACTTTTTCGGCATTGTCAGATCTGACAGTTGCAATTGCATCCCATCTTGCTCATCGTGGCATCATCGACATCAGAGTGTTCACATCATGTTTGAAGTCTGGGACGAGCATGGTCACGCCACCGGTCTGACATTGCAGGCGCTCAAAGTCAGAATCAGCAACGACTATCAGGGTGATCTGATGGTGCGCTACAGCAACAAGCTGGGACTCCCCACGACCCTCTTTCTGACCATTCATCAGGGCGTTGCCTATCAGCGCTTCAAAGCGGGCTCGCCAAAACTGGATTGGGAGTGGCTGGCCACTGCAGGCAATGGCCACAGCCCCCGCAATTTTATGAGCGAACAGTTTCCCGATTTTCAACTCGCACTGGATAATTGAACATCAGCAACTATCGCTAACCCACCATCAAAGATTCCCCAAAAGCTGATTTTCCATTCGCATGATATTCCTGCCAAATTGCATGATGACGTGGGGGCGAGTACAATCTCGCACCCCGAATATCCGGCGCATCTTCTGTAGATAGGCCCGGATATGCCGTCATCGGGTCGTGCTGCATTGAGCCTCCTCTCGGAGGGCATCTTGCACCGCAACTCAACCACTACGATGCCATCAGGTGGCATCGTCCTGATTTGCAATCCGAATCTAAACACAGCAAAACCAATAAAATCAACCAGTTACCCACCCTAAAAAAACCATATACACGATTCTATACACGGTGATAGTATCAGAATTGCATAGGTATCAATGGGAGCAGTTATGGCTGGTTTGTCTGAGTTCTTGAGTCTGCAATCTCGGGAAGAATTAG
>NZ_JAYJLJ010000033.1:0-29931 GCF_051948815.1 Aeromonas sp. Lyrl_2
CTAGTCTTCCCAGAGACACACCAGACGTACTGAAGCAACACATCCTAACAGTATCTTGGTATAAAGTTGTAGAGTGGCTAAGTGATTGTTTACTGTACGTCCGAGCTGGAACGGTCAGAGTATTCATTGAATCCCTAATCAAGTATGTAAACCAATCAATTAATGGCGAATATATCATGGATAACAGCGACGAACTATCTGAAATTATTAAGAAAGATAGTCACACAATAGAATCTGCATTTGTCATTTATAATCAAATTGAAGTTGTGCGCAAACAATTGTATGGAAATCTAATCGAAGATTTAAATGAGAAGCTAACAAACCATAACTTAAAGATTAAAATTTCTGATACTGATACATCAAGTCGCTGGGCTGGCTTTTACATATCATTAGATTCAAGCGACACGCATCATCTTAGCTGGCAATTTGATCGAGCAAATTTTAATGGTTTGTATTTTGGCATATCAGGGATAAGCGAAAAGACAGGTCGAACTGAAAAAATATCAGCTGCCATGTCAGCACTTTTCCCGCACATGCAAGGTAAATCAAATAAATACTGGTCATGGTGGAGCTGGGACCTCGACCCACAGGGGAAAAACCGAATCCCTCATAATTGGGGCAATAACGGCTCTGTGTGGGCAAAGCTCAGTGAGCGTGATGAAGACAGTGTTTTTGTTGCACTATATGAAGTCATCATTACCGTTCACGATAAAATGGATATGAAGCTATTTAGTTAATAAAATTAAGCCATAACTAAACTTAACCTAGTGAGTGCAAAAGGGAATAGCAAAAGACCGCCACTATCCTCCTAACCGGAAGGTATCTAGAAAACAGCAACGATTTTGTTTTAACTCAGCCAGATTGATATCCAATCTGGCTGAGAGCTTATTGATTTTAGAAGCCTTTTACTTTCAGGGGATGGCTTTTAACTGTTGGGCATCATTGCAGATATCAGTTCTTCACTAAGAGCCAGAGGGCTTTATACATAGTGGCATGACTTACTATATCTGGAGTTTAGTTACAGCTCTGGAGTTGTCATGTTGACTTCCCTAAAAAGCTATTTATGGCCATAATGCCCAGTTCCATTTTATTCTTGCGGAGACATTTGCTGAATGAATATGAATTTTGGGAGGGATGAAGTGATTTGTCATTACCTCATTTTCTATCCAGAGAATAACGTCGTATCCGGTTCCTCTATCATCATCACCGAGGTCATGGTCAAGACTAATTTCAGTCACCATCTCTGTTTTTAGCCATGCAATCGCCTCGTCCGGCCAAAATACGCGAACCCACCCTGCCGGAGTTTTTCTTTCATCATCCAGATATAATTTCATGCCATTCTCTCCAGGTTCAGTTCCAATACTTGAGCAATCCCGCGACTGGCCCCATCAACAATCAGCTCACCGGGAAACGGTAGTCTGGATGACAAACCAAGATCGGGATCGATGTAGTAGACACATGCGCCAGGGTTGATGTTTTGTAACAAAGAACTCGCAGGCTCAACAAGCAAACTGGTGTCTCGAAAGCTGTTTCTGAGAAATCAACGGGAAGCCGGTTGCCATCATCTCCGTTCATGATACATTTCTGTATGTTATCTAGTGAACGTATCGGGGTGCTTTATCATGAATCGCTTAACCGCATTACGGATGAAAAAACCTATACAAGGATACCGCTGGGGTAGTGCAGATGCCCTGACTCGGCCGTTTGGGATTAAAAACTCCGAAAGAAAGCCACAGGCTGAACTTTGGATGGGGTCTCATCCTAATGGATGCTCCCTCGTTGAGGTAGATGGCTTGGTAGTTAGACTGTCTGTTCTTATCGCCGGACGTTGGGGGAGCACACCATGAACAGCTTTGGTACCTTACCATTTCTGTTCAAGGTGCTATGTGCTGAGAAGGCCCTTTCCATTCAGGTGCATCCGAGCAAGACACAAGCAGAGGCTGGCTTCATGCGTGAAGAGGATATTGGGTTCTCCAAAGATGCACCCCATCGTAACTATCGCGATGACAACCACAAACCAGAGGCGTTTTCGACCTTATCTTGCCTTGGATGGTGACAAGCCGACATTTGGTGCTTAGGTCGATACATACCATAGAATACAAAGTGAGGTTGTTCATGATAAAGATGTCACTAAAGGATAAAATTCTAATATCGGTTGCTATGGCTTTGTTTGTTAGTGTTGCTGTACTGTCTTGGAGTAGTTACTCAGCGCAAAAAACCATTATTATTGATGATAGTAAAGAGCAAGCAGAACGTTTGGGAGAACAACAAGCAGAACGAATTAGTGATTGGCTTGTAGCTAGAATGGATGTTGTCAAAGCACTATCAACCAAGCTTGATGGCGATATCGTAAAATCTCTACAACAAGCAAAAGACTCTGGTCGGTTCTCTAGTACTTACTTCGGTACTCAAGAAGGTAAAATGTTTAACTATGACCCTACCGAAGATTATAGCAACTACGATCCGAGATCTCGCCCTTGGTATCAAGAAGCGAAAATGAAGAGTGGAGTGATCGTCACAAAGCCTTATATGGACGTTACTGATGACGTCCTAGTTGTTACTATCGCGCAAGCTGTATCAACAGGCGTCGTAGCTGGAGATGTTTCTATAACTGATATGGTTGAAGACATTAAAAAAATGTCGTTGCCAGCTAATGGTTTCGCCATCCTTATGCATAAGGATGGCACAGTCATTGCGTATAAAGACGCATCAAAGATTATGCGGCCTGCCAATGAAATTTCTACGGACTTGACAGTGTCATATCTATCTTCAAAAAGTGATGATAGTCAGATGATTTCAGCCAGATTTGGGAGCGATGGCACAGAGAAACTAGTATGGTCAACCAACGTTCCTAATACTGATTGGGAGTTAGTAATTGTTCTAGATAAAGAGGCCTTAGAGGCTCCTCTTGATGAACTCATCTTGACACAAATGGGTCTATCTCTGGCTGTTATTATTGCTAGTATTTTGGCAATTTCTTGGCTGGTTAAAGTGCTGCTTAGCCCGTTGATCAAGGTTACCCATGCATTGGCGCATATTGCTGACGGAAATGGTGACTTAACTCAGCGTATCAAAATTGATACCCACGATGAGGTCGGGGAACTTGCGAACAGTTTTAACCGCTTTGTAGGAAGTCAGCATAAACTTATTTCTCATATTCGATCCTTGGCTAGCGAGTTAGATTCTGATGCAGAGCAAAGCCTAGCATCGAGTAATACAACGGTCAGCGAGCTCCAGCGTCAACAGCAAGAGGTCACGATGGTAGCCACGGCTGTCACCGAGATGGCCAGTGCAACCCAAGAAATTGCTAATAATGCGGAAAATACAGCTACTGCTGCACACCAGTCAACCAAAGGCAGTGAGGATGGTAAACGATTAGTAAATCAAACTCGTAAATCTATCAATGGTCTTGCACATGAAATTTGTGAAGCAACAGAGGTTATTAGCCAACTGAGTCGACATGCACAAGATATTTCAGGCATTCTTGCAACCATTCAAGGAATTGCAGAGCAAACCAATCTCTTGGCACTGAATGCCGCTATTGAAGCCGCTCGGGCTGGAGAACAGGGGCGAGGTTTTGCTGTTGTTGCAGATGAAGTTCGTGTTTTGTCTAAGCGGACTCAAGACTCAACGCTTGAAATTCATTCAACTATCGATACGTTACAGCAGACGACAGCGAAAGCTGTTGAGCTAATGCAGTGTAGTCAACGGCTTGCTGATAATAGCGTGAGTGATGCGGATTCTGCTGCTCAGGCACTTGAAGAAATAACCCAGGCCGTTAACTTGATTTCTGACATGGCAGGCCAAATTGCCACTGCTGCGGAGGAACAAAGTCAGGTTACAGGGGAGATCACCTTGAACACAACTGCTATTAAGGATGTAACCGATGATATCACTGTGTCGGCATTGCGAGATTTGGAGCAAGCAAAAGCACTAAAGAGTCGAGCTCAAGAATTAAAGGCTGAGGTGGCGACTTTCATCCTGTAGTGGTCTAATGATCCCTGACACCATGTTAGGTGGTACAGTCGCCACCATAATTGAGGTGTTGAATGACAAGATGACATCACTCATGTACTGTCTGTACAGATCTAGTTATCACCAGACACCGGCCTCAAACCGGTGTCTTGTTTAGGCTACTTTCGTGCGAGTGCGCACTTCCTTCGGTATCAATTTCAGACCCTTCTTGAACATGCTGTAGGGCGTTTGTCCTTCCATAATCCTGTCCTGATGTGGCCGCTGGGTGTTGTAGTGTTCCAGTTAGCTATCCAAGTCTATCTGCATTTGCCCCGCGACCCATGTCAAATGGCGTTGTTTCCCAAATCGATGCAGCTTGAATGGAACTAACTGAGGACTTGGTGATCTGATCACCACCATCCCCTTCAAGTCTGCATCATGGGCACGTCGCTTCACCCCATCACCAACTGGCCTAAATACAACAAGTCCTTGATTAACCGTGGTTCACTCACCTTCTGGGTTGATGCCGAGGCCATGAGCAACTGGTTTCACCACGACCATCATGGGCGGCGGGGCCGCAGCCAGCTTTACACTGACCAGACCATCTGTACCTTCCTGATGCTCAAGGGGATTTTCAACCTCACTCTGCGGGCCACTCAGGGACTACTCGACTCCCTGTTCGAGTTGATGAACGTACCGCTTTGTGCCCCCGATTACAGCTGCGTCAGCAAGCGAGCACGCACAGTGACGGTCGCTTATCGACAGCCCCCAAAGGGACGCATTACCGAGTTGGTTATCGACTCAACCGGGCTGAAGGTGTTTGGTGAAGGCGAGTGGAAGGTCAGAAAACACGGCGCTGAGAAACGGCGAATCTGGCGCAAGTTGCATCTGGCGGTAGACCCGGTGACCCACGATATCGTGGCGGCGGAAGTCTCGCTGGAAAATGTCCATGATGCCGAGGTGTTGCCGACCTTGCTCAATCCATTGCGGCGCAAGCTGGGGCGTGTTTATGCGGATGGCGCCTATGACAGCAAAGCCAGCCATCAGCTTATATTGCGTAAAGGGGCAACAGCTTGTATCCCGCCTCGCAAGAATGCGGGGTTATGGGAAAAGGGACATCCGAGAAATGAGGCGGTGCTGGTGATGCGCAAGGAAGGGCTGGCGCACTGGAAGAAGATGTCGGGATATCACCGGCGCTCGCTGGCAGAGACGGCGATGTATCGGTTCAAGCAGTTGATGGCGGGGAAAATCAGTCTGCGTAACTACAATGGCCAAGTGGGGGAAGTCATGGCGTATGTCAGTGCCATAAACAAACTGAACACTCTTGGTCTGCCTGTCAGAAAGCCCCGAGTGTAACGGTCACTTGGGGCTGGGGAAGTTGTGACCTGATGGCTGATTTGGGAAACAACGCCATGTCAAATTGGCATTCGAGAGTCACCACCTACCACCAGGTGTCAATGCCCTAGAGGAGATTGGTATTCCCATTCAGACGTTACACCGACTGTCAGGCTTATTGGCATTTCCAGACCAGGCTGATGTGGATGAGTTGTGCCAGTATCTTCGTAATACTCAGGACGTTTGGAGTAGAACGATTGGTTTCGTGGATCCGTCGTTCATCAGACGGGCGCTCAGTATTGAATGATATCAGTCATGATTTTACTTGAATTAAATCAATGTGAATCGAAGAGCTCATTATCGAGCGGACAATTGAGTCCAACTTAAGGGGCTGGATACGTAAACAATCGAAGCGAAAGCCAAAAACAAAAAATGTGCATGCAAGCCAGGTTTCATAGAAGCCGTCATCAGCGATGGGTTTTGTCATCAGTAGAGGGGGGATTATCAACCGGCGAGAAGCGGTTGAGCGGCTCAGGAAGGCCGGTCAGGGCAGGTTGCCGCTGTTGGTGAGGAGGACGGGCTAACACCGCGCCTCGGGCGGCTAAACGGTGATATCGGTATCTCACCCAGCCGTGAGATACCGACATACCTAGCTGGCCTGAACCCACTCGCCCTCTTCGGGAAGCGGCAGCGGCTTGGATGGTACAGAGCTGGTCAGGGCATCATGGATACAGTTGGCTATTTTCTGACTGGTCTGCTGCATCCGGGTGTTATGCAGGTGAGCATAACGCAGCGATGTCTGACTGCTCCGGTGCCCTAGCTGGGATTGCACATCAAACAAGGTGCCGCCGTTGGAGACAATCAGCGCAGCAACCGAATGACGACAGGTGTGCAAGCAAACCCCCTCTTTATCTATACCGGCCCGCGCCAGCATCCGTTGAAACCCCTTGGTGGGATTTTGCAATGGCTGCCCTTGCCGCTTGCCGGGAAACAGGTAGGGATTTCCCTGTGTCACCGGTAAGTAGTTCAACAGCTCCACCGCCATATGGTTCAGGTGCAACACACGGCTATGGCCGTTCTTGGTGTGGGGAATGTATAGGGTTTTGTCCTCCTTGTTGTAGTGCTGCCATTTGGCCCTTGCCAGCTCGGCCCGGCGCAAGCCGGTGAGCAGCAACATCTTGACGTACTGACCGGTATAGAAACTCTCATGCTGATCAGCGGCCCGGAACAGGCGACGGATTTCATCTGGCGTGAAGTAGCGTTCGCGCCGATTGTTCTCTCGCAGCAATGACACCAAGGCGGCGGGATTGTCTTTGATCAGTCCGGCACGGGCAGCCCAGGTCATGATGGCCTTGAGCAATGCCAAGACGCGATTGCAGGTGGCCGGAGTGAGGCGCTTGAGCAACATCTGTTGCATGTTCTGGATGCGGGTAACGGTGATCTCTTCCGGGATCAGATTGCCGAAGATTGGCCGTAGGTGATTACGGAAGCGATGTTCATCCGTCTTCCAACTGCGATTTCGCGATTGCAGATAGGGGAGATAGTCCTCCTGAAACAAATTGCTCAGGGTCTTCTGGTTGCGTTTGTCCTCCTTGGCCTGTTGCGGATCAACGCCTTCTGCAATCTTGCGTTTGTAGTCGAGCGCCAGCTTGCGAGCCGCGCTGACATCCAATGCGGGATAGTGCCCCAGGGCAATGGCCCGTTTGCGCCCATGTATCTGATAACGCAGCAGGAATTTGCGACGCCCCTCCCCCTTGCCAACCAGACAGCGCAGACCGGTCACGTCAGTATCTGAATACTCCGCTTCGGTACTGCGAGCGTCATCGGGGTTAGGGGGCAGATCGGCAATCCGCCGATTGGTGAATTTAAATCGGGTGGGTGTTTCGTTCATGGTTTGCTCCTCAAAATGTGAGCTGGTTAGACACGGCATAGGCCCCCTTCACAGTGGAAAGGAGGTCCAATCCCCGTCTCTGGCTTGGCGGTTGAAGTGGCCGTTGCTCATCGCGCCTTGGCCTGGCTGGCCCGGCACGATGACAACGCGGGAAAGGTAAGTGAGCAGATGGCCGCCCCGGTCGCTACCCGGTCCGATCCCGTAAAAATGCTACCGAGCCCCGTGTCCGCCCCGTGTGAGCGGAGGGAAACGGGGCTGGTTTTTTCCTTTGAGTGATTGGGCTTTTCCATCTCAACCCCGTAACCCCGCGAAATTTGCGGAAATAATGGGTGAGTTAATGAATTGGTCGGGTTGCCCCGCGCATTCACGGCGAGCCCCGTGCCCGCCCCGCACGAACGGGAGGAAACGGGGCGCGTTTTTCCCTTGGAGAGATTGGGTAAATCGACGCCCACCCCGTAACCCCGTGAAATTTGCGCCGCAACAGGGGGGATCATTCAATTGCTACTGTAATCGCGTAGACACCCAGCGACAGATAGGTGAGGAAATTGCCCTCCCATAATTCATAGAACTCACCCAGCTCAGACAACGGCACCACATGCGTATAGGCAACCAGCCCTTCCTGGCTTGAGAAGTCAAAATCCACCTCCTTGGCCAATTCGGCATAGTCACCCATGCCGACATAGGAAAAGTCCGTCATATAGACCAAGGACCATAGATTTCCTCGGCGCTGCAGACGGATTTCCACCGGATGAAAGCCTCCGGTTTCCGGGCCATAGCTCGGATCACGAAAGTTCATCGTGACAGCGCGGGCTTGCGGCCATGTGGGATGGTGCGTGTTCAGCAGGTCGGTCAGGCATACAGCGAGCCGGAGTGAAACCGGCAGGGGGAGCCCCTGCCAGTTCAGTACTATGTCACGGTTGCTCATTGCTGGGTCTCCTGTCCGGCTACCGCGTCGCCGGTCTCGGATCCCGTTTCGGCCCCGGCCTCATCCATCTTGTCTGACAAACCGGCCTGGTCGTTGGCTGTTTCCAAAAATGAGGGCTCATCGCCTGGTTCGTTACCAATGGCATCCCCCGGTGCGTCTTGCTCCTTTTGCCCCTTGGCTTTTCCCTTGCGAGCCTGTTTATCCATATTGGCCGGTTCATCCAGCTGAGTAGACCAGTCGCTGAGAGAGAGACCGATCCGGTGGAACGGCGAGTTGGGCTCGGCGGCGACCAGCAACTTTTCAGCCCGCAGGATGGCGGCGATGAAACCGTGGTTATTGGCACTGCCTCGAACAAACAGTGCCCTGAGCGCCACCGATTTGAATGGCGCATCCTTGAGGATATCCAGCAGTGCCAGGATGTCATCGAGCGATAACCAGTGCTTGCTGAACAGGCCGCCCGTGTCGTTGGCGGTAATGCGAAGGGCGTAGCGACCTTCATCATTCTTGCCCACGTCATAATGCAGCAACCCACTGGCCCGTGCGCTGATCTTCGGAGCCTTAGCAGATTTAATAACAGTCCAGACCGGAGCAGCAGAGGCTGCCGGTTGTGTGGCTTTAGCCATGATGAAATTCCTTCTGAAGGGATTACTTGAAGAAGTCAGCCGCTTTGCTGCGATGACCTTGATGGATATGACTGCCTAGTGAGGCAATGGCACCGCTGATGACCCCCAGGTCATCGGTGAGCCCCACGCCGGGGATAAAGTCCGGTACGGCATCGACCGGACAGAGCAAATAGGCGAGTGCGCTGACCACGATGGTCTTGACCCACACAGGCGTCTGCTCGTCGGTCATCAACAGGTAGAGCAAGACGGCCTGCTCAACCAGCAGCTTCATGCCCTTGATATGCTTGAGCTTGGCGAGTAGCGAGGAGCGGTTTATCTCGGTCATGCGGTCCACTCCCCATCCCGCTCCCCATCCCAATCTGACGCCAGCGCCAGACTGACCACGCCATCGCAGATATCCAGGACCGGACCCGCGTTCCGGGTGGTGACGTTGAGCAACTTGAACACCGGATGTTCTTTATCGTGCAGCACCACTTGTGTGCCCTCCAGAGCAATCCAGCGCTCCGGTAACGGCAACCAGTAGACGGCCTGCTCGGCGCTGTCCGTGGTGAAGCTGCTGTCACCCATGTCCCAGACCTCTTCAAAGATGCCGTTGTCCAGGTCATGGGTGGCCCGACCGGAGAAGCGAGCTATCGATAGCACCAACTGCCCTATCTGAGTAGAAGGCAGTTGGTGCAAGGTATAGGTATTGGTGTGACTGAAGATGGCAACCAATACCGGCAGACGGGTCATTGGCAACGATTCCGGTACATAACGACCGTGGATGCGGATGGCGTTGACCAGTTGATGATGGCGCAGCAGTGCCCGCGACAGGGTATCCAGATAATCCTGAGTCGCGTTTTTGCCTTCGCCAATGGCATCGAACAATGAAAGTTCAGACATGGATATCTCTCCTTTTAATTTAAATAACCGAAATGGCTATTGGATATCAAAGGATTTATATATATTTTAATTGATAGATAATTCGGTAGTTGGTATACCTTTAAATATTAATCGCATATATTTCACATGAAGTTATTCTCGCGCGTGCGAGAATACATGGGTGAGAATTAATATTTGAGAAAGCCTATTTACTTTCTTGAACTAGAGCCGTAGATTATAACTGACGATGACAACATGAGTACTACATTGATAAGTGAGTGAAGATGTTGTTGAACAGGTATGGGGAAAACACTACTCGTATCTTGAAGGAGATAAATATGATTAAGATATCAAGCCTGTTCATCAACCCAGTCGACGCATATCAAGTCAATGAAATCGTAAGTCGTGATCATCGTGAGAAATTCGATTTGAATTCATTTGAGGAGAGGATTAATCGTGCATTGAGATCTATATTCGGTGCTGAGTTGGATGATGTCCTTATTGGAAACCGATTCTACGCATACAAACTCAAACGGCGGCTGGCAACTCGCAAGGAGAAGGTGAAGTTGGGGCGACTGATTGTGCGCATAATCCCGGAGCTAATCCCTGCCATCAGGAGCTATCCGAAGCGGCACCCTGAAGAGTTAAGAAGCTGTCGGAAATTATTCCAATGCGTAAAAGCGAAGAAACGACTAGCTAAAGTTTCTCTACAGATATCTTGAATAAGTAACCCCTAGAGCTCAACGCTAGGGGTTCAAAACCACTAGAACCAATAGTGGAGGCAGGATGAAATCTCTTTGTGAGCGACCTAGCTTTTTTTATGAATTTTTATTTCTTCGTTTGGATGCGAGAGTTATATTAGTTGATACGTTTTATCTTCGAGTGTTTAAGTATGAAGGTTGGAGTTTTCAGGCGACAAATCAACGTTTCACAAGAGTATTTGGCTCTGGCCCGTTCGGATGAGGTTGCGGCAGAGAAACTATCGCAGGTTGATTGCTACAGACAGGCATGCTATTTCATTATCCAGTCTATGGAAAAGTATATAAGAGCTAAAATATTTAGTTTGGTAAGAGCGGACGTAAAATACTTCAGAGATGAAAATAGAAATCATTCCTTAGATTCTGCAATTGATTTTCTTATTAAAGTCATAAGCTCAGATCCTATAATTCAACAACAAGTATCGAAACAGTTGGCTGAGTATGTGTTGGTTAATACGAAGTATAACCACCTTCATAATAACCTCAGATATCCAGCTTATTTTTCAAAAAGTGATTTATATTATATGCTTGATGTTGGTAGAGATGACTATCAAATGTTATTTGTTCGGCTTTCATCATTAAAGCATTTCCTGAATGATATCAATAAGCTGTCATAGGGGAAAGCGAGAAACACGTTCAACAGTTAAGGCTGTGAGGTGTATAGGGAGCTAGGGGCGATTCATTGCTAAACAGCACAGATCAATTTCATAAAAGAATGACACCAATACATCATTGGTGTCATTCTTCACTAATTTATGGACCTAACCATCAACGGAGTTTGCAGACGACCAACCTGAGCTGACTCTCGTAGAGATAGACCGAAGGGGTGACTGTCGAGGGTCTCCGCCAGCCATGACTATTGCAAGTTGACTAGGCACAGCTGTATCCCCAAGGAACTTCTGCAGCTTCTTCAGTGCGGTATAGTGTTGGAACCCTAGCTCTTGTGCAGCAAGATCAAGTGACTTTGTATGGATTAACCCTGGTTGTGCTTTAGCAATTTGGCGGGCTCTTTTCTTACAAAAATGAGTGTACTGGAGCATATTCATAAGCAATTTCCTTACTTTTTATGTTAGGAACGTCTCCACTCATGCTCGTTCCAGGAAAATGCTAATTTGCAACGGATATACCAAAGGCTTTGCAGTGGACGCAGGACATTTCAGCCCTTGTTCGAATCTGCCTAATTTTCACCCATCTGTCAAGTGACTCTCGTCCATAGCCACAGGCTGGCAGCTTTGTCTCCCTCAGTGCCCAGGAGCCACCCCATCCTGCAAAATCTGTGATCCCCTCAAAAGTCCGTCCTCGTCCTTGTCGTCGGCGTGTGCCTGCTGCATCAGATAGTTGATCCACTGGTCGAAACCACGAGAGGCGTAATGGGGAAGAGAGGTATGCCGAAGGTACTTGCTGACGGTGTTAGGAGACACTGGCATTCTTGGGCGATAGTCCGAATGCTTGCCGACACTCTGAATTGAACTCCAGTGATAGCTCTTGGATCAACAACGTGAAGGCCCAGAGGCGATTGGCAGTGATTCTGGCGCTGATTGCGGCAATGATTGGATGATGTTAACCCCCTAGCCTTGACGGGCTAGGGGGAAAATTGAAAAGCTAGCTTCCAATTTGACTGAGATACAGTCAGTTTTACGTTGGGTTACCGTTGTGCAGGTGAATATATTTTCACTTGCAATGAACTATGCCAAATTATTAGCCATGGTTAAAATTTCATCTCTAGTCTCTTCAGTTCTCAATGATAATATTTCACTGATTCTATTTAGTCGTGCCTCTTCTTTTAAGCCGAACAGATCCATTTTATCTAAGAGATACATAACTAGAGCTGTTAACACAGCAGTTAAAACAGAAGAAATAATGATAGACCATGGCTCTCCAATGCCAACAGAATTTAACCATGATTCAATACCAATACTTGCAAATATTGTTAATGAGCCTGCTGAAAGCTTCAGGATGGCATCGCCCTTCTCTGCCATTGATTTATTTTTGTCTCGCAGGATTGGAATGATGTTCATCAACACTTTGAAGCCTTCTTTAACCATCCTGAAGATACTTTTGAAAATGCCAACAAAGCAATTTACGATACCTTCTAGCAGCATTGAAACAAAGTTCTTAAAAAATGAAAAGACGCCATCTTTAAGCTGGTCTTTTGCTTGTTTCATGATGAAGGCTTTCATTCTTCCAACTCGAATTGATAGCGCGGACTTAAAAGAATTAGCATTAACGCCTTCTTCTATTCCCTTGGCAAAACAGTCTTTCAGTTCATAGTATAGCGGCTTAATCATAAAAATAATCAAATCGCCTACTGACTGATTAGCCGCAGCATTTGATGCATCTATTGTCATTCGTTTTTGAATGTCATGATTGCCTTTTAAGTTGTTAATGACTTTTTTGTTTGTATTTTTATCCATGGCGTCTTGGGCTTGGCCCATCTTATCAACCATGTTTTTCCTAACTTGGAGTTCTTCTTCAGAGAGATGATGTTTGTTTCCCTTGGCATCTTCAACGTAGCCTTTGTCAATTTCATTCTGAATGTCTGACCGAGACTTATCGAACTTTCCAATATTATACCCGCGGTTATTCTCAAAACTGGTTGCGACTAAATTCTCGTCTATATTAACAATGTCTTTAATGTCGTCATCAGTTAGAGATTTATTTTTTTTAAGGTTATTGCATACCTCTGAGCATGGAACAGCGTGATCAATTTCTGTTCTCTGCCCGTATTTATCAACTCCCTTAGCATGAGTCTTGCTTTCATATATTTCTTTATTACCACCATAGCCATCTGATGCTGTCAGTCCGTCATTAAAGTGGCGAGATTTTGCTGCACTCATCTTGGTGCCATCACGCATATTCAACGTAGAGTTGTCTCGAATGATGTTCCCTTTATTGTAAGAGGATTGACTATCAAAGTTGGCTATGTTTGCTCTTTCATTTAGAAGTTCGGTATAACTATCGAGCATTAATCCACTGTTGCTAGGATTGTCATAACTGAATGATTTACACTCACTATAAAGCCGAGATGCAGTAATCCCTTGTTTTGTCCCAATTTTGAACGCTCTCATAGTTCCATCAAATAGACTTAGGAATACTGGCTCCAAAATATGATCCATAGGATCATTTCCATCATCTATAGAATTAATAAGAAAACTAGCTTCTTCCTTTGAAGCTGACGCGTCAAAATTACTAATGCGCTGTGAATACTCTCGAGACATATCAGCAAACGTAAGCGTATCTTCATCAATTTCCCCTACCAGGTGGCGATTGCCTTCCACATTTAAAGGGACTTCGCGCAAATGAGAAATTTCTTTTAATTTCTTAAGTTTTGCGCTTCTGGCTTTAAGTTTGTGTAAATCACTCATATCGCATCCTGATTAAGCAACTAGGCTATTCCAAGCCTCGGTGAACTCATGCTCATGATTGTTTCGCTCATCATCAGCCCAGATGACCATCTCGACAATATTGCTAAAAATAGCGATATACTTAGCTTGGTCTAAGCCATTTTTCTCAATTAGCTTCCATACAGTATTTAAATTAGGTGGATTGTTGTACCACGCCTCTACTCGTGCTTTTGACGCCTCGGATATAAACTCCAATCTACCTAGCCCAGCAACTAAAGTTTCTATTTCTTCACGCTCTTCATCACAAATATTGTGGTCGGCATTAGCGGCGCAAATCCCAACGGCAAATGCTGTTACCAAGAAATTTTCACGATCTTCAATTGTACGTAGAGTATTTGCTATCTCGTCACGCAGTTTTTCTAATTTAATAGCGTTACGCGCGTCGGCTTCTTGCTCACCTTTTTGTTTCGCTTGTCTTGCCTTTCTTTCTTCTTCCTCTTTTTCTCTTCTACCCATTACAGCGCCTGCGGTTGCACCAGCTGCACCTGCACCAGCAGCCAAAGCACCAGCTCCAGCCAGAGAGCTAGCTAGTGATGCAGCCCCCAGAAGAGAGCCACCACCTGTAAATGGGGCTGCAGCTATAGCACCTACGCCGATCACTGCACCACCAATCACCTTTGTCCAGAATCCCATATTTAATACCTCTCTGTCGTTAAAATTTAAGCTAATGAAAATGCACATGGAGTTTTTTAAATGTCTTAATTCCGTGATTTAAATTCTTAAATATATTATCAACCCCCTGATTTTTAGTTTTTATCCATATAGGATTTTATGTTAGCTAATAGTTGATGATGCCAACTGGTTGGATTAACAATAGACACATGTGGCATCCAATATTGAACTAGTGGAAACAGTTGTTTATGTGTTCCCACTTTGCACGATATCAATAAACCACCATCATCAAGATTTTTTATGATCTCTTGGTGTGGGAATAATATACGACGAGAAAAATAATACGACGCATGTTTTGATACATTAAGAATAACTTCTATTTTCTCTTGACTAAACCAAATACCGTCTTCTTTCTGTACCTGCTCAACGATGGAATCTTCGGGGGTAAATCCTTTATCTAACTTTTTAAAAATTTCGATCTTGGATATGTTAAAAGATTTTAGGTCGTTCCCTTCTATTCCAGCAAGATACCAGATGCCCTTGCTATTAATTATTTTGTATGGCTTGACGATTCGAGTTTTTTGATTGTAGTCAAACTGGCATTCATGATGGCTGCTTATTGACGAGTCAATTTTTCTCATCAATTCCTTGCTGTCGATGTTGTCTTCGTAATGCATCCCTTTAACCAAGTAGCTCCCACCAGTCATGGTGTCCAAAAGTGCAAGAAGAAATCGAGGATCATTGTTAGGGAATAGATTTTTAACACCAGCAATACTTGCAAACTGTTGCAAGTCATTTGGGCTCAGCTTCCCTTTGTATTGGGTTGCAAGTCTATAGGACCCATTGGGGTTCACATCAAGTATGGGACCTAGTCTTCCCAAATCGCGGTAGATGGTTCTGGTTGTAACATTGAACTCTTCCGCTAGTTGCTCCTTAGTCAGGACAGCCCCCTGATAGAGGTGTATCAGTATCCTGGCTAGTCGATCTGCCAACAATTCGTGTTTGGTTATCGTCATTGTCTAATCCGTCATCCTGAACATATTAGACTGGTGATTGGGTTCAAACTACTCTGCACGACGTGCTGGATCAATGCAATGCGCCAATGCAGAAATTTGTTAACCAAGTCAAACAGTTATCACTCTTGATGCTTGAATTCTAGTATGAGGGTTTGTCAGGTTGTGTCACGAGGGAGAAGTTGCGGTGAATTATTTTACTGAAGCAACGATCTGATCCAGACGCAGAATCGTTTCTCCCCGATAAATCTGCGCCGAGTAGCCGGCATTTCTGCTTGTTAAATTTCAAAATAATATCAAGTACTTATGTCCTGATAGGCTGCCGTCCAGCCTCCTTGAGGAACATGCCTGCCAGCTTCACCACGGATCTCCTGTTACTCCGCCAGGCTCGGAGAATCTTCGGTTTAGAACATGCACATTGACAAAAATCACCATCCTGATGCTGTCATTTTGAGCTGATAACGAGTATTTCTGCCGCCTCCAGGCATTTTTTCAAGGCATCCTTTCTCTAACAAGTCGACCAGATGGCGGGTCGCGGTGGCTTTACTGACCTTGGCCACCTTCTGATATTGGCTGGCGCTGATGCCCTGCAAAAAGCCGTTCTCGCCGCCGTCCAGCATCCTGTTCAACACCTTGATCTGCTCGGCACTCAGCGGCTCGCTGCCGTGTTGATGCCAGAAACGGCTCTTGGCCAAGGTGCGGGTGAGCGCTTGTTGGGCCTGCTCCAACGTGGCATTGAGCGTATCTAAAAACCAGATCAGCCAGGCTGTGATATCCAGTCCGCCTTTCTGGGTTAGTTCCAGAACACGATAGTAATCGGCTCGCTGTTCGAGGATCGCCACCGACATGGCATACAGGCGGATGCTCTGGCTGTCGGCCTGAGAGAGCGCCAGATCGGTGAGGGCACGGGTGATGCGGCCATTACCATCATCAAACGGGTGCAAGGTGACAAACCACAGGTGGCAGATGGCGGCGCGCAGCAGTGGATCCTGGCTGGGGTCGTTCAGGCTGGCATTGAACCAGTCGATAAAGCAGGCGAGTGCCTGCTCCAGAGCCTGGCGTGGTGGGGCCTCGAAATGCACAGTGGGCCGATCCAGTCGCCCGGATACCACCTGCATCGGCTCTTCACCGCGTAGCTGACCCACCCGCACACGCTGTAATGTCCAGTCGTCGGCGGGAAACAGCCAGTAATGCCATTGCAACAGGCGCTCCAGCGTTAGCGGCTGATGCCGATTGTCGATGGCATCGAGCATCATGGCAGCCAGGCCTTCGGAACGATCCGAGATGGGGTAGGGCTGTTCTTCGGATACGCCGAGACGACGGGCCAGCGATGAGCGCACCGATTGGGCATTGAGCCGTTCATCTTCAATGGCCGATGAGGCGAGGATATTCGCCAGCAGGGTATCGAGCGCCTGGGCTTGCTGCGTTTGCGTAGAACCGTGAACGGAATGGGTGCCGAGGAGGATTCCCAGATTGCGTTGCGCCGTGCGCAGCCGTGGCTGTAGCGGTTCATCTTGCCAGCAAAAGTGTGGCCAGCCCTCATGCTGCCAGATCCAATCTTCAGTCATCTGCTTGCCCATCCCCTTATTGTTACAGGTCACGTCACAGATGAGCCGAATCGAATGCATGTTCGGCTCAGTATGTGAGCCAAATATGATGCATATTTGGCTCACATGGTGAGCCGATAATAACGGGGATTCGGCTCACGACACAACGGGTATCACGCAAGAGTTGGCTGGGAGGGAACGCGTTGTTCGTAGGAAGTGGGGGTCATTGCAGGGGAGGGGGCATGCGTATCTTGCTATCTGACATTGGATTCTTATGGGGCCTAATTTTTGGGGGTATATAGAATTACTTCAAGTACTTAAGCAAAAGGCTGCATTGAATTCTCGTATGAGGCACAATAAGCTGCGACATTAATTGTCGGACATCATTTAATGTATCTGCTTGATCGCGTAGATTTTTCTCAATGGTAAGGCGATTAGGTATTTGGATAAGCAGGCCCCTGCTTCTGCAGAAACACACTCGCAATATTCGCAACAAAAGAAACGATTTTTCGATTGCTTTTCTTGGATCTATTGCAGTTGATATGACCTGCAGTAAGTGTCTGTGCAATACAAAAATAAGACTAGCTCCGATGAGATTGCCGATGCACCGGAATCCATTATGGAATCGTCTCTCCGCGTCATACACCGAGCGCTGCTCGCTGGCTTTCGGTGATTTGGTGGGCTGACAAGAAAGCTAGCTATTCAGGTAACCATAACATTTAAAGGGATAGTGAATGATTAGGATGCATAAAGCGAAGCCAACGGCAGTGGCAATCGCTATCACCATGTTGGTGACTGGGTGTGCAACCATCGACAAGCAAGTGGCCGAAAATGATAGCTGGGTCAGCTGTATTGGTGGTGGCTTACTGGGGGCTGTTGCTGGCGCTGCGATCAGTGCCACCCAGGGCGGCAGCGACAAAGTGCTCATCGGGACTATCGCTGGTGCTGCCGTCGGCTGTGGTGGTGGCCTCTGGTATAAGAGTCGGGTTGACCGGCTGGAGAAAATAGCCAAGGAAGAAGGTCTGAAAATGCAGGTGCGCGAATTGCAATTGGCAGCCGCGCAAGCAGACCAGAAAAAAGAAAGCGAATCCACCGCTGTTGGCCTGGAGGCATCCCTTGAATATGCCGAGATGTTCCCTGTGGGCTCTGCGACCCTCACCACGGAAGGTTCTAGGAAAATGACTCGTGTGGCGAAAGAATTCGCTAGCAAGCGCGAGCAAGAAACCAGCAAGCCTGCCAATGAGCGCAAGAAGGTGTTGGTTGTCGGCCACACCGATTCGGCTGGCTCTGCACAATTCAACCAACAACTATCCGAGCAACGTGCTCGCGCCATGGGCCAGATCTTGGCCGCAGCCGGGGTGTCTCGCAGTGACATCTACTACCAGGGGGCAGGCTCTTCCCGCCCTATCGCCAGCAACGAGACTGAACAAGGCCGAGCACAGAACCGCCGAGTCGAGTTTGTTGAGGTGCAAAATGAGGCACTGCTAGTTAAGCGAGTGCAGGAAGACCGCGCTAGTCCCAGATATCTTGCTCATGGCACTGGGACTGTCGCTAAGCAGGCATCGCCTGCCACCAAAGCGTCAGTGACCCAAACGACGGCAAAGAGTCCTGCAGCGAAAACCCCGTCCGGTCCGGTCGCCGGCACCACGTCGGCCACTCCAGTAGCCGCTCCGAATGCCCCGTCTGAACAGCCTTTGGCAAATGACATTTCCCCGGTAAAACTGGCTGGCAAAGGGATCATCGACTTTGGCGGCCAACCAGTGACCAATATTAGCTCTCCCCTGACAGGTAGCATTCAGCCAAAGAGCTCTTCCTTCTCCATTATCAGTAATGCCTATGCCAGTGCGCCGATTAGCTCATGTGTGGGTGATTTGCCTCGTGTCGAAGGTCAAGTGAAAAACCTTGGGAGCGACCAGCCACTTGCGGAATATTCGACTGAGGAGTATTTGCCCGGCTTGAATGGCAAACCTTGGGTTGCTGCCGTTAATGGTCATGTGGCTTCGGTGGGGCCGGTTGCGATTTTGCGTGATGAGGCGAAGGTGTCCCAGCAACCTTTCATGCAATTCATCCCCAACTACAAGAAATCCAAAAAGCAGACCGAGAAGATCCAGGCTGTGGCCAATACCTACGAGGGAGAGACTCAAATTCTCTATCGTGTGTTCGCTGCCAATCAAACGTCCTCGCCAGTGTCTTGTATGGACATTGTATTTGACAAACGTGCTGGTACTGCCGTTGCGGGTGAAATCTACTATCCAAAGCAGGGTGAAGCTTACGTGGCCCAATACTTGCCCAAGCGTCGTTAAGGGAACTAGACATGTTTGAAAACATTATTCACGCCCTGTCGGGGGCCTGGCACATCATCAGTTTGGTGATCGCCTTGATGGTTGCGGTGGTGACCGCCATCGTTTATTGGTATGAAGTAAAGTACTGGCACATGGAAATGCGGCTGCGGTTACCATGGATTGGCCGTATTGCTGCCTGGACCAGAGACCCGGGCAAAAACGAAGAGAAGTCGGCAGACAACCCCAATGCCGTCGGCTTCAATGCCGGTGAGAAAGGGGTATGCGGGGCGTATGAAACCTACTACGGGGAACACCAGCCCTCGGAAGAGAATTTCAAGCGAAACCTGGATTATCTAGGAAAAGCGGACGAGGCGGACCGGTCGGAGAAAGGACTGGGTATCTGGCTGCTCATGATCGTCCTGATGGTAATTGAAGCATCAGCGTTTGGTTATGCCTTGGCTCCGTTTGCCCTGACCCTGGCGACCCCAAACACGGCCATCGTGGGGGCCTTCTTCATTGGTTTGGTTATCTCCATCATCGCTTTGGTTCTGTCCGAGTTTGCTGGCCGTCAGCTATACCGCAACGGTGTAGTGAATAAGATCCTCTCATACGAGTCGATCCGTGATGGGGGCGACATGACAAAGACGCTCAACGCGACTATCGACAATACTTATACCGACGATGGCGCTAAACCCTTCCAGCAATTGTTGAACCGCATCAATGTGCCGCTCGATAAATACGGTCAGCCACAGCGCCGGTTCTCGATCATTATTGGGTATGGGATCTTTATCGCGGGGTTGGCCATTGCCGCATTTTGGGTTCGTACCGAAACCCTGAACCAGCAGGAAGCCATGTTGGTTGAGAATCCGACAGCTGTCGTCCAAAGCGCCGATGATTTCCCAGTTGCGTCTGGCGATGAAGAGATCCCTCTGCCTACGGACATGGCCGAGCTGTCAACTAACAGCAGCCAGAAGTCCGCGCAAGACCAGATTGATGCGATGCACCGCGCCTCGCTGGTGACCTTTGCTGTGCTGTCTGGTTTGTTCTGTTTTATTCAGTTCGCCTCTACCTACCTGGCCTTCCGTCACAGCTTTGCTGGCACCTACTCACGTCGAGCCTGGGAGCTGACCCACAAGTACAACAGTGCTGATGAGTTTGTCCGCTACCACAAGGCCAAATCTGCCGCAATTGCTCAAGATGCTCAGTCTTCCTTGGCGAAGTTGCAGTCATTGCAGGACAAGGTGTTCAGGGTAAACGGCAAGACGAAGGATGACCTGAGTCAAAACAAGGATCACCGCACCTTCCTGCGTTATATGGAAGAGCAACAAATCATTGCCCATAACAAGAATAACCGTGCGATTGGCCTTGAGAGCACCAAACTGCTTGCCGATTACGTTAAGCAGACCATAGCGGATTTGAGGAACGCGATAAGTGCTAAGGACAACAAGACAATCTGGGCGATCACCGATGTCGCAGGCCCCCGGTTCGCAGCTATCAACAATCCAGCGTTGATGGCACAAAAGGCGGAGTTCAATGAACTGGTGTCTGTCTTTGGCGCAAGACCCAATGAGGCACAGCCACAAGCCGTTGCTCAAGCCTATCAACCGACCCCTGTCGCAGCCACGCCCGCACCATCCGTCGCACCAGTGGTGGAAGCGGCGCAAGTAACCCAGACCATCGAAGCGCCAACGGCGCGTTCTGTGGGTGAAAAGGTAGCAGCCTTCAATCCTCATGCTTGGGGCGATCTGACTCAGTTTGATGCGGATGACATGGACTATGTCGCGAATAAGAAAGGCGTGTCGGTAGACGATCTGAAACGAGCACGCCGCTTGCAAATGCTCGACAAGGCGGAGGCGTGATGAAAGCAAGGATCAGTCTTGTATTCTTGCTGATGCTGCCAGCGACAGTGATGGCAGCAGAACGCAACGACTTAGCCAGTTGTTATCAGCAAGCCAAAATTGCTCAGTTCACCCCCGAACCCTCGGGGCGCATGTTGTCAGTTGTGGTGGATCAAACGACCCCACTCACTTCTGATTTACAGCGTACTGCGTGGGGGAATATCAAGCGGTTCTTGCTGCCAGGGGACCAGCTTCGTCTGTATTCCTTCTCTGCCTATTTGGATGGCCACTACATGCAGCTCCAATATGCAGGCCAGTTGGAGCGTGGGCTCGACCCGGCCCAAGTGGGGGATGTACCGATGATGAATGCCAAGAAGCTCGACCAATGCCTAGCTGCCCAGCCGAAAATGATGTTGCAACAATTTGGTAAGCGGTTCGTGCAGACCATGGGCAAGTCCTCGATGGACATCCCGCGTAGCGAGATCCTGTTTAGCCTCAAAGCAGTGGGTCAGGATATCCAGTCAGTCAAAGGGGTGAATGAAAACGTCATCTTATTGATGTCAGACATGCTGGAATACAGCGACTTTGGCAGCTTCTATCAGTCCAAAGGTATCCGTGACATCTCTCCTTCCGTTGAGCTGGCCAAGGTCGAGAGGGAGAATCTTCTCGCTGATTTCAAAGGAGCGCGAATCTATGTGCATGGTGCGGCATTCGTGCCAACCGACGCAAAGAACGGCTACCGCAGTGGCAAGATGATCCAGAATTTAGAATCCTTCTGGAGCCAATATTTCAGCCGGTCTAACGGGCAGCTCGTCGCATTTGGGCATCCAGAGCTCACTGTCGCTGTTCAGTAATGACCTCATCACGGCTTTAAAACACTAAGCCTGTAGAGAAATAAAGCACCACCATAGCGGTGGTGCTTTTTTTTCGTTCTCCTGACATGCACTGACATATGTCGTACACGAGTCTTCTATTTGGTGACGATGTTCAAATGGATTGATCACATCATCATAATTTCCCCTGGGATCATGTACAGCCTATTGGGTGGAAAAATCCCCACCAGGGCATTGAAAGACATGATGGGGGCGTCCATCCTCGTCGGCGGTGTGTGCCTGCTGTATCAGATGGCTAATTCTCTGGTCGAGACCAAGAGAGGCGTAATGGGGAAGAAAGATCTGCCGAAGGTACTTGCGGACAGAGTTACGAGACACCCGCAGCTGTTGGGCGATAGTCCGAATGCTCGCCGACACTCTGAACTGAACTCCAGTGATAGCTCCTGGGTCAACAAGGAGGCGGCGCAAATGCCGTGACTTTTTCTCAGATGGGTCAAAATTACTTCAGCGGTGACATCGAATTAGGTCAGGCCGGGCTAGATACCCTTGATCTAAAAAGTAATCTTGACTTGGTAACGGGCATTTCTGCCGCCTCCAGGCATTTTTTCAAGGCCGCCTTTCTCTAACAAGTCGGCTAAATAGCGTATCGCGGTGGCTTTACTGACCTTGGCTACCTTCTGATATTGGGTACAGGGATTATTAATCCAGAGCTCGGTGAGTAAACTTGCCAGAGATTGACCAGAGACGCATAACAAAAAGGCCTCGCATTGAAAGCGAAGCCTTGTGGAGTGTGCTGTCCAGAGCTGTGGTATGGAAACTGTCATGGGGATTTTCAATCCCCTGCTCTACCGACTGAGCTATCTGGGCAACGGCGCGCATTAAACCCTTTCCAGCGCAGAGTGTCAACCATGATGGCACGATAAAAAGCGCGTTCGCTCAACAACCGAACGAAGCGACCATTTATTATCCATTTCAGTCCTGTTTGCCATACTTGCTGGCCTCTGCACGCCCTGCAGGCTGTGCCAATATGATGGAAATTCGAGGTTCAGTGGGTCCGCCGCATTGAGCCGAATCCACTCTGCGAGTATGCTTTGCCGCAATGATACCGCCTGGAGGCAACATGAGTCTGAATATGCAAGAGTGGCGTGATGAGACCACCGAGATCGTCAACGAACTGCTGGCCGATGGCAGCAATCCCGATGCGGATTACGATATCGAGCACCACTTCGCCTGCCAGGATTTCGACCGTCTGGAAAAAGCAGCGGTTGACCTGTTCAAGGCCGGTTTTGAAGTGACCGATGCCGAAGAGATGGAACTGGATGACGGCGCCACCATCTTCTGCTTCGATGCCACCATCGAGTGCAAACTGAATGTCGAAGCGATCGTCGCCGATATCGCCAAGATGCTGCCCATCCTGGAAAAATACGGGGTGGATTACGATGGTTGGGGCACCTACTTCCAGGATTGATCCTGCCTCCATCGTAAAACAACAAGGCCACCTTGCGGTGGCCTTGTTGTTTCTGACGACCTCTCACGCCAGATAGCTGGCAGCAAACTCCGCCGGCGGCAGGGGGCGACTGAACAGATAGCCCTGTAGCCGATCACAACCCGCCTCG
Organism: Aeromonas sp. Lyrl_2; assembly: GCF_051948815.1. Taxonomy (NCBI): domain Bacteria; kingdom Pseudomonadati; phylum Pseudomonadota; class Gammaproteobacteria; order Aeromonadales; family Aeromonadaceae; genus Aeromonas; species Aeromonas sp. Lyrl_2. Next base: position 23,493 of record NZ_JAYJLJ010000033.1, read on the forward strand.
GTCAGCCACAGCTGCTGCTCGGGTGTCTCTACCCCTTCGGCAGTGATGCGGATCCCGAGCTCATGGCCCAATCCGATGACCGAACGCACGATAGCGGTGGTCGCGCTATTGCTGGCCAACCCCTGAGTGAAGCTGCGATCCAGCTTGAGGGTCGCCACCTGCAACCGCGGCAGATAGGCCAGCGAGCAGTAACCGGTACCAAAGTCGTCGATGGCCAGCTGAAAACCGGCGGCGATCAGGTTGTCGAGATTGGTCTCAATCTCGTCGGCATTTTCCATCAGTACCCCTTCGGTGATCTCCAGCTCCAGCTGACTGGCCTTGAGACCATGGCGAGCGATGCAGGCAGAGACCCGCTCACAGAGCGCCGGATCACGGAACTGCAGCGGCGAGAGGTTGATGGAGAGCACCATATCCGGCTGCGCAGTTTGCCACTGCGCCAGCTGGGCACAGCCCTGCTCCAGCATCAGCTGGCCAAGCTGACCGATGATCCCCATCTCTTCCGCCAACGGAATGAATTCGTCGGGGGAGATCATCCCAAGCTCTGGGTGGGGCCAGCGACAGAGCAGTTCGGCGCCATGCAGCCGGTGAGTGCGGGTACAGATGATGGGCTGATAGACAGCAACCAGCTGGGCGGACTTGATAGCGAGCGGCAACTGGGCGGCGATCAGCTGACGCCGCTTGAGCCGGGCATGCAGCTCGGGATCAAACAGGGTGCAGTACTGCTGCTGCCGTTTGCCCTGCGCCAGCGCAGCCTCGGCATGACTGAGCAACCGCTCGGCATCGCTTGCCCGCCCCTGGGCCAGCCCCAGAAACACCGGGATCTGGATGCGATGATCTTCCACCTGATAGTGCTCCATCAACTGCTGCTGCAGATGCTGGCTCCACCCCTGCAATGGCTCGTTGAAGTCCGGCAGCAGCAGGCTGAAGTCATCGGCAGCGACCCGGCAGAGCAGGGAACGCGGCGGCACCAGCTGCTGCAACCGCTTGGCCACCTGGCTCAGCAAGCGGTCGGCAATCCGGATCCCGAAGCGATCGTTGATCTCACGAAAATGGTGCAGATCGACCAGCACCAATGTGGCACTGCGTCCCCCAAGATGGCGGCTGGTCTGCAAGAACCGGGAGAGTTTGAGCAGCCCGGTCAGACTGTCGTAGTGCTGCTCCTGCTGCAACTGCGCCTGAGTGGTGCGCAGACCGGTGATGTCACGCCCCAGCGTCAGGATCCCGAGAGAGTGACCATCACCATCGGGGACATCAACCCGGGTGATCTCCATGTGTCGCCCCTGCCCGCTGGCATCCAGCAGACAACACTCGCCATGACCCATCCCCTGCGGCGCCGCCAACCGGAACGGCAGTTGCTGACCCAGCACCTCATCCGCCCCCTGGCCGATAAAGTCGAGAAACGCCTGATTGCACTCCAGCAACACCCCGTTGTGATCATCGAAACGGATCAGGTCAGGAATGGCATCGAGCAGAAAACGCTGCAACAACTGCTGCTTTTTGACCGTCTGTTCCAGGCTCTTGCGCTGGGCAATCTCGTTAATCACCCCGAATACTGCACACGCCTCTCCCTGCGGGGTGTAAAGAGGCACCTTGTGCACCTCCATCCAGCAGGTATTCCCGCCCCGGTTGCAATGGAGCTGCTGATACAGCATCGGCACGCCTCCAGCAAGCAGCTGCTCATCCTCACAGCGAAAGAGATCGCCCCAGGGCATCTCTGCATCTGTCTTGCCGACTACCTCGGCAGGCGACTCCAGCTTGGCTTCACGGGCGAACTCACGATTGGCGAACAGGTAACGCCCATGACTATCTCGACAGAAGATACTCATTGGCAATTGGTCGATGATCTGCTGCAGCAGATCCGGGGTGAGCATGTTGGTCACAGGGGTGCTTATGGAGGAATTTCGAGCAAATCTATGATAGCAAACCAATTTTGTAAAGCACCCCGATCACCTCCCCATAACATCGAACGCTGTATGGTTGCTGACAGAGATTGTCGCTCCGGCGATAATAGGCGCCGGTTGGCCAATGGCCTGGTGATATGGACGAGAGAAACAAGATGAAAAAGATTATGGGGAGCGCATTGGCGCTGCTGCTGGTTGGTTGTGCTGGTGACAATAACGGCGGTGAGGAGTATCGCTACAACCCGCCAATTGCCAAGGCAACCAACAACACTCAGGAAATGGCGATCCCGGTGGATCTGGTGTGGGCTCGCGCCGAGAAGTGGTTCACCGATCACGGCCTCACCATCGAAAACAGCCAGCGTGGCTCCGGCCTGATGACTGCCAACGTCAACCAGTCAGCCGACGGGCTGGAGTGGCTGGACTGCGGTACTATGGGTTCCAAAGTTGCACTGGGCAACCCGAACCTGCAGATCAACCTGATCATCACCCAGAGCGGTAACAGCAGCGTGGCCACCGTCAACGTCAAGGGCAACACCGAACTGTTCTTCGTTGAATCCTCAGGCGAGCGCGTACCGGCCCCGTCCATCAAGCCGGTCTGCGTTTCCCGCGGCACCCTGGAGCAGAGCCTGTTCGCCACCCTCGGCAACTGATTTCGCTTCCCTGCAAAGATAAAAAAAGCGGCAGATTGCTCTGCCGCTTTTGTTTTTCTACTGTCTGTTCGTGTTAGCCATGAGGTTTGTCGATCAGCAGTATGTTGTTCAACATGTACTCGAGAACCTCAGTGGTCGTAGTATCAGAACCCCCAGTCAAGCTATCGAAAGTATGATTCATCAACACAATCTCTTGAGTTGGTGAGGTAGAACTACTGTCTTCTCTGATAAATAGATGCACCCCATCGTCGCCCTGAATAACAGAGAGTAGAGAAGTCAGATCATTCTGATTGGGGGAATCAAGCAAATCACTCAAGTCCAGCTTGTCACCTTCCGAAAGGTTGTTAGTGCCTGACCCCTTGTTGAAGTCCATGATGTAATCTGTGGTCTGAGAGCCGGATACCGTATCCCCTTTGTTCCAGACAAAGATATCTGCACCTTCATCACCACGCAGGACATCATTGCCAAGACCACCAATCAGAATGTCGTCACCCAAACCACCACGTAAACCATCAATACCTTCACCACCAATCAGTTGGTCATTGCCACTGCCGCCATGAGCGACCTGGCTACCTTCGCCACCGTTGACTATGTCGTCGCCAGAACCCAAATTGACAGTGTCTGTTTTGGGTTGCAGTGGCTGCCGCGCATCTTCCTTAAGAGTACCTACGGTGTTGGTAATAACATCCTGAGTCATAAATTGGCTGCTAAGTAACTCATCTTGAGTAACCACAGGGTTATTAACATTGGGCAACGAACTACCAGTGTTCACGATATTGTTAGCAGTTGAAACACCAAGGTCAATGTAATCATTACTATCGCCTGCATTAATTAGTAGCTCGGTGTCTTTAGCAATATATTGAGTCTTGGATGATGAAGCGACACTGCCGTATCCTCCTAAATTAACGGCAAACTGGGCTGTATCACCACTCCAATCGGTCATCATGAATGAATCTACACTCTGACCACCGACAACATTATTCTTATGCAGAACGGTAACTTGGAAATAAGCAGTACTTTGCGCTGAATCTTGATTACTGGCTTCTGTCGCCGTAGCCACAACTGTGATGGTAAAGTTGCCATGGTTGGCGACTTTAATCTGTAAGTTATTAAGATTCCAACCCGTAATGTCTACTTCGCCATTAGCATCAACTGTTACTTGATGATCATTTCCATCTTTTAAAATCGCATCTTCTGGCAAGCCTTGCAACTTAATGCTCAACGATTCAGAGTTATCGTCATCAACTAACTGAGCATTTATATTGCCAAGCTTGATGAAGTTTCCGATATAACCAAGGTTATCTACAGCGCTAAAAGAGAGATTATCCAAAATAGCACCAACAGAATCCGCATCTGAGTCCGCCTCAAATAACAGGCGGTAATTACCAGAGGCATTTACGGGTAAGGATACTTTTTGGTCGCGTAGCCAATTAGAATCATTTTTGTTAAAGTCATAGAGAGTGATGGCCTGTGACATTATTGGCTGACCGATATTATCTAATGGAATCAGTTTGATCGTAAGCTTCGAGCTAGATTCGTGGCCTAAGCGTGCTGCAATATCGAAACCTAGCTCATAGAAGCGCCCAGCATACAACTCCATATCCGTGTACAGAGTATCGTCACCATTATTAAACTCAATTTCCATGACCTTGTTGGTGGATCCTCCACCCTGATAAGTTTTTTCGAAACCAACTTCAATCCTGCCACCTGAGTTGCTGGTATACCATTTACCAAGGGTGTTAAGGCCGTCAATCTGATTCGCAATTACGCCCCCCCAGCCGTTATTCACATTGAACTTTGCATCTTCAAAGTTGATAGATGCGACATTTGTGTAATTGCCAACAGTGAGCGTCGGGGCATTAGCCACCGCTTCAACAGTTATATTCAAGGTACTTGTAACACCCGTATTAGTGGTGTATGTAATTACAGGTAATGAACCGCTCCAGTACTCTTTTGGCACAAAGCTGTATTCACCATTTGTATTTAATTGCAACTCACCTTCCGGCAATTGATACCAAGTACTACCAGCGGTATAGGTCTCGTTATTCACTTGGAAGCTGGTCACGGATAATGTGTTATCCGCATCCGTATCATTTTCCAGTACGTTACCTTTCGCTTGAGCATCCTCGGCAACAGTGTTGCTATCTGATTCAGTCACCGTTGGATCATCAACAGGCGTTACCACTATGGTTAGTGTGCTTGTTGCCCCAGTATTCGTGGTGTAGGTGACGACTGGAACCTGGCCATTCCAATCATCTGCGGGCTTAAAGGTGTAGCTACCATCAGCATTGAGGGTTAGTTCACCCTCTGTCAATATAATTTTACTGCCTGCAGTATACTGATTGGCATCGTTAGCCACAGTGAAATGGGTGACTGATGTATTTTTATTGCCATCATTTTCCAGCACATTACCGATTACAGCAGTATCTTCAGGACCACTTTTTTGATCTTGAACTGCTTTAAGCGCATTCACATTAACGGTATTTACATTAATGGTGAGTAATGCGCTGGATTGATCACCATCAGCATCCTGCATGGTGTAGGTAAAGGTTTCTGTTGCGCCGGCCGGAATCGCTGAGGCGTTGGCTGTTACTTTGTAAGTGTAACTACCATTGGCGTCTATGATTAACGTGCCATATATGCCGTTAATAATGACTCCAACGCTGCCAGTGGTGCCTGAACCTGTTTGGTCGCCCGTTGCAGCACCTACTACCGTGAGATCGCTATCAGCACCGATGACATCATTGGTTAACACATTCCCCTCGGTAGAGGGCAATTCATAGCCATTACCAGCGACTATACGTACAACCAGTTCATAACTGCTTGCCGCATTTTCAGCCGTTCTAATTTCAGTAACAACTTGGTTAGTACCAGGAACTCTAAAGCCTATTACTTGCAGCGTATAAACTTGCCCCTGATGTTCAAAGGTTACATTGGTATTGCCGACTTTAATGATATCTTTTGATGCTTCAGGATCGTTGTTGTCGTTCGGTGTTTCATTATGGTCAAAGTTAACGTTGAGAGTTACTGGTGTAACTACCCCATAGGCATCAGTCACCGAGAAAGTAACATCCATAGTTGCTTTAGTGATAGCGCCACCAGAAGATATTGGGAAGTTATAGTGAGTAAACGTGCCCAAAATAATCTCTTGGTTTAAGGCAAACTGACCATTTAATGCACTGTCGTTATCGATGAAACCATAACCAGATTTATAGGTATTCGTTGGATTACCCCATCTAATCTGATCTAAACCATCATCATTGTCAGTACCACCACCATTAGGATTACTGTTACCATCGAACGTGGTCACGCTTGTGCCATTTGTCCATGATGTCCAATTTGCCTCCACACCAGACACTATAAAACTATCTACTATCACATCGACACTGCCAGTGTCATTGTTGGCATTGGGGACATCATCAATAATTTCAACGCTAACATTTCCGGTTACTAAACTTCCGTTAGCCGTGGTTCCTTCAATAACAATACCATTGATCAGAGCACTTAAGTTTTCACCACCTAAGCCATTATTTTGCAATAGATTATCTAGCAACTCCACATTAACAGTAACATTGCCAGATGTTCCTGGAGAGATCGTTGAAATGTCGCTTAAGGTTAATATGATAGCTTGTTGCCCATTGATAGAACCAATCAACGCACCATTAGTTGCAATCGCCCAAGTTATGTTGTGCCCAGCAAGGTTTGTTGCGGCATTTATCGATGAGGAATTGAAGTTAAATGCTGTGAGCGCTTGCGTTCCTGCTGTAAAATTAATCTTCTCACTTGCAACATTTGACCCACCGTCACGTAAAGTACTTTCATTCACAACAATATTGCAGTTCCCAGGGGTATAAACTTTTGCGGTATCAGAGCCTGGGCCTGACGTGC
>NZ_JAYJLJ010000034.1:0-26008 GCF_051948815.1 Aeromonas sp. Lyrl_2
ACCGTCAGGGTGAATACATCCATCTGGGCATAGCAGCAAAAGTTAAGCTGCCAGAGCTCAAACCACTCATGCACCTCTGCCAGTGACATTTTCCCCATCAACGAGTGGGTGTACTCACCCATGCTGAAATCGAAGTCCAACTCTTTGGCCAACTCAGTGCACCAGCCTTGGCCCACATAGGCAAAGTCAGTGACATAACGCAGATGCCAGCCGTCATCCCAGCGTTCAAGCCGGATCTCTACAGGGTGATAGCCGCCAGTTGTTGCGCTGTAGTCAGGATCTCGGTAGTTGAGGGTCAGGGCTGCGGGTGTTAGACCATCCGGCATTTCATCAGGGAAATCCTCCAGCGCCGAGCTGATGGCCTGCTCCAGTAGCGTTTGCAGGTCGTGACTTATCCTCACAGGCAAGCCCGTGATAACGAGGGTAGGTTTCATATCTTGGTTCTCGTTGAGATTGAGTAAAAGGGGGCGGGGGAGAGTAGGAGGATGGAACGGTTACTGAGCTGCGTTGGTCTCTGCTGGCAGCTTGGTCTTGAGTCCATCGAACCACTCGGTATGTTTGCCCGTGATCAGATGGCCGAAGCGTACTGCAGGTGCCGCCTTGGTCAACTCCAGATGGCGCAGTACAGCAGCCAGGAACCCCGCGTTATTGCTGCTGCCCTTGAAGTGCCAGATCACCTTGAACAGGCCCGAGGTAAATGCCTTGTCCGGTTGTTGCTCGTTTAGCAGATCGACGACTTGTGCCAGACCGAACCACTCCTTGGAGCAGAGACCCCCGCCGCTGCTACCTGTCAGACGGATCAACAGTTCCGCCTGTTCGGGTTCATGGCCAATCTCATAGCCCACGGTAGTTGTAGAGCCTGGCGAAAGGAGGGTGGCTACGCCACTGACCAAGGCTACTTTGGCTGGTGATGCTTGTATGCCATCAAACTTGGCTGTGGCAGTCGTATTTACTTGCTGTTTAGCTGCTTGCTTATCGGTTTTGGTATTCATGCTTAGCGTCCTTCGAGATCGTCAGATAGTGGATTTCAGGTAGATAGTGGTGCCCAAATCAGGCGAGGTTTGAGCTGGCTTGAGAGCAAAGGCCAGATGCTGGAATACAGGAAGTGGGGCAGACAAGGTATCAAACGGTAAGCCATAGCCAGAGAAGCTATATGGCTCCCATGTTTCGGCAGCAGGGAGGGGTAGCCAGAAGACAGCATCTTCGGCACAGTCGATCAGCTTGATAGTTCCCGCAGCTAACCGCCAGTAGTCAGCGTAGTAACCGTTGTCGTCATCCCGGACTGACTCGCCTGTGTGGGAAGCTATCGAGATCAATACTTCAGGCGCTTCGCTGTGCAGGGACTTGGCCTTGAGGACAGTCGCCTCTTTGATCACGACCAGCAGCACAGGCTGATTTTCATCTGGTAGGAACTCAGGAACATACATACCGTTTGTAATGACCTCCTGCATCAGCAAGCTCAGCGTCTGCCAGCTGTAGGCATACCCCTTTAGCGTCTCGTGGGAGGCGTATTTCCCTTCTTGAATGAACTCATCCATGGCTATCTCCCTCAGTCTGCTGGCCCAGTGATATAACCGATAGTGCCGCCGATGATGGTGCCAGCGACAGCTCCAGGGATACCGCCTTTGGCACCGATACCTGCTCCGGTGAGAGCTCCTTTGACTGCGCCTTTGGTGCTGCCCTTTACCGTGAAGTCGATACTGCCGTCTCTCATAGGCTTGATGCTGACAGCGGCGACTTGCTTGCGCAAAATTTGGTGAATAAACATGCTCTGTCCTTTGGATCGTGGATATGAAAAAGGCCCTGAGTGGTTAGCTCAGGGCCTGATGTTCTGGATGAACATAGTTTTAATATGCATTTAAAATGCAGTTTTTTACGGCGTCATGGTTTCCAATGAAGACATATAGTATGCTGTCGATAAAAATCGGCTATAGAGACTTAATATGGAGTGTTGTGTGGACGAAAAAAAATTTGACATAATATACCCTGCAACTAACGGTGGTGAACCAATAAAGACAATGGATCGGGATGGTAAAATTTTATTTCGCTTCCCTGATGTGGTTCGAGTCTTGGCAAAAGACAATGAAAATATTTCATACAACACAGGTGTTAAGTCTGGATTCGGTGGTCTTTTAAGTAAACTTTCTTCAGTGTTGAAAGAGAAAGAAAAACATATTATCCCTTTGTCTGGGAAAAATGAATATGGCTTCGACTACGAGTTCTATATAACAGAGGCTGGGCTATATCGAATCGTAACAATTGATGATAGTGAAGCATCTGTTCGATTCCAAGATTGGATTTTTGAAGATGTACTACCATCCATCCGAAAATATGGTATTTATCCCCCGCCGAAAGAGGGCGCTTCTGAGTTAAGTACCATGGTGGCATTGTTGCAACAGAACGTTTCTATTTTGGCAAGAGAAATTGAGAAACGTGAGGAATTAGAGAAAAAAGTAAATGTTATCGAGAATCGAGTTAACTTGATAGAGCAGAGCATTGATAGTAGCGATATGCATGTTCTTGTAGATGTTATCACTGCTCGTGGAAGTTCTTTGCCTATCGAACAGCTTTGGGCATGGTGTGAAAAAATTCGTCTTGAGAGTGGCGCGGATAGCCAAAAATGCTTCTCAGGTGAGCGTTATAAAACTAAATATCCACTGTTTGTTATTGAGCAAGCTATTAATCATGTGACAACATGTGTTCGCCTAGCCAATGCAAAGCATAATTGAAGTATGCGTTGCATAGAGTGCTATATCTTGCAAGAACGCATCAAACCCGAATTAAATATGTTCAGCTCACAAAAACTAACGCTGAAAGTTTTTATATAAACATTAGGGTGGGGTATGTCTCTAAAAGTATACAGAATTGACAGAAGTTTATTTGGTAAGCTTAATAATAAATTGAAAAGTCCAGATTTACCTGTAATGAGCTCAGTTTTTTTTGGAAATCCATTTAAAAACTACAAAGACTATAAATCAAAAGATTTTTTCGTGCTATCGAAAGATGATGAGATAGCGCGTTTCACTGAAGTTTTTAACGATGAGTGGGTTAGTGATGTTTATTACATTAGGCATCCGAAGAAAATAAAGACGGATATACTAATTCCTGCCAGTGAATTTCATTCATACATAATGAGAGAACAGTTGGCTGATATTGTATCTTACATAAGAGCCAACTTAAGAGTAACGGCACTAGATATTGAAATCACAAGAAAGAATGGTGCTTCTGTTTCCACAAAAGGAGTGTTTGATGGAATGCCACTTGAAGGTAAGGCAACATTAAATAAATCAAGATCAAATAAAGTGACGATTCAATGTGAACAACCACTTAAAGTATCTGAGAAAAGACAAAATTATATTTGGATGGATGAATTCCCTCATATATTAGCAATGCTTGATGAAGCAGATGAAGGGACTTTTACGGTAAGTGAATCCTATGACCTTAGTTTTGGTTTAGATCTAGATTTAGCCGAGCGAATTGGTGTTAATCTGGAGTGGAATGATAACTTCACATTTAATTTTATGGTTAAGGCATAACAGATAAATCAATTTATTTGTATGTGCTAAAAGTGAAGCTTGAAAAATCACGCTGATGGTCGCGTCGGCGTGACGCCCCGTCACCTCGTCGGCATCGACGCGACTTTGTATAACTCCTGGCAACTCAGTTACAGCCTCAAAGACCGGATATCCCCCAGAGCTGCTCCGGTCTTGCCCACTAACCATTCCTCTTCCCTTGCCCTTCCTGAGCGTCTCCATCTTTCAATCTGTGTTATCTCCACGCCAGTGCAACCAGCTCCGGTCTGACCATCCCCATGGTCTCCCGGCAGAAAGACCGGAAGCTGTGACCGGAGGGATTTCTGGAGGTATTTACGTCAGGGGAAGGGATGACTTCTGGCTCGGGCTAGATCGTGACCCATTCGCCAGCTGAGTTGACCGGATAGGGACCGGAGTAATCGTTAGTCGAATTTGAGTTGAGAGAAAACAGGGAGAGTGGATCGTTCACTGCGAGGGGAATGTGGCAGAGCAAGCGACGAGGGATAGCTGGCTTAGCTTGAAACAATGGAGAGATGGTTATGAAAAAGCCCAGCTCTAAAGCTGGGCTTCAAATGTGGCTCCCTCGACAGGACTTGAACCTGTGACATACGGATTAACAGTCCGCCGTTCTACCGACTGAACTACGAGGGAAAAGTGGCTCCTCCTACTGGACTTGAACCAGTGACATACGGATTAACAGTCCGCCGTTCTACCGACTGAACTAAGGAGGAATTGCCTGTCTCGTTAAGACGGGGCGAATATTAATGACCAGGGCGGCGGGTGTCAACCCGCGAATTTCCCGAAAACCGGATTTTCGGATTGTTTGCCCAAAAGTTGTGCTTTGCGGTTTATTTTCAGCACAATCAGTCTCTTGCCATCACTGCCCCCAACCGGCCCAAGGGGTTATTGGCTCGGTTCGCATCAACCTGATGATGCCAGTATGATGTCGCGAACGTGCTGGTAACACAGTGAGGCTCAAATGGTAATCTTTGTGGCAAAAAGGGGGAGGGCAGGAGCCAAGATCGGCGATTTGGCGGCAAATAGGCCAAATAATGGGTGAGCGCGCGTTTCATTGATCCTGCCCATCGAAAAAATGGCCCGTCTGGAGTAAGGTTACGCAGGATACCATCGCCGCGTCGACAGCCCTGCCGGCCCTTGATGATGATCGGGCGCCGGATCTCTCCGGCCTTTATCTCCCTCTTCTGGTATTACGATATACATGCACAAGCAAGCCTCTTTAAATAGCGTGAAGCTCGCCATAGCCTTACGCCAGTCCTGTATTGATGAACCCTACAGCATGGCCCGCTTCGGCCGTGATCTTATCGCCGGTGTGACGGTGGGCATCATCGCCATCCCGCTCGCCATGGCGCTGGCCATCGCCAGCGGTGTACCGCCGCAACACGGTCTCTATACCGCCATCATCGCCGGTATCGTGATCGCCGTGACCGGTGGCTCCCGTTACTCCATCTCCGGCCCGACCGCTGCCTTTGTGGTGATCCTCTATCCGGTCGCCCAGCAGTTCGGGGTTGGCGGTCTGTTGATGGCGACGCTCATCTCAGGCCTTTTTCTGGTGGCGATGGGGATGGCCCGTCTTGGCCGCCTTATCGAGTACATTCCCCCGTCAGTGACACTGGGCTTTACCGGTGGTATCGCCATCGTGATCGCCACCTTGCAGATCAAGGACTTCTTTGGCCTAAGCGTGCCCGAGATGCCGGAAACCTATCTGGGCAAGGTCGAGGCGCTGGCCGCCGCCCTGCCAAGCTGGCAGTGGGGCGATACCCTGGTGGGGGTCGCAACGCTGGCCGTGCTGCTGCTCTGGCCGCGCCTGCGTCTGCCTGTGCCCGGCCACTTGCCCGCGGTGCTGGTCGGGGTGGGTCTGGGTTTTGGCCTCCATTACTTCGGGGTTGATGTGGCTACCATCGGCAGCAAGTTCAGCTATACCCTGGCCGATGGCACCCAGGGGATGGGGATCCCGCCCATCGCGCCGACCCTGGTGATGCCCTGGGCCTTGCCCGGACCGGATGGCTTGCCGGTTGAATGGAACCTGGCGGCTGTTGAGCGGCTGCTGCCTGCCGCCTTCTCCATGGCGATGCTGGGGGCGATCGAGTCGCTGCTCTGCGCCGTAGTGCTCGATGGCATGACCGGTCGCAAACACAGCTCCAACGTCGAGCTGGTGGGGCAGGGGCTTGGTAACATCTTCGCCCCCTTCTTTGGCGGCATTACCGCTACCGCCGCCATCGCCCGCTCTGCCGCCAACGTGCGTGCCGGCGCTACGTCCCCTATCTCGGGGATCGTTCATGCGCTGGTGGTGCTGGCCGCCATTCTGGTGCTGGCCCCCTGGCTCTCCTGGTTGCCGCTCTCAGCCATGGCTGCTTTGCTGCTGATCGTGGCCTGGAACATGAGTGAAGCGCACAAGGTGGTGGAGCTGATCCGCCGCGCGCCCAAATCCGATGTGCTGGTGCTGCTGGTCTGCCTGTCGCTCACCGTCATTTTCGACATGGTCATCGCCATCACTTTCGGGGTGATCCTGGCTTCCCTGCTCTTTATGCGCGAAATTGCCAAGATGACCAAACTGCACGATTTGGCCGAGCACAAGCGCTATGCCCATGAGGTGCCGGACAACGGCCTGCTCTACAAGATCAACGGTCCGCTCTTCTTCGCCGCGGCCGAACGGGTCTTTGCCGAGCTGGAAGCGCAAGTGAAAGGGCACCAGGTGCTGGTGTTGCAGATGGAGGCGGTCTCCATCCTCGATGCGGGCGGCCTCTCTGCCTTCCTCCACTTTGGCAAGCAGATGGCCAAAGCCGGTGTCGAGTTGCGGGTGGCCGAGTTGCAGTTCCAACCGCTCAAGACCCTGGCTCGTGCCAAGGTGCGGCCGCAACCCGGCAAGCTGGAATTCTACGCCTCGCTGGAAGAGGCGCTCAAAGGTGAACATTTGCACGAAGCGGCAGTAAATTGATTGAAAGGGATACGAAACGGCATATTTTTGGTCACTTGGTTCGGATGTTGAGCAAACGAACGCAAAAAGTAAAAAATTGCATTGACCAAAAGCCATCGTATCCCTTACATTACGCCCCGTCGCCGCGGCATGGTCCGCACAGCGAATGTGCAGCTCAAGCACATAAAGCAGTGAGCAAAAATTTGGTGAGGTGTCCGAGTGGCTGAAGGAGCACGCCTGGAAAGTGTGTATACGGCAACGTATCGAGGGTTCGAATCCCTCCCTCACCGCCAAATTGCAAAGCCCTGATGGAAACATCAGGGCTTTTTGCTATCCACGTTTTTGCGAGCGCTGTGGGCAAGCCGATGGCGATGGGCGGCAGGCTCGGGTATAGTCCTGCGCCAATGGCGTTATCCTGTTTTGCTGACCCGTCGTGGCCCTGGTGGTGGCGAGGGGCAGGCCCGTGTAAGGAGTGTTATGAAGTTCAGTCCCCTGCTCGATGAGATGATGAAAGCCCTGCAGGTATTGCCGGGGGTGGGGCCCAAGTCTGCCCAGCGGATGGCCTTTACCCTGCTCGAGCGTGAGCGCAGCGGCGGTTTGCGGTTGGCCCAGCTGCTCTCTCGCGCCCTGACCGAGATCGGTCATTGCAGCCACTGCCGCACCTTTACCGAGAACGACCGCTGCGATATCTGCGCCAATCCCAAGCGGGAAGAGAATGGCCTGCTCTGTGTGGTGGAGAGCCCGGCGGACGTGGCCGCCATCGAGCAGACCGGCCAGTTCTCTGGTCGCTACTTCGTGCTGATGGGCCATCTGTCGCCGCTCGACGGCATCGGCCCGGAGGAGCTGGGGCTCGATATTCTCGAGCGCCGGTTGAAGGATGAGCACATCAGCGAGCTGATCCTCGCCACCAATCCCACCATCGAAGGGGATGCCACCGCCTGGTATATCGCCGACATGGCCCGTGCTGCCGGGGTAGAGGTGAGCCGCATCGCTCACGGGGTGCCGGTAGGGGGCGAGCTGGAGCTGGTGGACGGCACCACGCTGTCGCACTCCCTGATGGGACGTCAACGCTTGAAATAGCAAGGCGAGCCTGCCTGCTACCCCGCATAAACAGGGGGCGCGCTGGGTAATAAATAGCCGTTTGAGCGGATTTAAAGGGGCGAGTGAGCAGGATTGCACACTCGCCCCTTGATATTTGATTGGCCGTCCCCATCTAGGTTGGGCATATGTTCAACCCGATGTTTCTGAGGATTGGTCCATGACCCAAAGTGTTCATGCCGAAACCCACGGCTTTCAGACTGAAGTCAAACAACTGCTGAGCCTGATGGCTCACAGCCTCTACTCCAACAAAGAAGTATTCCTGCGCGAGCTGATCTCCAACGCATCCGATGCGGCGGACAAGCTGCGCTTCAAGGCGCTTTCCGATGCCTCTTTGTTCGAAAACGACGGCCAGTTGCGTGTGCGTCTGGTGGTGGACAAAGAGAAGCGTACCCTGACCATCTCCGATAACGGGATCGGTATGACCCGTGATCAGGTGATTGAGCACCTGGGGACTATCGCCAAGTCCGGCACCGCAGAATTCTTCAAAAACCTCTCCGGCGATCAGGGTAAGGATTCCCAGCTGATCGGTCAGTTCGGGGTCGGTTTCTACTCCGCCTTTATCGTGGCCGACAAGGTGACCGTGGTCTCCCGCGCCGCCGGCACCGCGCCGGAGCAGGGCGTACAGTGGGAATCGGAAGGGGAAGGCTCCTTCACCGTGGCTGACGTGACCAAAGAGGGTCGCGGTACCGATGTTATCCTGCACCTGCGTGCCGAAGAGGACGAGTTCCTCGACGACTGGCGTCTGCGCTCCGTGGTGAGCAAATACTCCGACCACATCAGCGTGCCGGTGGAGATGTTCAAAGAGGGTACCCCGGATCGGGAAGAGGATGGTGAGACCATCGTCGGCACCCCGGGCGAGTGGGAGCAGGTCAACCGCGCCACGGCACTGTGGACCCGCAACCCGAAAGATATCAAGGACGAGGAGTATCAGGAGTTCTACAAGCACGTCGCCCACGACTTTGAAGATCCGCTGCTGTGGGGTCACAACCGGGTGGAAGGGGCGCAGGAGTACACCAGCCTGCTCTACGTACCGGCCCGCGCACCGTTCGACCTCTACAACCGCGAGCAGAAGCACGGTCTGAAGCTCTATGTGCAGCGCGTCTTCATCATGGACGATGCCGAGCAGTTTATGCCGACCTACCTGCGCTTCGTAAAAGGGGTGCTGGACTCCAACGATCTGCCGCTCAACGTCAGCCGTGAAATCCTGCAGGACAACAAGGTGACCGCCTCCCTGCGCAAGGCTTGCTCAAAGCGCGTGTTGACCATGCTCTCCAAGCTGGCGAAAGACGATGCCGAGAAGTACGCCAAGTTCTGGAAAGAGTTCGGTAACGTGCTCAAAGAGGGCCCGGCCGAGGATTACGCCAACCGCGAAGAGATCGCCAAACTGT
This sequence comes from Aeromonas sp. Lyrl_2, assembly GCF_051948815.1. Classification (NCBI taxonomy): domain Bacteria; kingdom Pseudomonadati; phylum Pseudomonadota; class Gammaproteobacteria; order Aeromonadales; family Aeromonadaceae; genus Aeromonas; species Aeromonas sp. Lyrl_2. The sequence continues at coordinate 8,958 of NZ_JAYJLJ010000034.1, forward strand.
TGCGCTTTGCCAGCACCGCTGGCGAGGGCGAAGCCCAGACCGTCTCTCTCGAGGATTATGTTGGCCGCATGAAGGAAGGTCAGCAGAAGATTTACTACATCACCGCTGACTCCTATGCTGCAGCCAAGAACAGCCCGCACCTCGAGATCTTCCGCAAGAAGGGTGTCGAAGTGCTGCTGATGTGGGAGCGTGTGGATGAGTGGCTGATGAGCCACCTGACCGAGTTCGACGGCAAGCAGCTTATCTCCGTCACCCGTGGCGAACTGGATCTCGGCGATCTGGAAGACGAAGCCTCCAAGCAGGCCCAGGAAGAGGCCGAAAAGGCCAACGCCGGTCTGGTGGAGCGGGTCAAGAAGAGCTTGGGCGATGCAGTGAAAGAGGTGCGTGTCACCCACCGTCTGACCGACTCCCCCTCATGCATCGTCACCGACGCCTACGGTATGAGCACCCAGATGATCAAGCTGATGCGCGCGGCCGGCCAGCCGGTACCGGAGCAGAAGTACATTCTGGAGCTCAACCCTGACCATGCGCTGGTGAAGAAACTCGACACCATCGAAGACGAGGCACTGTTCGGTGAGTGGGTCACCCTGCTGCACGAACAGGCCCAGCTGGCCGAGCAGGGCGGGCTGAACGATCCGGCGAGCTTCGTCTCCCGTATCAACCGTCTGCTGCTGCAAGCCTAAGCAGCAACGCCGGTAACAGAAAGCCCACTGCATGCAGTGGGCTTTTTTGATCCCGCCGTGTGAGCTCGGCGAAACACAGCGGTGAGGGAGGTGGCCAGCGCCTCTCTATTTGCGGTATTCGTTGTTGTAGTTCTGGATGAGACGGCGAGTCACCTCATGCTGGGGATCGGCAAACACCTTGAGAGTCTTGCCGCGCTCCACCACCCGCCCTTCGTGCATTACCAGCACCTCGTCACTGATATGGCTGACGATGCCCAGATCGTTGGCGACCAGCACATAACTCAGTCCCATGGTCTCCTGCATCTCCAGCAGCAGATTGATGATCTGGGAGCGTACCGAGATATCCAGGGTGGAGAGCGCCTCATCGGCCACCACGATCTTGGGGTTGAGGATCAGTGCCCGCGCCAGCGCCACCCGCTGCTGCTGACCGGAGGAGAGCATCTGCGGATAGAACAGGGCGTGATCCGGCAGCATCCCCACCATACGCAGGGTCTGCACCACCTTCTCACGGCGCTCCTCTTCAGTCATCTCGGTGTTGAGGCGCAGTGGGGTTTCCAGGATCTGGCCGACCCGGATCTTGCGGTTCAGCGAGGTGTTGGGATCCTGAAAAATCATCCGCAGCAGTTTGCAGCGAGTCTGGTAATCGCCATGCACCATCAGCTGGCCGTCGATGGCGATGTCGCCGCTGGTGGGTTCGATCATACCAGCCAGAATGCGGGCGAGGGTGCTCTTGCCGGAGCCAGCTTCGCCGACGATGGCGAGGGTCTGACCCACTTCGAGATCGAACGAGAGGGGCTTGATCGCCTCCACCGCCTGACGACGGAATAGACCGGTGCGGTTCTGGTAGGTTTTGCTAAGGCCTCTGACCTGCAACAGGGATGGCTCGATCACAAGCGGGGCTCCTTCATGGGGGCATTAACGGTCATCATTTTTTTGGCTCCTCCATGTTCAGCGGGAAGTGACAGCTGAACTGATGGCCCTTGATCTTGTTCATCAACGGAGTCTGCACGCACTGCTTCTGGGCGTAGGGGCAGCGCGGCCCCAGACGGCAGCCGATGGGCAGGTGTTGCAGCGGCGGGATGACGCCGGGCAGGGTCTCGAGGCGCGACTTGTGGCGCACCAGCTTGTCAAAGTCGGGGATCGATTTGAGCAGGGCATCGGTATAGGGGTGATGCGGGGTCTCGAGGATCTGCTCCCGTGTGCCCACTTCCACCATCTGGCCGCAATACATCACGTTGATGGTATCAGTCAGATTGGCGATGGCGGCGATATCGTTACTGATGATCAGGATGGTGGTATTACCCAGCTTGTTCATCTTGTCCAGCAGTCGCAGGATCTGGGAGTGGGTGGTGGACTCCATGGCGCTGGTGGGCTCGTCGGCTACCAGCAGACGCGGCTGGTTGGCAATGGCCATGGCGATCATCACCTTCTGGCACATGCCATCCGACAGCTCGTGGGGATAGGCGCGCATCACCTTGCGGTGATCCTTGACGCCTACCCGGTGCAGCAGGGCGATGGCCTTCTTCTTGCGCCACTGGAAGCGCTGCCAGAATTGTCCCTCGAACGAATCGGTCGGGATCGCCTCTTCCAGCTGGGTGCCGATCTCCTCGGAGGGGTCGAGACAGCTGATGGGGTCCTGGAAGATCATGGCGATCTCGCGGCCCATGATGCGACGGCGCTCCTTGGGAGCCATGGTCAGCAGATCCATGTCGTTGAAACGCATCCGGTCGGCACGAACCGTCCAGTTGTCCTTCTCGATGCCGACGATCACCTTGGCGATCAGACTTTTTCCGGAGCCGGATTCACCCACCAGACCGCGGATCTCCCCCTCGGTCAGGGTCAGGCTCACCTTGTCCACCGCCTTGACCTTGCCTTGCGGGGTGTCGATCTCGATGGTGAGATTGCGAATGTCGAGCAGCGGCATCAGTCATTCCCCTCTTTGAGTGCTTCACGAATGCCTTCACCAACTAAATTGGTCACCAGCACGCTGAACAGGATGGCGATGCCGGGCAGGGTGACGGTCCAGGGGGCGAGATAGATAAGGTCGCTCGAATCGGCCAGCATGGTGCCCCACTCCGGTTGGGGGGATTGGGCGCCGAGGCCGAGAAAACCGACCGCCGAGATATCGAGAATGGCCGCCGACAAGGTGCGGGTGGTCTGGGCCACCAGGGTCTCGACAATGTTGGGCAAAATAGCCAGACGCATGATCCGGAAGGGGGGCGAGCCATCGAGGCGGCTGGCGGTGATGTACTCCTTCTGCATCTCGGCATGTACTGCGTTGTAGGTGGCCCGGATAAAGGGCGGGATCAACGCCAGGGTAATGGCTATCAGGGTATTGCCAAAACCCGGCCCCATGATGGCGACCATGATGATGGCCATCAGCAGGGAGGGGATGGAGAGCAGGGTATCGAGCAGGTGGTGCAGCACGCTCGATTTAAGCCCCTTGCTCATCCCGCCGAGGATACCGATGGCGGAACCCACCACCATGGCGATCACCACTACGACCAGCGCATAACCGAAGGTGAGACGTGCCCCCACCACCAGCCGGGAGAGCATGTCGCGCCCCAGATCGTCGGTGCCGAGGAAGTAGTCGATGTTGCCGGTCGCCGCCCACGAGGGGGCCAGCAGCAGCTTGTCGGTGTGCTGTTCATCGATGCCGTAGGGGACGACCAGCGGCCCCACCAGCGTGATGAGCAGCAACAGCAAAAAGCACCAGAGCCCTGCCATCGCCAGCGGATTGCGGCTGTAGGAGGCCCACGTCTGCTCAAGGGGGGAGAGGATCTTGAGCTCGGGATAGATGTTCGATTTATCTTGCATAGGATACCTGGCTCCTGGTCACGCCATGAGCGCGTTCAATCTTGTTTGGCATACAACTCTTTGCGCCGTGCCGGATAGATAAGGGTGGTCAGCAACTCGGTGCTGACGCTGGTCAGGATCACGAAACTGGCCACTACCAGGGTCGCGCCGCGAATGGCGGCGTAATCCTGCAGGGCGATGCTGCTGATGAGCCAGCGGCCGATCCCGTGCCACTCGAACACCACCTCGGTGATCATGGCGGAGGTGAGTACGCTACCCAGTTGCAGACCCAGCAGCGGCAGTACCGGCGGCAGGGCGTTCTTCAGGCCATGGCGCCAGACGATCTGCGCCTTGGAAAGGCCCCGGCTCGCTGCCGCCTTGATGTAGTTCTGCTTCATCACGTCGATGAGGGAACTGCGCACATGGCGGATCACCTCGGTAGTGGGCACCACCGCCAGCACCAGTGACGGGAGAATGAGGTGGCGCAGGGCATCGTGCAGCGCCGCTTGCCGCCAGGGCTCGTTGCTGAGCAGCACATCGATCACCGCGATGCCGGTAATGTGGGGCACATCGTAGAGCAGGCTGATCTGGCCCGACGCCGGCAACCAGCCGAGATCCAGCGAAAAGAGCATTACCACCAGCAGCGCCAGCCAGAACACCGGCACCGCATAGCCGATAAGACCGGCAGTCATGATGGAGAGATCCAGCGTCTTGCCCTGTGACAGGGCCGCCAGGGTGCCGAGAGGAATCCCCACCAGCAGCGAGATGGCGAACGCCGCCAGACAGAGGATCAGGGTAGCCGGGAAGTAGTGGCGGATCTCGTCCAGCACCGGCAGCCCGGAGACGCTGGAGAGCCCCAGGTCACCTGCGAAAATGCGGCGCAGGAAATCGGGGTAGCCGCTCCAGAAGCTGAGCTGATTGCCGATCAGCCGATAGTCCAGCAGGTAGGCGACAAAGGTCAGCGCCAGTAGAGTGATAAGCAGCAGGTTGATGCGGCGCAAGGTGTATAGAAGCATGCTTACTCCCTGTGAGCCTGGTTGAAGGAGGTGCCGCCAAAGGGCATCAGCGTCAGCCCCTCGATGTCGCTGCGGCTGACCTGGGTACGCAAGGCGTGAGCCAGCGGGATCAGCGGCAGCTGTTCGTTAAGCAGGGTCTGGGCATAGTAGTAGTTGCGCAGCCGGAACGAGAGCTGGGGCGTGGTGACCGCATCATCCAGCAGCTGATCGAAGGCCGGGCTACACCAGCGGCTGTAGTTGTTGCCGCGCTCCACTGCCGAGCAGCTCAGCAGCTGGCGGAAGAAGTTGTCCGGATCGGCGTTATCGGCAATCCAGCCGGAGAGCAAGCTGTCGTACTGCCCCTTGGTGAGGCGGCCTTCGATCACCGGCCATTCCCGTTGCACGATCTTGAGCTTGATCCCGACCTTGGCCAGATCGCTGCGGATCAGCTGGGCGGTCTTGACCGCATCCGGGTTGTAGGGGCGGGCGTCCGGTTGCACCAGCACCTGCATCTCGAACCCTTTCTCCAGTCCCGCCTCCTTGAGCAGCTGGCGCGCCCGTTTCAGGTCGGGTTTGCGCTCGGGCAGGCTGGGGTTGTACCCCCATGAGAGGGTCGGCAGCAGGCTGTTGGCGGGCAGGCCGGTATCGAAATAGACCGCCTGAAGCAGGTTGTCGATATTGATGGCGCTGGCAATAGCCTGCCGCACCTTGACGTTGTTGAATGGCGGCTTGCGGGTATTGAGGGCCAAAAAGGCGACGTTCATCCCCGACTGGACCGAGAGGCTCAGCGCCGGATTTTGCTTGATCACCGAGAGCTGGCTGGCGGAAGGGGTGCTCATTACGTCGCACTCGCCGGTCAGCAGCTTGGCCAGCCGTTTGGCGGATTTGGGGGTGATGTCGTAGACCAGCTGTTCAATCTTGGCATCGCCGCCCCAGTAGCCAGGGTGGTGCAGATAGCGGATGAACTCGTTGTGGCGATACTCCTTGAAGCTGAACGGTCCGGTGCCGATGGGGCGGCTATCCAGCAGGGCTGGCGTGCCCGCCTGTAACATCTGCTCGGCGTATTCGGCGGAGAGGATCACCGCATAGTCGCTGGCCAGGGTGGCGAGGAAGGAGGCGTTTGGCTGGTTCAGCTCGAACACTACCGTCTGCGGCCCCTTCTTGCTCACCCGCTTGATCAGCAGATCTTGCCCCAAGCTGTAGAAGTAGGGGTAATCGCCGCCGGAGATATTGTGATAGGGGTGCTGCTCGTCAAGCTGGCGGGCATAGGTAAAGACCACGTCATCGGCATTGAAAGTGCGGGTGGGCTTGAACCAGGGGGTATGGTGAAACGTCACCCCCTTGCGCAGGGTCAGGGTATAGGTGAGGCCATCCTCGCTGACATGCCAGTTGGTGGCGAGCGCCGGCTCCAGCGCCAGGGTGTTGGGGTTCACCTCCAGCAGGCGGTCGTAGAGCGGACGGGCACTGGCATCCAGTGTCACCCCGGAGTTGGAAACATGGGGATTGAAGGAGAGGGGGGATCCCTCAGCACAATAGATGAGTCCGGTTTTGGAGGCCTCGGGTTGCTTCTGGCAGCCGGTGACCAGCACCAGCAGACCCAGCAGCAAGGGTGTGAGCATTCTCATTGTTGAACCATGTTCTTATAGGGGTTTTGTACGCACGTTTTGATACAAATGTGCCAGCGCGAAGGCTGGCGTGTTGCTGGAGTCGGCATCAACCGCACTCCTTCACTCTTGTTCTGCATCGTTATCGCCATCCAGCAGCTGATATTTGCGTAGCATGCCACGGAACTGGTGATAGCTTAAGGCCAGCAGTTGAGCGGCTTTGCGCTGATTATACTGGGATTGCTGCATCGCTTGCTTGAGTAAATTAATCTCGTACTCCGCCACAGCCTGCTTGAGATCGAGCGGCAAGGCGAGGGGGGATGCAGATTGTACCTCGCTTCGGGCCTCTTGCGCAGGTTGCGTGACCTGTGGTCGCCAGGGGGAATCAAACGGGTTGAGCACCAGGGTCGAGAGCGGCAACTGGGGATTGCCCTGACGATAGATGCTACGCTCCACCACGTTCTTCAGCTCCCGCACGTTGCCCGGCCAGTGGTAATCCAGCAGTAGCTGGGTTGCCTTGCGCGAGAAACCGGCAAACAGCGGATAGCCCAGCTCCCGGGTCATGCTGTGGGCGAAGTGCTCCGCCAGCATCAGGATATCTTCCCGCCGCTCCCGCAAGGGGGGGAGGGTGATCACATCAAACGCGAGCCGGTCGAGCAGATCGTGGCGAAACTGCCCCTTGTCGGCCAGCGCAGGGAGATCTTCGTTGGTGGCGCAGACCAGTCGCACATCCACCTTGAGGGGCTTGGCCCCACCCACCCGCTCGAACTCGCCATACTCGATGACCCGCAGCAACTTCTCCTGCACCCGGGCGCTGGTGGTGGCCAGCTCGTCGAGGAAGAGGGTGCCGCCATCGGCCCGCTCGAAGCGGCCTTGGTGGCGCTTGGCCGCGCCGGTAAACGATCCCGCTTCGTGACCGAACAGTTCGGTCTCCAGCAGGCTCTCGCTCAGGGTGGCGCAGTTGATGGTGACAAAGCTTTGATCCCAGCGCGCCGAGAGATAATGTAGGCGGTGGGCGATCAGCTCTTTGCCCGTCCCCCGCTCACCGATGATCAGCACGGGTTTGCGCAGCGGGGCGAGCCGTGAGGCCTGCTCAATGATCTCGAGAAATGCGTTGGATTCCCCCAGCAGGCTTTCCGTGGCCGTGGTCATAGTGATCCCTGTCAGTTGTAAAAGCTGGTCAATCTTACCAAAAGTTGGTGATTTTAATCATCTCTTGCGCGAGGCATCTTGCAATCCGGCTATTCTGCCCCATATAAATCAACAAGTTAAATTTTGTTCCAGATTGGCACACAAGTTGCCATTGTCAATGGAGAAACAACGCCATGCCAATAACAGGAGTGCAATCATGAGTATTTTTTCCCGTCTGGCCGACATCATCAATTCCAACCTGACGGCCCTGCTCGACAAGGCAGAAGATCCCCAGAAGATGGTGCGCCTGATCATCCAGGAGATGGAGGACGAGCTGGTCAAGGAGCGCTCCAATCTGGCCCGCTTCCTCGCCAGCCAGAAAGAGATTGGTCGTCAGGTCGCCCGTCATCAGGAGCGGGTCGACGAGTGGCAAGCCAAGGCCGAGCTGGCCCTGACCAAGGGGCGTGAAGATCTGGCCCGCGCCGCCCTTATCGAGAAGAAGAAACAGACCGAGTTGTCAGAGACCCTCTACCGCGAGCAGCAGGCGGTCGATAGCGGCATCGAGAAGCTGGGTGAAGAGATCCGTCAGCTCGAAGCCAAGCTGGAAGATGCCCGCGCCCGTCAAAAGGCGATGGCCATTCGCACCGAAGCGGCCAGCAGCCGTCTCAATGTGCAGAGCCAGGTAGCCCGTGGCGAGAGCCAGGCGGTGGTGAGCAAGTTCGAGCGGATGGAGCGTCGCATCGACGAAATGGAAGCGCGCGCCGATCTGGGTCAGTCCGACAAGGCGCTGGCGCAACAGTTTGCCGAGCTGGAAGTGGACGATCAGATAAGTCGTGAGCTGGAAGCCATGCGCCAGAAGCTGGGCCAGGGCGACAGCAAAAGCGAAGGCAAACAGGGGGAGTAACAGATGGAAGATCTGCTGGGCGTATTGATGGTTCCCATGGTGGTCTTCATGGTGGTGGTAGCCCCCATCTGGCTGGTGCTGCACTATCGTGCCAAGGGGCGGATTGGCGCCGGTCTTGCTGATAGCGAGCGGGAACAGCTGCAAGGGCTGCTGGCTCGCACCGAGAAGATGCAGGAGCGAGTGGGCGCGCTGGAATCAATTCTGGATGCAGAAGTACCCGGTTGGAGGAACAAGGTATGAGCAGTGTCAGTCGTGAAGGGCGTAACCTCTATCGCGATCCCCTGCGTGGCAAGATAGCCGGGATCTGTGCCGGTTTGGCTGAGTATTTCGGGGTGGAGACCTGGATCGTGCGGCTGCTCGCCATCAGTGGCCTTATCTTCGCCGGTTTCATTACCTTCACCGCCTATATCGCCGCCTGGTTCTTGCTCGACAAAAAGCCGGTCACCCTCTATTCGCAAGAGGATGCCGACTTTGCTGAGGTGCGGATGAAAGCGCGCAGCTGGCAGGCGGGGATCACCCCTCATCAGGCGCTGGGCCGCATCGCGCAGGAACTTGACGCGCTGGAGCCCAGAGTTCAGCGGATCGAGAAGCTGGTGACCTCCAGGGAGTTCACCCTGCAGCGGGAATTTCGCAAGCTGTAGTGCTTGCTCAAGCACTCAATGTCGATGGCGGCGCCTCCCGTGATGCGCCACCATCGACACCAGCTATCCAGATGCAACCACCAAGGGAGAACGGGTCAAGCCTTGATACTCAATAAACTGGAACAGAAGTTGACTCGCCTGCAGAGCAAGGCGAACGACGTGGTGAACCGGGTGCGGGATCGCCATATCCGGCTGGCGGTGACCGGCCTCTCTCGCAGCGGCAAAACCGCCTTTATCACGGCGCTGGTCAACCAGCTGGAACACGCGGCCATCGATGGCCGTTTGCCGTTGTGGGATGCCCTGCGTCAGGGGCGCATCCTCGGCGCCCGCCGGGTGCCGCAGCTCAATGCCCACATCCCCACCTTTGCCTACGAGCGTGGCCTCGACTCCCTGTTTGGCGATCCACCGGCCTGGCCCGAGCCCACCCGCGGTGTGGCCGAGGTGCGTCTCGAAATTCGCTATCGCACCCGTCATCCCCTGCGCAAGCATCTGGGGGAGATCTCCACCCTCTACGTGGATCTGGTGGACTACCCCGGGGAGTGGCTGCTCGACTTGCCGCTCCTTGATATGAGCTACGAGCAGTGGTGCGAACAGGTGCGCGAGCAGCTTCGTCGCCCAGAGCTGCAGGCACTTGCCGCCAGTGCCGCCAGCTGGTTGACCCCCGGGTGGCAGGCTGAGCAACGCTTCGAAGAACGACCAGTGGCGGAGCTGGCCGAGCGCTACACCGCCTATCTGCATGCCTGCAAACAGGAGCTGGGATTGCACCTTATTCAACCCGGTCGCTTCGTGTTGCCGGGGGAGTATGCCGGTGCCCCCATGCTGCAATTTGTCCCCTGGGTGTGGGAGATGCCTGCCAGCGAGCCCGCCGATGGCACTCTTTACGCCACTCTCAAGCAGCGCTTCGAGCAGTACAAGCAGCATCTGGTGCAGGGTTTTTATGAGCAGCACTTTGCCGGTTTTGATCGCCAGATCGTGCTGGTGGATTGCCTGCAGCCCCTCAACGCCGGGGCGGCCAGCTTTGGCGACATGCAGCAGGCCATCGCCCGCATCATGGAGAGCTTTGCCTACGGCAAGAGCAACTGGTGGCGGCGACTCTTCTCGCCCCGTATCGACAAGCTGCTCTTTGTGGCGAGCAAGGCCGATCACGTCACCCCTGAACAACATGCGCCCATGGTCTCACTGCTGCAGCATCTGGTACGCAGCGGTCGCGGTCAGGCCCGTTTCGAGGGGATCACCACCGAGTGTCTGGCGCTCGCCGCCATCAAGGCGACCGAAGTGGGCAAGGGGGTGGCCAATGGCCGCGAGTTCCCCGCCATCCGCGGCACCAGCCTTGAGGGTGAGCCGCTGCTGCTGTTCCCGGGGGAGGTGCCGCCCCATATTCCGCCTGCGCAGTGGTGGAACAGTCAGGGCTTTGATTTTCAGGCGTTTCGCCCCATGCCCATGAGCGCCCATCAGGCGCTGCCCCATATCCGGCTCGATGCGGCGCTGGAGTTTCTGCTTGGGGATCACCTCGAATAACGGCGTGCGGCCCGGGATTGTTCTCGGTTCCGCATTCAGGAGAACAATGCGATGAACGATCAGATAAAAGAGCGGCCACCGCTGCAGGGCAAGGTGATCCTTGAGCCTGCCTTGACGGTGGCCAGTGACGAGCGCCCGCCCGCGCCGGCCCAGCGACTGGAGGAGGCGAGTTTCGAGCGCCTCGACGAGTTGGACGAGTTCACCGAGGTGGAGAGTGCCCTCGTCATCAAACCGCGCCGCCGCCATCGGCTGTTGGCGTGGGGGCTGGGGGCGGTCGGTCTGCTCTCGTTGGGCCAGTATGGCGCCTTCCTTTACGAGCAGTTTCTCACCACCCCGCTCTGGGGGAGCGCCTGGCTGGCAGCCTCGGCGTTGGTGGCGGCGGGAACCGCCAGCGTGGTGGGGCGCGAGTGGCTGCGGCTGCGCACCCTCAAGCGGCGTCAGGATGTGCGCTCGCGCGCAGAAGATCTGCTTGCTCATCAGGGAGTCGGGCAGGGGCAGGCCTTTTGCGAAGGGCTGGCGGTCAAAAGTGGCGACAAGGGGCGCGAAGGGTATCAAACCTGGCTGGCCCAGCTCGACGAGAGCCACAGCGATCGGGAAGTGCTGACCCTCTATAGCCAGGTGGTGCTCGCCGAGCGCGACAAGCTGGCACAGGCGCGGGTGGCCAAATGGTCGGGGGAGGCCGCCGTGCTGGTGGCGCTGAGCCCGCTCGCTACCGTCGACATGATGCTGATGCTGTGGCGCAACCTGCGGATGATCGAGGATATCGCCGATGTCTACGCCATCGAACTTGGCTACTGGAGCCGCATACGCCTCATCCGTCAGGTGTTTCGCAACATGCTCTACGCCGGTGCCACCGAGCTGGTGACCGAGGTGGGGATGGACTTGCTGGGCGCCGAGTTTGCCGCCAAGCTCTCTGCCCGCGCGGCGCAAGGGGTGGGGGCCGGGCTGCTCACTGCTCGCCTTGGCCTGCGCACCATAGAGGCGTGCCGCCCGCTGCCCTGGTGTGCGGACGAGAAACCCAAACTCGGCGAGCTGCGCAAGCGGCTGATCGGCCAGCTGGCGGGGTATCTCAATAAGCCTTGATGGCTGCTGGAGATTAATAGCGGTTGTCACAATTTATTTACAACTGTTTCAGGCTGCCGACTCATGGGTCGGCTGCTTTTTTTGTTGCCATTTCGTTACAGTGAAGTCGTGATGAAACGGCAAGGCGCCTGATGTGGCGCCAGAGGATGGAACCGCTATGGCAACCTTCTACACCGCCCACCAGCCGGATGCTGACGGGGTGATCCACTACAGCAACGAGGAGCATGGCACCTGGCAGATCCTGATCGAACGCCAGTTCGCCGCCCTTGCTGGTAACGGGTGTAACGAATATCTGGCCGGTCTCGACAGACTGGGGCTGCACCGTGATCGCATCCCCCAGCTGGCCGAGATCAACGCCGTCTTGCAGCCTGCGACCGGCTGGTCGGTGGCGGCAGTACCTGCGCTTATCTCGTTCGATCGCTTCTTCGCCCTGCTGGCCAATCGCCAGTTTCCGGTGGCCACCTTTATCCGACGCCGGGACGAGCTCGACTACCTGCAAGAGCCGGATATCTTTCACGAGATCTTCGGCCACTGCGCCATGCTGACCAATCCGGCCTTTGCCCACTTCACCCACCTCTATGGTCAGTTGGGGCAGCAGGCGAGCAAGGAGCAGCGGGTTTTTCTAGCGCGGCTCTACTGGTTCACCGTGGAGTTTGGCCTCTTGGCAACGCCGGACGGGCTGCGTATCTACGGTGGCGGCATTCTATCCTCCATCGGCGAGACAGCTTATGCCCTTTCCGGCAAGCCGCTGCTGCAACCCTTCGATCTGCTGACCGTGCTGCGCACCCCGTATCGCATCGACATCATGCAGCCCACCTATTTTGTGCTGCCGAGTCTCGATCATCTCTACCAGCTGACCGGGGAGGAGATCATGGCTGCTCTGGCGGAGGCCAGTCGGCTTGGCCTCTATCCGCCACGTTTTGAGGTTGCCGCTGGCAAACAGGCGAGCTGACCAAAAGCAAACAACCCTATTTCATTTTCATTAATTTTTCATTAATTCAAGCAGGAGTAACCCATGTCCGAACTGGCCAGCCAGCAGTGTGAAGCGTGTCGCGCCGATGCCCCCAAGGTGAGCGATGAGGAGCTGCGCGAGCTGATGCAGCTTATTCCCGACTGGCAGCCGCTGGTGGAGGAGGGGGCGCTGCAACTGCGGCGGGAATTTACGTTTCGCAACTTCAAGGAGGCGCTGGCGTTTACCAACCGCCTGGGGGAGCTGGCGGAAGCGGAGTTCCATCATCCGGCCATCCTGACCGAGTGGGGCAAGGTGACCGTCAGCTGGTGGACCCACAAGATCGGCGGATTACACCGCAACGACTTCATCATGGCTGCACGCACGGATGAGCTGCTGAAGTGAACGCCACCACTCATCGAGTGAGCGATATGGTGATCGTCAGCTGGTGGATGCATAAGATCGGCGGTTTGCATCGCAACGACTTCATCATGGCGGCGCGCACCGATCAGTTGCTCCGCTAATCTCACCCCACACCAGCGTCATCGGTTGACCCGGGCCTGCCTGCGAAAGCGGGGCAGGCCCGCATTTTTATGGGCTGGCGCTCGCACTGGGGGGATCGAGACTGTATTATCCGCTCATTCATAGAGTTAGCTAGGAAGTGTGTCCCGAATGCGTCTTGAAGTCAGCTGTGAAGACCGCCTGGGCCTGACCCGGGAACTGCTCGACCGCTTGGTGGAGCACAATATCGATCTGCGCGGCATCGAAATCGATACCTCAGGCATCATCTATCTCAACTTTCCCGAGCTGGAGTTCAGTGATTTTCAGCACCTGATGCCGGAGATCCGCCGCATTCCCGGCGTCTACGACGTCAAGACCATCCCTTACATGCCTTCCGAGCGAGAGCATCACGAAATCGAGGCGCTGCTCAAGGCGCTGCCGGATCTGGTCTTCTCCCTCGACAGCAAGGGCAAGGTGACCCAGGCCAACCAGTCGGCACTCACCACCCTCGGCTTGCCGGTGGAGGAGGTGCGCGGCGTGGCGCTCGGTTCGCTGGTCAAGGGTTTCTCCTTCACCCGCTGGCTGGAGGCGAGCGAGATCAAGCCGCAGACCTGCAAGCTCAGTTTCAATGGCGAAGAGTATCTGGCAGATCTGATGCCGCTGTTCGTGGCAGAAGCCCGCGGCAAGCAGGCGCTAGCCGGTGCCGTGGTGGTGCTCAAATCTGCCCGTCGGGTCGGCCTGCACTTCAGCGCGCTTCATGCGGTGGAAGTGGGGGGCTTCGAGCATCTGCAGGCCGAGAGCCCCAAGATGAAAGAGGTGCTGTCGCACGCGCGCAAACTGGCGATGCAGGACGCGCCGCTGCTGATTGTCGGTGAGACCGGTACCGGCAAGGAGCTGCTGGCCCGTGCCTGTCACGGGGCCAGCCTGCGCTCCAGCCACCCCTTTATGGCCCTCAACTGCGCCGCCATGCCGGATAACGTGGCCGAGAGCGAGCTGTTTGGTTATGCCCCCGGCGCCTTTGGCAACAACACCGAGGGCAAGCGCGGCGTGCTGGAGCTGGCGAGCGGCGGCACCCTGATGCTGGACGAGATCGGCGATATGTCTCCCCATCTGCAGACCAAGTTTTTACGGGTGCTGCAGGATGGGGTGTTCCGCCGAGTCGGTGACGAGCAGGAGGTGAAGGTCAACGTGCGTTTCATCTGCACTACCCAGAAGCAGTTGCTGGATCTGGTGCACGAAGGAACCTTCCGCGAGGATCTCTACTATCGCCTCAACGTGCTCAGTCTGGCGCTGCCCCCCCTGCGCGAGCGCAAGGCAGACATCATGGTGCTGGCCCAGCAGTTTGTCTCCCGCTTTGCCAGCGAGTTGCAGCGACCCCGTCCGCGCTTTACCCGCAACATGGCCGACTATCTGACCGCCTACCGCTGGCCGGGCAACGTGCGTCAGCTGCGCAACTGTCTCTACCGCGCCATGACCCTGCTGGAAGGGGATGAACTGGGGCCCGAGCAGATCGACCTGCCGGTGGCGGCCGATACCATGCCGCTGATCGACGAGTGGTTTGAGGGGAATCTCGACGATGCGGTGAAGCGCTTCGAGAGCCAGCTGCTGGCCCGGCTCTATCCCGCCTTCCCGTCAACGCGCCAGCTGGCCAAACGCCTGGGCGTGTCGCATACCGCCATCGCCAACAAGCTGCGAGAATACGGCATCAGCAAGAAGTGATTTCCACCTTGCTGCCTGCCACCAGAGAGCCCGTTACCAGACGGGCTCTCCGTTTTCTTTACACGAACTCGGTAGTTGATGGCGGGGTGAGACTTGTCAGGCCAGTGTCAGCCAACTTACTATCTGGGTTCATCTACCCGAACCGCAATGCCATAGCAGCGGTATTGTCAAGGCGACCACCTCCCGATCATGCTGTTACTCTTTTCCCCCCGTTTAACTGCCCGTCTGGCGCTCCTGTTGGTTGCATTTGGCCTGCTGTTGCCCCGCGCGCTGGCGGAAACGGCCGCAGAGAGCCGGGCGACGGCGGTCAGGGAGCTGGTGCTCGATATCATGAGTTATACCCGCTGGCCCACCGAGCCTGCGGTGCTGCGCATGTGTGTGGCGGCGCCGACCGAATATGCTGGCGCCCTCTTTACCATCGATCGTCAGGCCAATGGCCGTACCGTGCAGGTCCATCGTTACGAGGCGAGCGATCCGGCCATCAGCGATCACTGCGACGTGCTCTATTTGGGAGTGCTCGACGAGCCGACCCGGATTGCGCTGTTTGCCCGCCTGCAGGGGCACCCTGTGCTCAGCATCAGCGAATACAACCACGACTGTTCCACCAGCTCGGTGTTCTGCCTGCAGACCTCGCCGGACAGCGTGCGGGTGCGGTTTAAAGTGAACCTCGATGCCCTGGCACTGAGCGGCGTGCGGGTGCATCCCGCCGTGCTCAAGCTGGCCCATGCCGACAAGGGGGTCCCATGAGACGACAGGTGAGCGCGGCTCCCCACCGTCTGACCCTGCGTCAGAGCCTGGGGCGAACCCATCTGGTGGCCGCCATTACAGCCGTCAGCGTGGCAGGACTCTTTTTTACTCTGGTGGCCCTGCTGGTAGTGCGTTTTTACGCCGACCACAATCTGGAGCTGGTAGCCCGCGCCATCAGCTACAGCGCCGAGGCGGCGGTGGTGTTCCATGATGAGGAGGCGGCGAGCGAGGCACTTAGCGGCATCGTTGCCAAGGAAGAGGTGGCCCAAGCCACTATCGTGCTGACCAATGGCCAGCTGCTCGCCAGTTGGGAGCGCCCCAGAAGCAACCCGCTGGTGACGCTCGAAGACTATCTGGCCCAACTGCTGATGCCGGGGCCTGTCAAACTCCCCATGCTGCGGGGGGGTGAGCAGATCGCCACCATCGAGCTGCGCGGCCACGGTGAATACCTGTTGTTGTTTTTGCTCTCGGCGCTGCTGGCGATGGTGGTTTGCCTGATGCTGAGCGCCACGGTGGCTCTCTATGTGGCTGACCGGATGCAGGTCTCCATCACCGCACCGCTGCGCAAGCTGGCACTTGTCGCCCACTCGGTACGCCGACAACGCACCCTGGGGATGCGGGCACCACCGGCCGATATCGTCGAGATTAACGAGCTGGGGGATGACTTCAACTCCCTGCTGGACGAGCTGCAAGCCTGGCAGGCCCAGCAGGCCCGCGAAAATGCCAGCCTGCTCCATCAGGCGACTCACGATGCCCTCACCGGACTGCCCAATCGCGCCCTGTTTGAAGCGCGGCTCGCGCAGGCCATTTCCCTCGGCGAGCAAGAGGGGTTTGCGCTGCTCTATCTCGACTGCGATCGTTTCAAGCAAATTAATGACACGCTGGGGCACAACGCCGGTGACGATGTGCTGATCGCGCTCTCAAGACGGGTACAACATCAGCTGCGTCCGGATGATCTGGTTTTTCGCCTCGGTGGTGACGAGTTTGCTGTGCTGGTTGGCCCACTCCAGCGACAGCATGAGGTGGAAGAGGTGATTGGCCGCATCCAGCAGGCGATGAGCGAACCGGTGGCGCTGCGTGACGGTCGTCAGCTGGTGGCCGAGGTGAGTGTCGGCTTCGCCGTCTATCAGGCGGGCATGAGTGCCAGCGTGCTGTGTGATCAGGCCGATGCGGCCATGTATCTGGCGAAACGGGCGCGCCGCAGCGAACAGCAAACCATCGCCTGACTGGCAAGAATAACAACATAAACAAGGAGCAAACCATGAAGATCACCCACCTGTTGAAAGTGACCCTGCTGGGGTTGATGTTGTCGCTGCTGGCCGGTTGCCAGAGCGCGCCCAAGGGGTTGACCCCGGAGCAGATCGCCGTGCTCAAGGAGCAGGGCTTTTATCTGACCGATGAGGGGTGGACGCTGGATCTGGCCAACCGGGTGCTGTTTGCCAACAACGTGGGGGCGCTCAATCCCCAGACTCGCCAATCCGTTGAAAAACTGGGTAAAACACTGCTTGGCGTAGGATTGGACAAGGCGCGGGTGGATGGCCACACCGACAATACCGGCGAGAGCAGCTACAACCAACAGCTCTCCCTGAAGCGGGCTCAGTCGGTGGCCGATGTGCTGGTCTCGGTCGGCATGAAGCCGGCCAATCTGGAGATCCATGGCCGTGGCGAGACCATGCCGCTGGCGGATAACAAGACCAGAGAGGGCCGGGCCGCCAACCGCCGGGTTGCCATCGTCATCAGCGATCAATAACCCTTTCATCGTTTCGTTACCCATAAAAAA
>NZ_JAYJLJ010000035.1:0-22698 GCF_051948815.1 Aeromonas sp. Lyrl_2
TTTTTATGGCCGAATGTGGTGATCAGCTCAGTGGTGGCCATAGCCCCAGCGGTGGGTTAGCTCATGCTCGACACCGAGATGATCAAGGATACGGGCGACCATAAAGTCCACCAGATCGGCGATGCTTTTCGGCTCATGATAGAAACCGGGAGCAGCGGGCATGATGGTCACTCCGAGCCGTGCCAGTTTCAGCATGTTCTCCAGATGGATCGCCGAGAAGGGGGTTTCGCGGGGTACCAGGATCAGCTGGCCGCGCTCCTTGATCACCACATCCGCTGCCCGCTCCAGCAGGTTGTCCGAGGTGCCATTGGCAATGGCCGAGACGGTGCCCATGGAGCAGGGGCAGACCACCATCTGTTTGGGCGCGGCCGAACCGGAGGCCACCGGCGAGAACCACTCCTCCTTGCCGCAGGCGACAATCTGTCCCTCCTTGGCGCCATATTGGCGACAAAGATAGGCAGAGAGCTCTTTCGGCGAGCCGGGCCAATCCTGCTGCTGCTCGGTCTTGAGTACCACACGAGCTGCCGATGAGGCGAGCAGGTAGACCCGATAGTCCGCCTGCACCAGACACTGGAGCAGGCGCAGGGCGTAGGGTGCGCCGGAGGCGCCGGTCAGCGCCAGGGTGATCGCTTTGTTCATAGTTCGCCGTGGTAATCCTTGAGGCGGGCGATCAGCTTGTCATGAATGCCACCGAAGCCGCCGTTGCTCATGATCAGAATATGGTCGCCATCGCGGCTCTCGGCCACCAGCCGGTTGATCAGGGTCTCCAGATCGTTGAATACCTTGGCCGGACGGGTCATATGGGCCGTCACCTCGCCGAGATCCCAGCCGATGTTGGGCGGCTGGAAGAAGAACACCTCGTCGGCGCCATCGAAGCAGCCAGCCAGCTCCTCCTTGTGAACCCCCAGCTTCATGGTGTTGGAGCGAGGCTCCAGCACCGCCAGAATACGTGAGCAGCCTACCTTGGCGCGCAGGCCGCCGAGGGTGGTCTCGATGGCGGTGGGGTGGTGGGCAAAGTCGTCATAGACGCTGATGCCCGCCACTTCGCCTTTGAGCTCCATCCGCCGTTTGGGGGATTTGAACTGGCAGAGGGCGGCGATGCCATGCTCTACCATGACACCGGCGTGGCGGGCGGCAGCGATGGCCATCAGACCGTTGTTGACGTTGTGCTCGCCGATGCACTCCCAGTGCACCTCACCCTGCTTTTCGCCATCCAGCCACACCTCGAAGGCGGAGCCGTCATCGGCCAGCTTGACCGCTTTCCACTTGGCGTCATCCTGACCCACCAGCTCCACTTCGCTCCAGCAGCCCATCTTGCGCACGGCGGTGAGGTTGTCATCTGCCTTCGGGAACAGCACCCGACCGTTGCTCGGTACGGTGCGCATCAGGTGGTGGAACTGGCGCTGGATGGCGGCGAGATCCGGGAAGATATCCGCGTGGTCAAACTCCAGATTGTTCATCACCAGGGTGCGCGGATGGTAGTGGACGAACTTGGAGCGCTTGTCGAAGAAGGCGCAGTCATACTCGTCTGCTTCGATGACGAAGAAGGGGGCAGAGCCCAAGCGGGCGGAGACCGGGAAGTTGCCCGGCACGCCGCCAATAAGGAAACCGGGCTCCAGTTTGGCGTACTCCAGCACCCAGGCCAGCATGCTGGCGGTGGTGGTCTTGCCATGGGTGCCGGCGACGGCAAGCACCCAGCGATCCTGCAGCACGTGCTCCAGCAACCACTGGGGGCCGGAGATGTAGGGCAGATTGCGGTCCAGCACATATTCAACACAGGGGTTGCCGCGGCTCATGGCGTTGCCAATCACCACCAGATCCGGCGCCGGATCGAGCTGAGAGGGATCATAGCCTTCGGTCAGTTCGATGCCCTGTTGCTCGAGCTGGGTGCTCATGGGGGGATAGACATTGGCGTCCGAGCCGGTCACCCGGTAACCAAGCTGTTTTGCCAACACCGCCAGACCACCCATAAAGGTGCCGCAGATCCCGAGAATGTGAATATGCATACCGCTTCCTTTCGCAGTAAAGGGAAGTGCGCATTCTAGGGGGTGTTGCCGTGGTGGCACAAGCCGCACTCATGGTGAGCGGCCCACAGATGCAGCACCGAAGGCAGAAATCTTGGCGCTGTTGGGGTGTGTGAGGCTTGAATGGATTTGTGGGTTTTATTTGAAGCTTGATATTATGTCGCACTTTCTTACAATTCTTCGGTTTTGTGACGCACTCTACAGTTTTACGATATCGCCCTTTTCCAAAGGAGAGTCCCCATGGGCAAGTTCCTGCTTTGCTATTTGGTCGGTGGTCTGGTGGCCATCAGTTGGGCTGCGCTGCCCGCTCACGGTCCCTGGGATCAGTGGGACCTCGCGATTTTTCATACCGTTAACGGCTGGCTCGGGCAGTCGGCTCTGTGGGCCGATCTGGTGTCCATCACCAATAACCGGCTGTTCGATCTGGCGGTGCTGGCCTGTATGGGGCTGATCCTGGCCCGCTGTTTCTTTGCACGGGATCTGGCGGGTCGTCGCCAACTGGTAGCGATGGGCATAGTGATGCTGCTAAGTGCACTGGTAATCAACCAGTTTGGTCACCAGTTGCCGGTGGAGCGACCCAGCCCGACCCTGATGGTGAGCGATGCCCTGCGAGTCACCCATCTCAGCGAGATCCCGACCAAGGACTCTTCCGGTGACAGCTTCCCAGGGGATCACGCCCTGTTCCTGATGATCTTTGCCGGCTTTGCTCTGCGCTACCTGCCTCGCAGTGCCGGGATCTGCGCTCTGCTGATGGTGCCGGTCTTCTCTGCGCCCCGAATTTTCTCCGGCGCCCACTGGTTTACCGATGTCTATGTCGGTGCTTTGGGATTGGCCACCCTCTGCCTGCCCTGGGTGCTGCTGACCCCGCTGGCGGATCGGCTGATA
This sequence comes from Aeromonas sp. Lyrl_2, assembly GCF_051948815.1. Taxonomy (NCBI): domain Bacteria; kingdom Pseudomonadati; phylum Pseudomonadota; class Gammaproteobacteria; order Aeromonadales; family Aeromonadaceae; genus Aeromonas; species Aeromonas sp. Lyrl_2. The sequence continues at coordinate 2,910 of NZ_JAYJLJ010000035.1, forward strand.
GACCGCATTGCCCCCCGATTGGCTCGTGTGCCGCTGCTGCGCAGTCAGACCCACTAATTGAACGTCGCAAAATAAAACGCCCCGACATGAAAATGTCGGGGCGTTCTGTTATCCACCCGCGAGAGATCAGCCTTGATAGCCGTTCGGGTTGTTGCTTTGCCAGCGCCAGGTATCGACCATCATCTGCTCCAGACCGCGCTCTGCTTGCCAGCCCAGCTCGGCACGGGCCAGCGTCGGCTCTGCCCAGCACTCGGCGATGTCGCCCGGGCGACGGGGTTTGATCTGGTAGGGAATGGGTCGGCCGCTGGCCGCTTCAAACGCCTTGACCATCTCCAGTACCGAGTAGCCCTGACCTGTGCCCAGGTTGTAGGTGAAGACGCCGGTGTCACTCTTGATGCGTGCCAGTGTTTTCAGGTGACCGATGGCGAGATCCACCACATGGATGTAGTCGCGCACGCCGGTGCCATCCGGGGTCGGGTAGTCGTTGCCAAATACCCCCAGCTCCTTGAGCTTGCCGACACCCACCTGGCTGATATAGGGCAGCAGGTTGTTGGGGATGCCGTTGGGATCTTCACCAATCAGGCCGCTCTCGTGGGCGCCGACCGGGTTGAAGTAACGCAGCAGTACGATAGCCCAGCGGGGATCGGATTTGGCGAGATCGCGCAGGATCTCCTCCACCATCAGCTTGGAGCGACCATAGGGGTTGGTGGCGCTGGTGGGGAAATCTTCCCGCAGCGGCACCGAGGCGGGATCGCCATAGACGGTGGCCGAGGAGCTGAATACCAGCCGGAAAACGCCAGCCTTGGCCATCTCTTCACACAGCACCAGAGTGCCGCTGATGTTGTTCTGGTAGTAGGTGAGCGGGATCTGGCTCGACTCTCCGACCGCCTTGAGACCGGCGAAGTGGATGACCGATTCGATCTGGTGGTTGGCGAACAGCTGCTGCAGGCAGGCTCTGTCCAGCACATCCCCTTCGACGAAGGTGACCGGCTTGCCGGTGATCTGCTCGACCCGCTTGAGTGACTCCGGTGAGGAGTTGGATAGGTTGTCGAGTACCACGACCTGCTGCCCCGCGCCGAGCAGCTCAACCAGGGTGTGGGAGCCGATATAGCCGGCGCCCCCTGTGACCAGTATTGTCATTTTTTATCCCGTGTTCTGGTGAAACTGGGGCCGAGTCTACCCGTCCTGCCCGCTCGGGAAAAGGTTGAGATACCAATGAAGCCCTTTGTGTATCTCAATAATCGAGACTGATATCCCCTTTCGCAGTGCAGGAACAGGCCAGAGCAACGCCGCTCTCCAGATCCTGCGCACTCAAGGTCATCACGCTCTGGCGCTCGATGTCACCTGTGGTGGTGCAACGACAGCTGCCACATACCCCGGCGCGACAAGCAGCCATCATGGTTTCGCCCGCCGCTTCCAGCGCCGCCAGCAGGGTCTGACCCGGCAGGATCTTCACCTTTTTGCCGCTCTTTTTCAGGGTCAGCCAGAAGTGGTCGCTGGTGGTGGTGGCAGGCTCTGCTGGAGGAAGGCCAAAAGACTCCTGATGCAGCTGCTCCGGCGGCAGTCCCAGCTCTGTCAGCATGGTTTTGACCGCCGCCATATAGGGGGCTGGGCCGCAGAGATAGACATGGCGTTCGCGCAGATCCGGGGCCAGCTCGGCCAGCATGGCGGGGGTGAGTCGGCCCACCCAGGGATGAGCCGTTGGCGCCTCTTCCAGTATCAGGGCATGCCGTACACCGGGATGGGCTTCGGCCAATGCAGCCAAGTCATCTGCGAAGATCACATCTGCTGGCGAGCGGGCGCTATGGATAAAGCGGATATCGGCATCCGGCCGTTTGGCTAGCTCGTCCCGCAACATGGCCCACATGGGGGTGATGCCGGAACCAGCGCTCAAGAGCAGCGGCCGCTCGCAGGGCAGGGCGGTCAGGTTGAAATCGCCGAACGGGCCATCCACCCGGATCTTGTCTCCCACCTGCAAGGTCTGGTGCAGATGGTGGGAGACTAGCCCCACATCCTTGATGGTGACCTGCCAGCATGCATCCTGTGGGCTGGAGGAGAGGGTATAGGCGCGGCACTCCGGCTGGCCGTCTATCTCGGTGTGCAGGGTGATGCACTGGCCAGCTAGTACCGGTGGGAGGCTGCCGGAAAGAGGCGCCAGCTGCCAGCTCACTACGTCGTGGGTGTTCTGTTGGCGGCCAATGCAGGTGAGCGTGAGAGAGGTCATCACAAGGCTCCTTGGGTTTGATAAGGTTTGAAACGGTTTGAAAAACGTCTGGTGAAAAAGCCGGGTCCAGAAAAAAGGCGAGCCGGGCGGCTCGCCAAACGCTTACAACATGAGGTGCCGATCAGGCCGCCAGGATCTCGGCCAAGTCAGCCTCGGCCGTGGTGGTCCCTTTCAGACCGAACTGCTCTTCCAGCACCTTGAGCAGAGCCGGAGTGAGGAAGGCGGGGGCGGTCGGGCCGGTACGAATGTCCTTCACCCCGAGGGAGAGCAGGGTGAGCAGAATAACGATGGCTTTTTGCTCGAACCAGGAGAGCACCAGCGTCAGCGGCAGATCGTTGACACCGCACTCGAACGCCTCGGAGAGTGCCAGCGCCAACTGAATGGCGGAGTAGGCATCGTTGCACTGACCCACGTCCAGCAGACGCGGAATGCCGCCGATGTCGCCAAAGTCGAGCTTGTTGAACTTGTATTTGCCGCAGCCCAGGGTGAGCAGCAGGCTGTCGCGCGGTGCCGCCTTGGCAAACTCGGTGAAGTAGGCGCGCTCGGCCTTGTCGCCGTCACAGCCACCCACCAGGAAGAAGTGGCTGATCTCCCCGGCCTTGACCTTCTCGATCACCGCGGGTGCTGCCTGCATCAGAGCGTTGCGGGCAAAGCCGATGGTGATGAAGTGTTCGAGTTCGGTGTGTTTGAAGCCTTCAAGCGCTTGGGCCTTGGCGATCACGGCGGAGAAATCATCCCCCTCAAGATGGGTTACGCCCGGCCAGCCGACGATGGAGCGGGTGAAGATGCGGTCCGAGTAGTTGCCCACGTTCGGGTCGATGATGCAGTTGGAGGTCATCACCACGGCGCCCGGGAAGTTGGCAAACTCTTTCTGCTGGTTCTGCCAGGCGGATCCGTAGTTGCCCACCAGATGGGGGTACTGCTTGAAGAAGGGATAGGCCAGCGCGGGCAGCATCTCGCCGTGGGTGTAGACATTAATGCCGGTCCCCTTGGTCTGCTCCAGAATGAGCTTGAGATCCATCATGTCGTGGCCGGAGACCAGAATGCACTTGCCGGGGATGGGAGTGACGCGTACCTGGGTCGGCTCCGGATGGCCGAAGGCGCTGGTTTCACCCAGATCCAGCATCTCCATGATTTTGAAGTTGAGCTGACCGATCTCCATGGCACAGCTGAACAGCCGACCCATTTCGCTCGGATCTGTGCTGAGCCAGCTCATGATGCGGTGGAATTCGGCAGCCACCTCGTCACTCTGCTGATCCAGCACCCGGGCGTGCTCCATGTAGGCTGCGGCGCCCTTGAGGCCGTAAAGGCAGAGCAGGCGCAGCCCCATGATGTCTTCGTTCACCTCACTCTTGCCCCGATTGGGGGCGGCTGGCGCGGCATGGGCAAGTTGTTCCAGCAGCTCGGCACCGGGTTCGAAGTAAGCGGAGTGTGGTAAGTCGTTGACCTGCACCGCCATGGCGGTCAGACGATCGGCCAACTGCTGGCGATAGGCGAGGGCCTGATTGACGTAAGCCACGATGCGATTCGAGTCGAAGTTGACGTTGGTGAGGGTGGCGAAGAAGGCCTTGGGCACGAAGGCATCGATCTCGCGGTCGATGATGCCCGGCTCGCGGGCGGCCAGCGCCCAGGCGCTGAGACCCTGCAGGGTATAGATCAGCACATCCTGCAGATCCGAGGTTTCCGCCGTCTTGCCGCACATACCTTGTGCGTAGGCACAGCCGTTGCCAGCTGGGGTACGAATTGTCTGTTCACATTGCACACAAAACATCATGCCTCTCCTAATTGGACATTTCAGTTGTCTGTTTTGTGGCGATTCTATTCCTCTCGCGAAAAACTTAATAGGCATTCAATTTGCCAATTAAGATTCCCTTGATGCAGATCAAAAACAAAAAAAGCCGCCCAAACAGGGCGGCAAGCGGGTGGATAAAAGGAGAGACAACTCAGGTTTGCAACAGAACATAACAATCAGAAGGATTGGGCCGTGGTCTGGTCAGGAGCTGTCGGCCCGGTACTTACTCAAGCCAGCATACGTACGCTGTAGTCGGCTTGGTTCACTATCAGGCCAGATAAGCGCGCAGCATCCAGACCAGTTTTTCCTGCTGCTGCACATAGTCGGAGAGGATGGAGGCAGTGCCCTCATCACCGGCTTCGGCGGCCTGGCCCAGAATACGACGCTGGGCGACCAGCAGTTCGCGGAAGCTATCCAGCAGGGATTCGACACAGGCGCGGCCATCGTGCAGCCCTTTTTGCTCCGGGATGGCAGAGACTTTCAGGTAGTCGCTGAAGCTGTGCATGGGCACGCCATCCAGGGTCAGGATCCGCTCGGCCAGTGCATCGACTTTCAGCAGCAGGTCGTTGTAAATCTCTTCAAATTTCAGGTGCAGTTCGAAGAACTGGTTGCCACGGATATTCCAGTGGAAGCCGCGTACGTTCATGTAGAGGATCTGGTAGCTGGCCAGCAATTTGTTCAACTCGGCTGCCAGGGCTTGTGATTGAGCAGTATCAAGACCAATCGGGCTTTTCATCATTCACCTCCAGATTTGGAAATCGGTTTTAAATTCTCTTTCGGAACGCAGTCAGAATAACGCCTTGCAAAATGCAGGGACAATTGCTTGTGCCTAACTGTTTGATAGCTAACGGCTATCAAACAGTACGCAGCAACGGGGGCAATGGATGAGTATTAGGGGAAGTATTTTTCGAGCAGCGCCATCAGGATGGCCTGACACTCGCGGTCCGGTTTGCTATCGACCTTGCTGGCGCGAAAGTGGAGCTGAAAGGCGCCCAAGACGGCGCGGCTCTGCTCATCCCACTGGCCGCTCTGGGGCAGGCCATAGCCATAGCGGGCCAACTGCTGCTGCCACATGGCCGCATCCCAGTCGGGCAAGGGGCTGGCCAGTAACTCGGCTACCCGACCTTCATCGGGCCAGGCGCCGACCCCGTACGTCAGATAGAGCTGGCGCCAGGGGAAGTGGGGGCCGGGATCCTGCTTGCGCTCGGGGGCGACATCGCTGTGGCCCAGCACCTGGGTCGGTGGAATCTGGTAGCGGGCGACCAGCTCCCGGCTGAGGGCGCCGACGGCAGCAATCTGCTGTGGGGTATAGGGTTGCCAGCGCCGCGCATCGGGGGCCAGCGGCTCATCTTCTGCTGGATAGCCGAGGTTGACGATCTCGATGCCAAGGGAGCTGGCATTGAGCCCGGCATATTGGTGCCAACGGCTGCGTCCCGCATGCCAGGCGCGCGCGTTGTCCGGCACCAGCTGATAGACCGGTAGCGGTGTTTCGTGGCTGTCGCGGGGGATCAGGTAGTGGGCGCTCACCTTGTGCTCCGGCTCGGTCAGCAGGCGCAAGGAGTTGGCATCATCTTCGTCGGTGTAGTGGAGGATCAGAAAGGCGATCCGCTCGTTCTGGTTGGCGCTCTGATAGCGGGTAGATAGCTGGTACTCGGACGGTGTGCAGGCGCCCAGCAGCAGAACCAGTGGCAGAAAGAAGAGGGGAAGAAGACAGCGCCAGCGCCATCCCCCTGCCACAGTCAGTCTGCTGAGCGTGGGAGGAGTGAGTCGCTGGCACATGTCGAAGGCTCGGTCTGGTCAGTCGCGCGGCTGGTTAGCCGCGGTATTTGGCCGTGAGACCGATCAGGAAGTTGCGCAGGATCTGATCCCCGCAATCCTGATAGTGCTTGTGATCCTTGGAGCGGAACAGGGCACTGAGCTCGGACTTGGAGAGGTTGAAGTCGGCGAGCTTGAGGGTACCGAGCATATCCTCTTCCTTGAAGTTGAGACCGATGCGCAGCTTGCGCAGGATCATGTTGTTGTTGATCCGGTTCGGGATCACCTGGGCCGGTGCATCTTCCCGCACGCCGCGGCGGGCGATGATGAAGCCGTCGAGGAACTGGCTCAGGGCCGAGTCGGGACAGGCGACATAGCCTGCCTCTTGCTCTTCACCTTCCGCCGCCTCTTTCATCAACCAGCTGTGCAGCTGGGCGTGAGTGACCGTCAGGTTGCCCTTGGCAAACATCTCGACCATCTGGTCGTTGCTGATGGTGAGGGCGTAGCGCAGACGGCGCAGAATATCGTTGTTGGTCATGCTGACTCCTGTGTAAACGGCGCAACTTTACCATCTGGCGGCCCTCGCGTCAGAAAAAGCGGGGGCCGATACAGTTCAGGTCAAGCTCATCAAGCCTTGCCGAGATAGCGGGGCGCCTCCTGGCGCACCAGTTCCAGCGCATCTTGCAGCTCCAGCAGCTCGGGTTCCAGCTCGCTGACCGGCACGCCGTCACGCAGCTGTTGCTCCAGCTGGGAGAGCAACCGTTGCAGTCCCGGTACCCCGGAATAGGCACAGCCGCCGTTGAGGCGATGGAGCTGGGCCAGCACCTCGCTATCTTCAATTTCGCCCGCCAGTGCGCTATCCAGCACCGGCTCGACCTCGTCAAAACTGGCCAGCAGCATGGTCAGCATCTCTCTGGCGAGATGCTCTTTCCCTGCCGCTTGCCGCACCGCCAGTGCCCAGTCGATCTGTTGGGCACCATTATTCTGGTGGCGGCGATGGGCAAAATCGGTGATGAGCTGGGCCAGCATGCTCTCGTCGATGGGCTTGGCCAGGTAGTCGTCCATCCCCTGCCGGATCAGCCGCTCTCGCTCTCCGGGAATGGCGTGGGCAGTCACCGCCACGATCGGGGTGGTGGTGTTGAGGGACTGGTTGCGGATCGCCTGGGTGGCACTGATGCCATCCATGATCGGCATCTGGATATCCATGAAGATGATGTCGAACGGCTGGCTCTGTGCCTGCTTGACCGCCTCCTTGCCGTTTTTGCACACCACCACCTGACTCACCATCTCCTTGAGCATGGCGGCGATCAGCTTGAGGTTGGCGGCGTTGTCATCCACCGCCAGCACCTTGATGGGCTGCAACTGGCGCGGCGCAGGCTGGGCGGGCAGCTTCTGGCGGCTCGATTCCGGCGAGAGCAGGGCGTGCAGCAGCTTGCGGTGGTTGACCGGTTTGGAGAGACAGTGCTGGGCGCCATGGGCCAGCATCGCTTCATAGAGCGCCGGCTCGTGGCTGCTGAGCAGCACTATGGTGTTCTGCTGCTGGCCGTTCAGTCTGTCGAGACGGCCGATCACCTGCTGCGGCGTATGCAGGGGGCTGCTGCCGATGATCACCATCTCCTGCTCGCTCATCTCGGGCCAGGGATCATCGCTGGTCAGTGGGTGTGCGTCGAGGTGCCACTCCGCCAGCAGGGCGAGCAGAGAGGCTTGAGCGAAGGGATCCGGCTCCAGCAGCCAGAGCCGTTTGCCACGGATCCGATCCAGCGGCAGTTGATCGGTCTGGGGCAGGGGGGAGACCTCCACATCCAGACTGAACGAGAAGATAGAGCCCTTGCCGAGCTCCGATTCAAAGCGGATCTGGCCGCCCATCTGCTGCACCAGCTTCTGGGTGATGACGAGGCCCAGGCCCGTGCCGCCATAACGGCGGGAGATGGAGGAGTCGGCCTGATTGAAGGCCTGGAACAGCTGATGTTGCTGCTCCTGGGAGATGCCGATGCCGGTATCGCGGATCTGGACGTTGAGCCTCACCTTGTGGTTGCCACTGCCGGTCTGCTCGATATGGACATCCACGTTGCCCTGTTCGGTGAACTTGATGGCGTTGCCGGTGAGGTTGGTCAGCACCTGTTGCAGACGCATGGGGTCGCCGGTGAGGTAATCCGGCACATCGGCATCCACCCGCAGGGAGAGCTCCAGCTGCTTGTCGTGGGCGCTGGGGCCGAGCAGGTGCATGGTCTCGTTGAGGGTGTCGCGCAGGCTGAACGGGATATGCTCCAGCTGCAGCTTGCCCGCTTCCAGCTTAGAGAAGTCGAGGATGTCGTTGATGATGCCAAGCAGGTTGCGCGCCGATTTCTCGATGGTCTGCATGTAGTCGGTCTGGCTCGGGGTCAGGCTGGTTTTCAGCAGCTGGCGGGTAAAACCGATGACCCCGTTGAGTGGGGTGCGAAGCTCGTGGGACATGTTGGCCAGAAACTCCGACTTGACCCGCGCCGCCTCCTGCGCCCGCTTCTTGGCCATGTCGAGCTCGACGTTCTGGATCTCTATCTGCTCGAGGGTTTCGCGCAGGTCAGACGTAGCCTGATCGATATTCTGCTGCATCTCTTCGTGATATTCGGAGAGCGCCTTGGCCATGGCGTTGATGCCGTTTTTCAGCATATCCAGCTCGCCGGTGAGTTGGCCGCTGACCCGGGTATCGAGCCGCCCCTCCCTGATCTTGTGCACCGCCTGCACCATGTTGGTGATGGGTTGGGTCACGCTCTTGACCAGCCGGAAGCCAAACAGGGTACTGAAGGCGACCCCGATGAGCACCATGATCACCGCAAAGAAGGTGTCGCGGTACTGCAGCAGCATGGCCCTGTCGGTCGCCATCTGCATCGAGATGTAGCCGATCATCGGGGGCTCCACATCGCTGGGCAGCGGGAAGCCATCCAGACTGGTTTCAGCCTGGATCGGGGTGCGCAAAATGATGTCATCCCCCTGAAACGTCACGCTGGTCAGATCCGGAATTGGCTCGCCATCGGGCAGCCTGAGCCGGGTGAAATCCCGGTGGTAGTTCGAGGTGACGAACAGCTGGTTGTCCTGGGTGAAAACCGCGATGGACTTGATGAAGGGGGAGTTCTTGCGATGGGTCAGGCCAATCAGCCGCTTGAGGGATTCTCGGCTGTGCTGGGTCATCCCGTATTCACTGGCGATCGCCAGCGGTTCGATAATGTTGATCCCCTGATCAATGAGGTTGTTTTCCAGCTGCTGGTAGCGGTGGAAGGTGAAGTAACCGGCCATCAGGCCACCGATGATCAGGGTTGGCAGGATGGTGAAGGCGAGAACGCGTGCTCTCAGGCCATATTTGGTCATACGAACAGGCCACCAGTGAACAGGGTTGGCGATAGGGTTGATGGCAATACACGGGCTCTGTGGCCGTATTTGGTCATACTATTATTCTTGTGGGACAATACCCAGCAGCAGATTCCACAATCATGACATAGCCACCTATAGGCACCAAGTTTTATGGCCCAGTTTTTCAAGCCCCAAAAGAAGTCCACTCAGCTCCAACGCATTGAATTTACGATAGACACCCTCGATCACCACTGCGTCGGTATTGGTCGCCATCAGGGCAAGGCGATCTTTGTCGAAGGGGCACTGCCCGGCGAGACCGTCAAGGCACGCATCACCGAAGAGAAAAAGCAGTATGGTCACGCCGCCTTGCAACAGGTGGTGACCCCGGCGGCCAATCGTATCGCCCCCTTTTGCAGCCACTATCGCGAGTGCGGCGGTTGCAGTGCCCAGCACATGTCGGTTGCCGATCAGCAAGCGGCCAAGGCGGCCGGACTGGTCAGCCTGTTCGAGCGGTTGGGCAACATCAAGGCGCCGGCACTGGAGCCGGTACTGACCGGTGAAGATCGTGCCTATCGCCGGGTCTGTCGTCTGGCCATCAAATTTGACAAAAACGGTCGCTGCACCCGGGTCGGTTTCCGCCGTCGCAACAGCAACGATCTGGTGGAGATCGACAGTTGCCCTGTGCTGGCCGAGCCGCTCTCTGCGCTGATTGCCCCGCTGCGTGAGTGCCTCAATCGCCTCAAGAGCCAGCGCGAGCTGGGCCATGCGGAGCTTATCCAGGCCGAGCAGGGGATCATGATGCTGCTGCGCCATACTGGCCGCCCCAATGAGGCGGATCGCGCCCTGCTGGTGGAGTTTGCAAAAACGCAGGGGATCGACCTCTATCTGCAGGCGGCCGATGATCGCATTGAAGCGTTGCAGCAACAATTTTCCCCATCCTACTCGCTGGATGGCCTGTCTCTTGCATTTGCTCCCGGTGATTTCATTCAGGTTAACGGCCCCATCAACCAGAGCATGGTTGAGCAGGCACTGACATGGCTCGGGGCGAGCAAGGATGACAAGGTGCTCGATCTCTTCTGCGGCATCGGCAACTTCACCCTGCCGCTGGCCCGTCAGGCTCGCGAAGTGGTGGGTGTGGAAGGTGAACTGGCCATGGTGCAGCGGGCCGAAGAGAACGCCCGTCGCAACGGCATCACCAATGCCCGTTTCTACAAAGCCGACCTGAGCGATGACATCGTCGGTATGTCCTGGGCGCGGGAAGGGTTTGATCTGGTACTGCTGGATCCGGCTCGTCCTGGCGCGCTGGAAGTGATGGGACACGTCGTGAAACTTTCACCCAAGCGGGTGGTCTACGTCTCCTGTAACCCGGTCACCCTGGCGCGGGACAGTCAGGTGCTGGTGAAAGGGGGTTACCGTCTGGTGCGCCTCGGCATGCTCGACATGTTCCCTCACACTGGTCATCTGGAGTCCATGGCGCTGTTTGAACGGGAGTAAATGACTCATCGGTACGGCGATGCCGGATAGGTCATCCGGCATGTTCGTTACTCTTTGAGCAGGTGTGTATATGAAGTAATCCTGCTCATCGGTACGGCGATGCGGATATGTAATCTGGCATGTCTGCGTCTGTTTGAGCGGGTGTGTATATGAAGTAATCCTGCTCATCAGTACGGCGATGCAGATATGTAATCTGGCGTGTCTGCGGCTGTTTGAGCTGGTGTGATTGGGGTAATCTAGACCCTCGTCGTTCGGCAGGGCCTGTTGGCGCGCTCTATTGTCTTTCTGGACAATATGCCTTGAAAAGTGCGCTGGATATCCCCATTTGAGGCAATCTCATGAGGGGAGAAAGTGACAGCTTTCGGCCCGATAATTTAAAGGATTGATACCATGGTTGCGGTTCGCGATATTCATTTGAAAGACAACTTCACCCTGGAAGAGTGGGTCAGCTCGCTCTCCTTGAGTGACAGTGAAAAGGATCAGCTGCGAACCGTCTACCAGTATTGTCTGACGCTCGGTGACGAGGCGCTGACCAGCAAGCTGCTGGTGCGTGGTATCGAAATGGTGGGCATCCTGCAGATGCTCAGCATGGATATCGGTACACTCAAGGCCGCCATCATCTACCCCTTCGTCGAAGCCGGTCTCATCAGCCAGGAGCGGATGGACGAGGATTTCGGTTCCAAGATCGCCAAGCTGGTGGAAGGGGTGCTGGAGATGGAAGCCATCCGCTCCCTGCAGACCCTCCATCGCAGCGAAACCTCGCCGGAGCAGGTCGACAACGTGCGTCGCATGTTGCTCGCCATGGTCGAGGATGTGCGTGCCGTGGTGATCAAGCTGGCGGAGCGGATCGCCTGCCTGCGGGAAGCGAAGACGGCAGATGAAGAGACCCGGGTGCTGATGGCCCAGGAGATCACCAACATCTATGCGCCGCTCGCCAACCGTCTGGGCATCGGCCAGCTCAAGTGGGAGCTGGAAGATCTCGCCTTCCGTTACCTGCACCCGGATACCTACAAGCAGATCGCCAAGCAGCTCGACGAGAAGCGGCTCGACCGCGAGCGCTACATCCGCGAGTTTGTGCAATCCCTGCGTAATGGGTTGAAAGAGGCGGGAGTTGACGCCGAGGTGTACGGTCGGCCGAAACATATCTACAGCATCTGGCGCAAGATGCAGAAGAAGCACCTCGAATTCAACGAGTTGTTCGATGTGCGCGCGGTGCGGGTAGTGACCAAGCGGCTGCAGGATTGCTATGCGGCGCTCGGTATCGTGCACACCCAGTTCCACCACATTCCCCGCGAGTTTGACGACTATGTCGCCAACCCCAAACCCAACGGCTACCAGTCAATTCACACCGTAGTGGTGGGGCCTGAAGGCAAGACCGTCGAGATCCAGATCCGTACCGACCAGATGCATCAGGATGCCGAGCTCGGCGTTGCGGCGCACTGGCGCTACAAGGAAGGGGCGCAGGCTGGCGGCAAGGCCAACACCTTCGAAGACAAGATCGAGTGGCTGCGCAAGCTGCTCGCCTGGCAGGAGGATCTCTCCGAGAGCGGCTCCCTGCTGGAAGATCTGCGCAGTCAGGTGTTCGAGGACCGGGTCTACGTCTTCACCCCGAAAGGGGATGTCATCGACCTGCCGGCTGGCGCCACCCCGCTCGATTTTGCCTATCACGTCCACAGCATGATCGGTCACCGCTGCATAGGCGCCAAGATTGACGGCCGCATCGTGCCGTTCACCTATGCGCTGCAGACCGGCGATCAGGTGGAGGTGATCACCCAGAAAGAGCCGAACCCGAGCCGCGACTGGATGAACCCCAACGCCGGCTTCCTGCGCTCCAGTCGGGCGCGGGCCAAGGTGGCGACCTGGTTCAGAAAGCTGGATCGGGACAAGAATATCGTGGCCGGTCGCGAGCTGTTCGAGAAGGAGCTGGATCGCCACAACCTCAGCATGTCCAAGATCGACAAGGGCAACATGCTGCGGCGATTCAATCTGGAGAGCACCGACGATCTGCTGGCCGGTATCGGCAGCGGCGATATCCGCATCAACCAGGTGCTCAACTATCTCGACACCTGCTACAACAAGCCGACGGCGGAAGAGGAAGATCGCCGCCTGTTGGAGAAGCTGGAGCAGAAGGCCAATGCGCCGATGCGCCACAAGCCCAAAGACCACATAGTGGTGGAAGGGGTCGGCAACCTGATGACCCATATTGCCCGCTGCTGCCAGCCCATTCCAGGGGACTCCATTCAGGGCTTTATCACCATGGGGCGCGGCGTATCCATTCACCGGGAAGATTGCGAGCAGTTGAAAGAGTTGTCACGTCGCAACCCCGAGCGGCTGATCGATGCGGTGTGGGGGGAGAACTACTCCGGCGGCTATGGCCTCACCATCCGGATCATCTCCAACGATCGCTCCGGCCTGCTGCGCGATATCACGACCGTGCTGGCCAACGAGAAGATCAATGTGATGGGGGTGCGCTCGCGCTCCAACGTGCGCGAGCAGACCGCGGAGATCGACATGGAGCTGGAGATTTACAACATCAACGCCTTCAACCGGGCGTTGGCCAAGCTCAGTCAGCTTAACGATGTGATCAGCGCCAAGCGGCTTTGATATTGAACCGACCGGCCCCAGTGGCCGGTCTGCATTTACGACCCTTTTTGAACGAATCGAAAGCGAATATCCCATGTCCCAACGTTACGACCTCTCCCAACTGCTCGACATGAGATTGCTCGGCTGCGCGGCCTGATGTCGCTTCATCCCCATTTAACGAATCGAAAGTGAGTAGCCCATGTCTCAACGTTACGATCTGCCTCAACTGCTCGACATCATGGCTCGTCTGCGCGATCCGCAAAACGGCTGCCCCTGGGATCTGAAACAGGACTTCCAGACCATAGTGCCGCACACCCTGGAAGAGGCCTACGAGGTGGCCGATGCCATCGAGACCGAAGATTGGCAGGGGCTGAAAGGGGAGTTGGGGGACCTGCTGTTTCAGGTGGTGTTTTACGCCCAGCTGGGTAAAGAGCGGGGCTTGTTCGACTTCGCCGATATCGTCGATACGGTGAGTGAAAAGCTCATTCGCCGTCATCCCCATGTTTTCTCGGATGCCGACCTTGCCAACGAGCAGGCGGTAAAAGCGAACTGGGAGGCGGAAAAAGCCAAGGAGCGCGCGGCCCTCGACAAAGAGAGCGTGCTGGACGACATCCCGCTCTCGCTGCCTGCCCTGACCCGCGCCGCCAAGATCCAGAAACGCTGTGCCACCGTCGGTTTTGACTGGAAGACGTTGGGGCCTGTGGTGGACAAGATCCACGAAGAGATCGACGAGGTGATGGAAGAGGCATTGATGGCCGATGTGGACGAGGCGCGAGTGAGCGACGAGCTCGGCGACCTGTTGTTTGCCACCGTCAATCTGGTGCGTCATCTGGGCAAGGATCCGGAGCAGGTACTGCGAGGCGCCAACGCCAAGTTCGAACGTCGTTTTCGTCAGGTTGAGCAGATAATCGCCGCAGAAGGCTTGAAAATGACCGATTGCACCCTCGAAAAGCTCGATGCCGCCTGGGATAAGGCGAAGGAAACCGAGCAAAGTTGATTTGGCGCAAGATGGGGGGGCGGTGAGCCTGATAGATTTTTGCTCATTGTTTGGGAGAGGGGTTTTTGGTATACTGTTTCCCCGTCCTGCTTCATCCCCGAAGCACCCCTTAAAATTCCCTAAACTTCTTTCAGGTTCAGCATGACGACCAAATATATTTTTGTTACTGGTGGCGTTGTTTCATCCCTCGGCAAAGGCATTGCCGCAGCTTCTCTGGCAGCCATTCTGGAAGCCCGTGGTCTGGATGTGACCATCATGAAACTGGACCCGTACATCAACGTGGATCCGGGCACCATGAGCCCGACCCAGCATGGTGAAGTGTTCGTAACCGAGGACGGGGCCGAAACCGATCTGGATTTGGGCCACTACGAGCGTTTCATCCGCACCAAGATGACCCGTCGCAACAACTTTACCACCGGCCGTATCTACGCCGACGTACTGCGTAAAGAGCGTCGTGGTGACTATCTGGGCGCCACCATTCAGGTTATCCCGCACATCACCAACGCCATCAAGGAGCGGGTGATTGCCGGTGCCGAAGGCCATCAGGTTGCCATCGTCGAAGTGGGCGGTACCGTAGGTGACATCGAGTCCCTGCCGTTCCTCGAAGCCATTCGTCAGCTGGCTGCCGAAGTGGGCCGCAACAATGCCATGTTCATGCACCTGACGCTGGTTCCTTACCTGGCTGCTGCCGGTGAAGTGAAGACCAAGCCGACCCAGCACTCAGTCAAAGAGCTGCTCTCCATCGGTATCCAGCCGGATGTGCTGATCTGCCGCTCTGACCGTGCCATTCCGGCCAACGAGCGCGCCAAGATCGCCCTGTTCTGCAACGTGCCCGAGCGCGCCGTCATCTCCATGAAAGACGTCGACTCCATCTACAAGATCCCGGCACTGCTGAAATCCCAGAATCTGGACTCCTACTTCACCGAGCGTTTCGGTCTGGAGTGCAAAGAAGCTGACTTGTCCGAGTGGGAACAGGTTATCTACGAAGAGGCCAACCCGACTGGTGAAGTAACCATCGGTATGGTCGGCAAGTACGTCTCCCTGCCGGACGCTTACAAGTCCGTCAACGAGGCGCTCAAGCACGGTGGTCTCAAGACCCGTCACTCCGTCAACATCAAGTACATCGACTCTCAGGATATCGAGACCCGTGGCGCCGAGCTGCTGGAAGGTCTGGACGCGATCCTGGTGCCGGGTGGCTTCGGTGAGCGCGGTGTGGAAGGCAAAATTCTGGCTGCCCAGTATGCCCGCGAGAACAAGATCCCCTACCTGGGTATCTGCCTCGGCATGCAGGTTGCCATGATCGAATTCGCTCGCAACGTAGCGGGTATGGAAGGGGCTCACTCCTCCGAATTCAAGAAAGATTGCGCGTATCCGGTCGTCGGCCTCATCACCGAGTGGGTGGATGAAGAAGGTAACGTCGAGACCCGTACCGAGAAGTCTGATCTGGGCGGTACCATGCGTCTGGGTTCCCAGCTCTGCCACCTGGTCGAAGATTCCAAAGTGCGTCAGATGTACGGCAGCCCGACCATTTACGAGCGTCACCGTCACCGTTACGAAGTAAACAACAAGCTGCTGCCGCAGATTGAAGCGGCAGGTCTGAAAGTGACCGGTCTCTCCGCCGACAAGAAGTTGGTGGAAATCATCGAGATCCCGGATCACCCCTGGTTCGTGGCCGCGCAGTTCCACCCGGAGTTCACCTCAACTCCTCGTGATGGTCACGCTCTGTTCGCCGGTTTTGTGAAGGCGGCAGGCGAGTATCAGAAGCGTAATTTGAAGTAATTGAAAATAAATGCGGTTGGGGCACTGTGCCACAGCCGCTTTTTTTGGCATATTTTTGTTGTTTTTTTACGAAACCTGAGGAAATACACATGTCCAAGATCGTTAAAGTGATCGGTCGTGAAATCATCGACTCCCGTGGTAACCCGACCGTTGAGGCCGAAGTTCACCTGGAAGGTGGTTTTGTTGGTATGGCAGCCGCTCCGTCTGGCGCGTCCACCGGTTCCCGCGAAGCGCTGGAACTGCGTGACGGCGACAAGAGCCGTTTCCTGGGTAAAGGCGTGCTGAAAGCCATCGAAGCCGTAAACGGCCCGATCGCTCAAGCTCTGCTGGGTAAAGATGCCAAGGACCAGGCCACCGTTGACCAGATCATGATCGACCTCGACGGTACCGAGAACAAATCCAAGTTCGGCGCCAACGCCATCCTGGCTGTTTCCCTGGCTAACGCCAAAGCTGCCGCTGCTGCCAAAGGCATGCCGCTGTACGCCCACATCGCCGAGCTGAACGGCACCCCGGGTGTTTACTCCATGCCGCTGCCGATGATGAACATCATCAACGGTGGTGAGCACGCCGACAACAACGTCGACATCCAGGAGTTCATGATCCAGCCGGTTGGCGCCAAGACCCTGAAAGAAGCCGTTCGCATGGGCGCAGAAGTGTTCCACAACCTGGCCAAAGTGCTGAAGTCCAAGGGCTACAACACTGCAGTTGGTGACGAAGGTGGTTTCGCTCCGAACCTGAAATCCAACGCCGAAGCGCTGGAAGTTATCGCTGAAGCCGTTGCCGCTGCCGGTTACAAACTGGGCACCGACATCACCCTGGCTATGGACTGCGCTGCTTCCGAGTTCTACGACGCAGAGAAGAAAGAGTACAACCTGAAAGGCGAAGGTCGTGTCTTCACCTCCAACGGTTTCTCCGACTTCCTGGCTGACCTGACCACCAAGTTCCCGATCGTCTCCATCGAAGATGGCCTGGACGAATCTGACTGGGAAGGTTTCGCCTACCAGACTGCTGAACTGGGCAAGAAAATCCAGATCGTTGGTGACGACCTGTTCGTAACCAACACCAAGATCCTGAAGCGCGGTATCGACAACGGCATCGCCAACTCCATCCTGATCAAGTTCAACCAGATCGGTTCCCTGACCGAAACTCTGGCTGCCATCAAGATGGCCAAAGACGCTGGCTACACTGCCGTCATCTCCCACCGCTCCGGTGAGACCGAAGACGCGACCATCGCCGACCTGGCTGTTGGTACCGCTGCTGGCCAGATCAAGACCGGTTCCATGAGCCGTTCTGACCGTGTTGCCAAGTACAACCAGCTGATCCGTATCGAAGAAGCTCTGGGTGCCAAAGCTCCTTTCCGCGGTCTGAAAGAAGTTAAAAACCAGGCTTAATTTGCTGGTTTGCCAGCCTCGGCTGGAATGAAAAAAACCGGAACCCCTGGGTTCCGGTTTTTTTATGGCTGCTCCTTGCCACAACGGCCTGAGAGGCGAGGGCGTAGTGGCTCTGGTCTCGGGTCAGACAAAGGGGAGCATGCGCTGATAGCGCCCTGCATGCGCCTTGAAGCCCAGCTTTTCAAACAGGGCGATAGAGCGGACGTTATCTGCATCGATATCTACGGTGAGGCAGGTGACTCCCAGTGTGCTGGCGTGGGCGAACAGCAATCCCAGCGCTTCCGACATAAACCCTCTTCGCCAATAGGCCGCATTGAGCAGGCAGCCCACCTCGCAGCTGTGACCCGCCTCGCTAAAACTGTGCAGGCCGCAGGTGCCGATCACCTTATTGCTCTTCCGCTCGACAATCGCCCACTCCAGCGACTCCCCCGTTTGCTCCAGCAGCACCACGCTCGCCATCATCTGCGCCACCATGGCGGGAGAGGTAAAGCAGGGATCAGAGGCAAACTCCATGGTCAATGGATTGCCATAAATCTCGAACAGATCGGCAGTATCGTGCGGGCCAATGGTGCGCAGTACAACCTGAGTGCCGGTTAAGTCAGGCTTCATTTATCTCCTTGGCGTGGGTGTTACGTCAGCAAAGATACAGGTGAAAAATGAGACAGCGTGAAAGTCGGTCTCTGAAGGCAACTGGCACTATCACGAAATATTTCTATCGTGAACGCCTGATTACGCTTCGCTAATCGAACCTACGGGCTTGATTTTAACTTAATACTCTATTGGACCAAAATGGCCTTGATACCCGACTTGGGTAATTATAAGCCTATTGATAGATTTTACTTTCACCAAGCCGGACTGTAAGGGATACCCAAACAGTGCGAAGTTTTTTACAGTGAAAGCATTTGCATATTTTTCTCGCTCTGGGTGGTAACGTCGTAAGGATAGGCCATAGCTCGTTTCAAATGGGTGGCCACCTGTTCTAATTAGACTGAAAAATGAAGGGTAAATAACCCCATCAAAACCAGCGGCCAGTGCCGCCTTAGCTATATCTCTGGATATTTCATAAGAGTGAGATTTGGCAAGAAACAACATATGTATAGCCATATCTAAGCTTTCGAACTCCGTAACATCCTCCTCTAAAACATGAGTCAGATCTAAAAGGTGTAGGTCTCTAGTGGTTTCAAACGTTGCAACATATATTTCATCCTCTGTGGAAGCACGGCATTCATGTATGCAAACATCAATATCCTGGGAACCGTACATAACTGATAAATCAACAGAATCTAAACGTCCATTTCCCGAGAACTCAATAGGAGGACTGTCATATTCGGTATGATTAGCAGGATTTTTAGGGTTAATTCTGAGTCGATAAAACTTCATTCCACCAGGAATCAATCTCTCAGGATACTCCTTGATTACACGCTGAATAATTCTCGCTCGACTGCCATCTAGTTGCAGATCCTTCAGTGGTTCAACCTCGCCAACCATCCACAATCGTGGTCCGTAGTGAAAAAAACCAATTTTAGCTGCATCTTCAATCAGTGTTATATCTCTTTCCAGCCAAGGCGATGGTCGGATATCACTTTTTCCATAGTGATACTCATTAGTCTGAATTACTGGCGCTGCGCCATAGTCACAGCGAACAGTTGTTCCACTGACAAAGAAACGCCAAGCTAATCCCAAGATAAGCTCTTTAGTAAGTTTTTTTCCGCTTTTACTTTTGCATTGTGGGCATTCTTCTGATGACTCAAGGCCAATTTTGTATGAATCGATTCTAAGCCCTTCATCCTCAAAACAATCTGAACAAAGTAATGCGCAATTATCATCCGTTTCTTGTTCATGCATTTTTATGTTCCTTTTAGCTTCACAGTAGTTAGATGGAATACGGCACTGATCGCGCAATTCCGTATAGATTTGAATGCTGTAAAGCGCCGTAATAAAAATTATGGAAATACTATTTTGCTAGGCGTAGCGCATCATTGCACCACAACAACGGCCACGTCACTAGTGTTTCATTCTTCTTCTAAAACTGAATCTCCACCGATTCCACACTACGCTTTGCCTCACCGTGATAAACCGCTTCGATATTATTGCCATCCGGGTCGAGGACAAAGGCTGCGTAATAGCCGGGGTGATAATTGCGCTCGCCGGGGACGCCGTTGTCTTTGCCGCCATTGGTGAGTGCGGCCTGATAAAAACGATCCACCATGGCGCGATCTTTTGCCTGAAAGGCGAGATGGTGGCGACCGGTCAAGACCCCCAGCGCGGCGGGGCTATCGACAGAGGTGACAAACAGTTCGTCTGCCCAGAAGTAGCCCTCCCCTGTGCCGCCCAGCGGAATATCGAGGGTGGTGAGAATGGCCGTATAAAAGCGCTGGCTGGCTACCAAATCTTTGACCACCAGCTGGATATGGTCGATCAAGCGACCACGATGCAGGGTTTGTGTT
>NZ_JAYJLJ010000036.1:0-19920 GCF_051948815.1 Aeromonas sp. Lyrl_2
AAAGATAGCCCCCGGTGTCGATTGCGGATGCCGACCATGGCTGACCGGCATCCGTGCCATCTATTTGTTGTCGATATTCTCCGACTGCCAGAGGGCATAGCCCTTGCCAGAGGCAGTGGTGGGTAGATCAATCTGCATCAGGTCGTTGCCGATGACAAAGGGGCCCGAGTAGCGGGCGCGCAGATCCTGCGCCAGATCTTTGACCCTGATCTTGCCGTTGAGGCCGATATGGCTGAATACCGTCAGCGCCGGTTTGGCTTCGTTCATTACCCGGGCCGCCTGCTCAGGGGAGGCGAGGTGACCGGCGATCGCCTTGTAGCCGGGGTTGGCCTTCATCTGCTCGGCAGAGGTCATGGAGACGCAGTGCACCAGCAGGTCGGCCCCTTTGGCCTGCTTCACCACTTCGGGGCTGTAGCGGGTATCGCCGGAGAGCACCACGCTGTGGCCGTGGTAGTCGATGCGATAGCCGAATGACGGCTTGATGTTGACCCCGTGGTCGTTGTCAAAGGCGGTTACCTTGACCCCGTCATGGTTGTAGACCACCCCGGCGGTGACCTCGTGGCTGTTGATCTCCACCCCGTCCAGCGGCGTTCCCTCATCCTTGACCCGGGTGGCGATGTCGGTGGCGTAGGCCTGCTGCAAGCCACGGGCGAGAGCTGTGGTGCCTTTGGGGCCGTAGAGTTCCATCGGCGCGTGGCGCTGGCCATAGGCCGGTTGCAGCCAGCCGGTCAGCCAGAGATCCGCCAGCCCGTTGGTGTGGTCGGAGTGAAAGTGGGTGAGGAAGAAGGCGTTGACCCGGCCGATGGGGATATGCAGCTGCCACAGGCGAGTGGCGGAGTTGCGGCCAAAATCGAACACCAGCTTCTGGTTGCCCGCTTCGACCAGGGTGCTGTAACCGCCCCGGCTGATCTGGGGTACCGGAGTGCCGGTGCCGAGCAGGCTGACCCGAAAGATATCGTGCCGGGCTTGAGTTGCTGAGGCAGGGGCATGGTCGTGGTTGCTGATAAAGCTGCTCTCGGCAGCCTGACTGGCGCCGCTGGCCAGCAGACCGACCAGCAGGGCGGCCAGATAGGTGCTTTTCATGGGAAGTTATCCTGTGGGGAAGGGACGGCATCACTGTATTGGTAACTAAAGGTTGAATAAATTGGCTAGAATTCATTTATTACTAAACTTTAGGTTGTGAATCAGGGCCCTGGTCGCGGGCCAAATGGCCTTGAAAAGGGCAAAAAGGAGGGGTTGTGGACCGATTGACCAGCATGCGTATCTTCACCCGGGTGGTGGATCTCGGCTCCTACAGCGCGGTGGCGAGCGAAGAGGGGATCAGCGCCCAGATGGTGGGCAAGCATGTGCTGGGGCTGGAGCAGTGGCTGGGGGGCAAGCTGTTTCACAAGACCACCCGCCAGCAGACCCTGACCGAACTGGGCCAGCTCTTTCTCGCTCGTTGCCAGCGGGTGCTGGAGGAGCTGGCTCTGACCGAGTCACTCACCCAGAACCTGCTGGCCGAGCCGGCCGGACGGCTGCGCATCGCCGCCCCCCTCAGTTTTGGCCACCACCGGCTGGTGCCGCTGTTGCCCGCTTTTCTCGACCGTTATCCCAAGCTGGAGGTGGATCTGCAGCTCACCCCCCGCTGGGTCGATCTGGTGGAGGAGGGGTTCGATGCCGCCATCCGCACCCTGCGCCCGCAGGATGAGGCGCTGATCGCCCGTCCGCTGCTGACCCAGCACTACCGCCTCTGCGCGGCCCCCGACTACCTCAATCGTCACGGCGTACCCCGTCATCCGGCCGATCTCGCTCGCCACCAGTGCCTGCACGGCAACTGGGGGGAGCACGAGCGCTGGAAGTTTGTCGGGGAGGATGGCCAGAGCGAGGAGGTGCGGGTCGCCTCGCGCCTGCGCATCAATCACTGGCCAGCCTTGTTGACGGCTGCGTTCTCGGGGGCTGGCATCACCTTACAGCCCGCCGAACAGGTGCGTGAGCATATCGCTGCAGGGCGTCTGCTGCCGCTGCTTGGCCGCTATCAGAGCCCGGCCAAGATCCTCTACTTCATCTATCCAGCGGCGCGGCGGCAGGTGCTCAAAATCACCCTGCTGGGGGATTTTCTGGCCGAATTCCTGCAAGCTGAGTCCGAGCCTGAATAAAAGGCTGCATATTCTCGCTGCCGTGCTTAACAAAGGGGCGGGGCAAGCCTAACATGGCGGGATGTTTTTTTAGTCAGGACAAAAGGATATGTCTGGGTTGAAAAAGGATCTCGGGCTCTGGCAGGGGATGGGGCTGCTCGCCACCTCGCTGCTCGGCACCGGGATCTTCGTGGTACCGGCGACTGCCGCCTCGCTGGCGGGTGGGGCCTCGCTCTGGGCCTGGTTGCTGCTGATTGCGCTGGTGCTGCCCATCGCCTTTACCTTCGCTCGCCTCGGTCGTCGCTATCCCCATGCGGGCGGTGCGCCGCACCTGATTGGCCTTGCTTTTGGCAACGGCGCCGAGCGCTTCTCCGCCTTTCTGTTTCTGGCGGTGCTGCCGGTGGGGCTGCCTGCCGCCCTGATGATTGCCGCCGGTTTCTGGCATGCCCTGTTCGAGATGGGGGAGTGGACCCTCTGGGCCATCCAGTTGCTCACCCTGCTCGGGGTCTTTCTGCTGGGGCTGCGTGGGGCGCGATCTTCCGGCAACCTGCAACTGCTGATTGCGCTCGCCATTCTGGGGCTCACCCTGCTTATCTGGTTCAAGGGGGAGGTGAGCTGGCGCGATGCGGCCCGGCCGCTGCCGAGCGCGGACGAGTGGCCCTTTATGGCTACCGCGCTGGCGGTGATGTTCTGGTGTTTCGTCGGGCTGGAAGCCTTCGCCCATATGGGGGAGGAGTTCAAGCGGCCGGAGCGGGACTACCCCATTGCCCTGCTCGGCGGGGTGCTGCTGGCGGGGCTTATCTACTGGGTGCACTCGCTGGTGGTGCTCAAATATGGCCTCTACGGCGATGAGGCGAAAAACGCCACCGCCATCCCCTCCCTGCTGGCGCTGCTGTTCGGCCCCACCGCCAAGTGGCTGGTGGCGGTGCTCGGCTACCTCTCCTGCTTTGCCAGCATCAACATCTACATTCAGGGCTTTGCCCGGCTGATCTGGAGCATGGCGCGGGAAGGCAAGTTGCCCCCCTCGCTGGCCGTGCTCACCGCGCGCGGCGCGCCGCTGCGGGCGCTCGGTCTGGTGCTCGCCATCTGTCTGCTCTGCATCACCCTCATCATCTGGCTGCGACTGCCGCTCGATGAGCTGATCCGCTACGCCAACGGCAACTTCGTGCTGGTCTACCTGCTCTGCATGGCGGCGGGCTGGCGTCTGCTCGGCGGGGTGGGCAAGGGGCTGGCGGGGATAAGCGTGCTACTCTGCGCTCTGGTGCTGGTGGCGCTCGCCACTCAGGGGCTCTATGCGGTGGTGCTCAGTCTTGGCTACGGCGGCTTCTCGTTGTGGCGGCGTCATCTGCGCCGCAGTCGTCAGCAGGATGCGCTCCCGCTGGCGAAGTAACGTCTCCCCGATGGTCGAAGAAATGAGAAAGCCCTGATGTTCAGGGCTTTTTGATTCCGGCATATGGGATGTTCATATGAATACTAGTTGGCACGCTATTTGCCGAAAAGTGCGGTGTCGGATCAACTCAACGGCGATTTATAGCCAAAAAAAGTGGGATCCAGCTCCCGTTTTGCTTAAAGTGCTCCCTTCCGATCCCGGTGGTCGGAATGCCCGCAAGGATGCCCTTCAGACGTAAACAGGATGGCCTGGCCAGACTGACTCTCAGAGATGTGATTGCTTCGGTTCTCTTTTTATCTGTCACCTGTGGTGATAGCGCCTTGTTCCGTTCAGTCAGCCCGGGTTTTGCGTCTCTCTCATCGTGCATTGTCACCATCTGCAGCGAGTGAATCATGAGCGAATCGGTTTTTGAGATCCACGACTGGACCCTGAGCGTTGACGACAACATGTTGTGTCGCCCCGACCGCGAGGTCTACCTCGAACCCAGACTGGTCAATCTGTTGCGGTTTCTGGCCCATAATGCCGGCACTGTGTTTGGCCGCGATGCCTTGATCAACGAGGTGTGGGATGGCGCCGAGGTGACCGATCAGGTGGTGACCCAGTCCATCTTCGAACTGCGCAAGATCCTCAAAGATGGTCGCACCGATGCGACCGACTATATCGTCACCGTGCCCAAGCGCGGCTACAAGCTGGTGGCACCGGTAAGGCCGCTGCCGGTGGTTTCCGTGGTGATGGCGGACGAGCAGTCCGCGGTCAATACCGCTCTCTCCGACAACCCGACGCTCTCCGATCTGAGCCCGCCCGCGGCTGAGCAGGATGATGATGCACAGCCCAATGTCGCCCCTTTTCCCGCCGGGCCCCTGACCCGCGCCATCTCCACCCATGCCAAGGATGCTCGCAGCCGCTGGAAGATGGTGAGTTTCGATATCTTCGTTGCCATCGTGCTGATCGCCATTGTCAGCATGCTCAGCTACCAGCACACCAGCCCCCAGGTACACTCCATGCTGGATCCCAATCTGCTGGTGTTCCGCTTTCACTCCGGCATGGATGACAACAACGAGAACGTGCGCCTCGCCGATGGCATTACCCGAGCCCTGATGGGGGAGGTGGCGGTGGCTACGCCGCTACGGGTGCAGTACGGCGCCACCACTCTGATGGGGGGCATCATGCCCGGCAAGGAGCTGAGTGTGCGTGTCACCCGCCAGCCGCGCGGCACCTATCTCGATCTGGAGTATCGCAATATCAATACCAACCGGGTGCTGTTCAGCCATCAGTACCAACTCAGTCGCCACAGTGTGCACGGCGTGTTGCAGGCCAGCAGCCAGGATCTGCTGCGCGCCCTCGACCAACCCGATGCCGAGCCGGGGATGGGTTGGCCGACCGATGATGCCTCCCTGATGGCGATGATGGAGGCGCAGTACTACATCAACAGCCGGGATCCGGTCGCCCTCAAGCGCGGCATCGATCTGCTGGAGCAGGCGCTGATTGCCCATCCGGATCAGCCGCTGCTGTTGGCAGAGCGCTATCTGGCTGGCGAGGCGCTGGCCACCCTTGCGGGCAAATCCGAGAGCGAGCGGCTGCAGGGGATTGGCACCCATCTCGCCAGCGTGGTGCAAAACAGCGGCGCCCTGCCAGCCCGGGTGTGGGAGGCGTTGACCCTGCAGGCGATCCTCAACGGCCAGCAACAGCAGGCCAACTATCTGCTGGAGAAGGCGGCGAGTCGCGGCCGCTCGGTGCTCTATTACATACTGCAGGGCAAGCTGGCGGAGCTGGACGGTCGTCCCGAGGCTGCGGGTGATGCCTACAGTCAGGCCTTCCTGATGGAGGCGACCGAGCAGACCTATCTGCTCTGCCAGCAGCTCGGTTTCTACAGTAATATGGAGAGCCTCACCCCAGCCCTGTTCAATGCGCTGGGCCAGAGCAAGGTGAAGCTCTTTTAACACCGCAGTTTGGTTTTCCCCCGGTCGGCGCGCGGTTGCCGACCCCATCCACAGGCTGCCTTCGGGCGGCCTGTGCGGTTTCTGCTTGTCTCAATCCTGCTTCTTTGCCACCGGGGATAGTCGCTCTGGTGAGTCATGATTTATCCCCCGCAGCTCCCCACTATCCCCATTTTCCTTTGTCTTGCCCGCGGCATTCGCAGCACTCGCGTTTGTTCGGCTTCACGCCGTGCACGCAGCTTGTGACATCTGCTCATGGTTGGCGGCGGGATAAGCTGTCTGCCACGACCCATTTCTCATTGCTTACCGGTTATCGCCGTTGCGCTTTACCTCTGAGTCTGGATTGTGATGAGCCGAGCGAAGGGGAAAGCAGGAGGTGATCGGCCACTCAGGGTGATGGTCTGCAGGGCTTCCAAATGGCCGCAAGGGCAGGGGGTGCAATGGGAGCTGCTTTATCCCGGGTTTATCTGGTCAAAAATATCAAGACGGCGAGATAAGGGGGTTATCAAGGGGAAAAAATTGGGCGGAAGGATATCAAGGTTTTATCAAGATGGCTGTGTGATGTGATGTCAATCCACTGTTTTTAAATGGTTTTTATCAAAAGTGACGAGGCGGCGAAAAAAGTTGCCTCATATTTTTATCCGTTAGCTGGTCTTTATGTTTTCCGGGGATGAGAGGCCTAGTCTGTGCCCATTCTTTGGCGGGGCGTTCCGCCAAATGTGTATGTGACGACCCGACCTTTTATAGAACCGGAGATCTTATGTCCCTAGATACGAGCAAGAAGATTGGCCTTATCGCCTGTACAGGTGTGGTGGCCGGCAACATGATGGGGAGTGGCATCGCGCTGCTGCCTTCGGCACTGGCCACCATCGGCTCCATCTCTGTCTTTAGCTGGGCAATCTGTCTGGTAGGCGCCATGGGCCTCGCCTTTGTCTTCGCCCGCCTGGCTACCAAGAACCCGCAAGAGGGTGGCCCCATTGCTTACGCTGGCGAGATCTCTCCGGTGTTCGGTTTCCAGACCGGTGTGCTTTATTACCACGCCAACTGGATCGGTAACCTGGCAATCGCCATTACCGGCGTCTCCTACCTCTCGGTCTTCTTCCCCATTCTCAATAGCCCAATTCCGGCCGCCGCAGCCACCATCGCTGCCGTCTGGATCTTCACTTTCGTCAACCTGCTTGGCGGTAGTTGGGTGAGCCGACTCTGTACTCTGGGTCTGGTGCTGATCCTGCTGCCGGTTGTCGGTACTGCGGTGATGGGTTGGGGTCATTTTGATGCCACCGTCTACAGCCAGAACTGGAACACCACCAGCGGTAGCGACCTGCATGCGGTCATCAGTGCCGTGCTGATCTGCCTCTGGTCCTTCGTCGGTGTTGAATCTGCCGCCGTCTCTTCCGGCATGGTGAAGAACCCCAAGCGCACCGTACCGCTCGCTACCATGCTGGGTACCGGTATCGCGGGTGTTATCTACATCCTCTCTACCCAGGTGATCAGCGGCATGTTCCCGGCTGGTGAAGTGGCTGCCTCCGGCGCCCCGTTTGCCATGGCCTCTTCCGCCATCTTCGGTAGCTGGTCTGCGCCGTTTGTTTCTGCCTTCACCGCTCTGGCCTGCTTCACCTCGCTCGGTTCCTGGATGATGCTGGTAGGCGAGGCGGGCAAGCGTGCCGCCAACGACGGCAACTTCCCGAAAATCTACGGCGAAGTGGACAAGAACGGCGTGGCCAAGAAGGGTCTGATCCTGGGCTCCCTCAAGATGACTGCCCTGATGGTTGGCCTGACCGCCTTCACCTCCCAGTCCGCTCACGCTGCCGATCTCTTCAACGTGCTGACCACAGATGCGGTGCTGCTGACCATGCTGCCCTACTTCTACTCCAGCATTAACCTGATCCGTTTTGAAGGCATGACCTCCCGCAGCATCGGCGCCATGATCTTCTCCGGTGTGGCCTGTGTCTTCTGTCTGGTAGCCCTGATGGGTGCCAAGGGTTCCAACCTCACCGCTACCTTCGTGGTGTCGCTCATCATCCTGATGTTCTACGCCAAAAAACAGGGTCTGCGTCAGCACGATGCCCTGCTGAGCGAACAGCCCAGCAACTGATTCCCCCTTTTATCTTCCGAGCGCTCTTCACTCACCATCCCTGATGGAGAGCGCCCCTTTACGTGTGGAGCATTACGATGAATATCATTGCCATCCTCAACCACCTGGGCGTTTTCTTTAAAGAAGAACCCATTCGCCAGCTGCAAGCCTCCCTCGAGCGCAAGGGTTTCGAGGTTGTTTATCCGGTCGACGTCGCCGACCTGCTGAAACTGATTGAGAAGAACCCCCGCGTTTGCGGCGCCATCTTCGACTGGGACAAATACTCCCTGGGTCTGTGCAAGGAGATCCACGATCGCAACGAGAAGCTGCCGATCTTCGCCTTCGCCAACGACCAGTCCACCCTGGATATTCACCTGACCGACCTGCGTCTGAACGTGCACTTCTTCGAGTACCGTCTCGGTATGGCTGACGACATCGCCCTCAAGATGGGTCAGGCCACTCAGGAGTATCAGGACGCCATCCTGCCGCCGTTCACCAAGGCACTGTTCAAGTACGTGGAAGAGGGTAAATACACCTTCTGTACTCCGGGTCACATGGGCGGTACCGCCTTCCAGATGAGCCCGGCCGGCAGCATCTTCTATGACTTCTATGGCCCGAACGCGTTCAAGGCTGATGTCTCCATCTCCATGCCGGAGCTGGGCTCCCTGCTGGATCACTCAGGTCCGCACAAGGAAGCCGAAGAGTACATCGCCCGTACCTTCAACGCCGATCGCTCCTACATCGTTACCAACGGCACCTCCACTGCCAACAAGATCGTCGGCATGTACTCCGCGCCGGCCGGCAGCACAGTGCTGGTTGACCGTAACTGCCACAAGTCGCTCACTCACCTGATGATGATGAACGACGTGACGCCGATCTACTTCCGTCCGACCCGCAACGCCTACGGCATTCTGGGTGGTATCCCGCAGAGCGAATTCAGCCGCGACACCATCGCTGCCAAGGTTGCCGCGACACCGGGTGCCCAGGCTCCCCGTTACGCCGTCGTCACCAACTCCACCTATGATGGCCTGCTCTACAACACCGGTTTCATCAAGGAAGCGCTGGATACTCCTTACATCCACTTCGACAGTGCCTGGGTGCCTTACACCAACTTCAGCCCGATCTATGAAGGCAAGTGCGGCATGAGCGGTGAAGCGATGCCGGGCAAGGTGTTCTACGAAACCCAGTCCACCCACAAGCTGCTGGCGGCCTTCTCTCAGGCCTCGATGATCCACATCAAGGGGGACGTGGAGGAAGAGACCTTCAACGAAGCCTTCATGATGCACACCTCCACCTCGCCGCAGTACGGCATTGTGGCATCGACCGAGATCTCTGCCGCCATGATGCGTGGCAACACCGGCAAGCGTCTGATCAAGGACTCCATCGATCGCGCCATCTCCTTCCGCAAAGAGATCAAGCGTCTGCGTGATCAGAGCGAAGGCTGGTTCTTCGACGTATGGCAGCCGGACAACATCGACACCGTCGAGTGCTGGAAGCTGGATCCGAAAGATGACTGGCACGGCTTCAAGGACATCGATGACAACCACATGTACCTAGATCCGATCAAGGTCACCCTGCTGACCCCGGGTATGGGTCGTGACGGCCAGCTGCTGGAGAAGGGCATCCCTGCCTCTCTGGTCTCCAAGTTCCTGGACGAGCGCGGCATCGTGGTCGAGAAGACCGGTCCTTACAACATGCTGTTCCTCTTCTCCATCGGTATCGATCAGTCCAAGGCGATGCAGCTGCTGCGCGCCCTGACCGAGTTCAAGCGTGGCTACGACCTGAACCTGACCATCAAGAACATCCTGCCGAGCCTCTATCGTGAAGACCCGAGCTTCTACGAAGGGATGCGCATTCAGGAGCTGGCCCAGAGCATCCACGATCTGACCTGCAAATACCGTCTGCCGGAGCTGATGTTCAAGGCGTTCGATGTGCTGCCGGAGATGAAGATGACCCCGCACGCTGCATGGCAGCAAGAGCTGGCAGGCAATCTGGAAGAGGTGCCGTTGCGTGACATGGTTGACCGCATCAGCGCCAACATGATCCTGCCGTACCCGCCGGGAGTACCGCTGGTACTGCCGGGCGAGATGGTGACCCAGGATTCTCTGCCGGTGCTCGAGTTCCTCGAGATGCTGTGCGAGATCGGTGCCCACTACCCGGGTTTCGAGACCGACATCCACGGCCTCTATCGTCAGGCCGATGGCAGCTACACCGTCAAGGTGCTGCGTTAATCGACAGTGACAACAGTCGAAAGTGACAACAACGGGCCGCAAGGCCCGTTTTTCCCTCCGGAATTCCTGTTCTTATTGCGTGAGTCGCCAATCATGAAGCGAGTGCTCTCCATTCAATCCCACGTAGTCTTTGGCTGTGCCGGCAACAGCGCCGCCGTTTTTCCCATGCGTCGCCTCGGGATCGAGGTGTGGCCGATGAACACGGTGCAGTTCTCCAACCACACCCAATACCGTGAAGGCTGGCAGGGGATGGTGATGCCCGGCGGTCATATCCGTCAGCTGGTGAACGGTCTGGCGGAGATCGGCGTGCTGGCCGAGTGCGATGCGCTGCTGAGCGGCTACCTCGGCTCGGCCGAACAGGGGGAGGAGATCCTGGCGGCGGTGGCCCGGCTCAAGGCGCTCAATCCGGCCGCCCTCTATTTTTGTGACCCCGTGATGGGTCACCCTGACAAGGGGTGCATAGTGGCACCCGGCGTCGCCGATTTTCTGAAAACCAGGGCACTGGCCTGTGCCGATATGCTGGCCCCCAATCTGCTGGAGCTGGAACAGCTCACCGGCCGCGATATCCGCAATGTGCCGGAGGCCATCGAGGCGTGCCAGCAGCTGCGCGCGCAAGAGGTCAAGCTGGTGATGGTCAAGCATCTGGGCAAGGCAGGTTTTGCCATGGACCGCTTCGAAATGTTGCTGGTGTGCGAGGAGGGGACTTTTCACCTCTCCCGCCCGCTCTACCCTTTTGTTCGCCACCCCATCGGGGTGGGGGATCTGCTGAGCGCCACCATGCTGGCCAATCTGCTGGCCGGTTGTACCCCGGTCGCGGCGTTCGAGCTTACCAACGCCAGCGTTGATGCCGTGCTGGCCCGGACCTGGCTGGCGGGGGCTTACGAGCTGCAACTGGTGGCTGCCCAGCACGAGATGGCGCTGCCGCAGGTCTCCATTCGGGCGACCCGCCTCTGAGCTGGTTACGCCAACAGCAGAAACAACAAAGCCCTGATCATCAGGGCTTTTTATATTTCATATTCGGGGAGAGGGCTTAGTCTTGCGGGCTTTTGAGCGCCTTGACCACATCCTCTTTGGGCTCCAGCTCCTTGACCTGATTGAAGATCTCCAGCTCCCCTTGCGGGCTGACGGTGTAGGCATCGGCATCCTGATAGCTGCCGCTGCCAGCGCTCTCGATGATGACCACCAGCTCGGGCTGTTTGTCGCCATTCAAATCGACCAGTTTCAGCTCCCGGATAAAGCCGTTGCGGGCCATCACTTTGCCATCCTGAAACTCATCCAGTGGAAATTGGGCGTTCTGGCCCGAGTAGAGCCGCACGTCATAGCTGCCGATGGAGGCGGGCTCACCCACCCCCTGCGCCACCCGGATCACCTGCCCGGAGGGGAGGGGCAGTTGCTTGCTAAATCCCTCTTCGGCTTGAACTGATGTACCAATAACCAAAAGAAATAATAATGCTCGGTTCATGGCAGCTCCTGTCATGTGTTGGCTATTTGGATGAAAGGTATTCATTTTTTTCTTGAGTTCACTACTTTGGAAACAACTGTTCTTCTGGAAAATCACTTTCACTTTCCCAATATATGGGTTCGCTTCTACTTGAAATAGTAAATATGCCTTTGTCGAGAGTTAGTCTGCTAAATGTGGTTTTGGTCGACTCGCCATCCCACTCACCTTGTTTAGGGATATCAGGGAAAGAACTTACTACCAAAAAACCGGAGGGAACTTCGCGCCAATTAGCCCTGAGTGCTGATAAAAGTGTCCATGTTTTGTTTATCTCAGATCCTTTTAGCGGTAAAAAATGGATGCCTTTGGGTGATGCAGTAAAAGGTCGTGATTCCACACCATTAAATCCTCCGGCTCCCATAGAGCGATCTTCATCCAGAAGAAATACTGGTTTTGTTTGATCCACCAACTTGGTAGGACTGATTTTTGCTAAACGAAATACTTTCAATCGAGCAAGCTGTTCATTGTTTGTACCAAAAATGCGTATTTCTGCGTTGACCAGAGGTGGTTCCCAAGGGCCTTCTGCTTCAGAATAAAAACCCGCATTTGGATCCGATGCAACGCGAGAATCCTGATACAGACAAATACGAAGATCCTGTGAGGGATAGCACTCTCGCTGTTTGATGGTACTAGCCCAAGCTTCAGTAGCACTCGCATATAGGGAAAGAAGTCCCAGAGCCAGAAGCATCTTGTTCATATTTTTCTCTTTTGTATCAGGGCCCATGATTGGGCCCTGCTTTTTTATCATTACCAGATCTTCACCCGCTTCTGGGGCGGCAGATAGAGCTTGTCCCCCGGCTGGATGTTGAATGCCTCGTAGAAGGCGGGAATGTTCGGCACCACGCCGTTGACCCGGTACTCGGGCGGCGAGTGGGGGTCGGAGCGCAGCAGCATCTGCATCAGCTCGGGGCGATACATCCCCTTCCACACCTGCGCCCAGCCGAGGAAGAAGCGCTGTTCGCCGGTGAAGCCATCCAGCACCGGCGCCTCCTTGCCATCCAGTGACAACTCGTAGGCCTTGTGGGCGATGGTTAGGCCACCCAGATCACCGATGTTCTCCCCCAGGGTAAACTGGCCGTTGACGAACTGGCCGTTGATGGGCTCGAAGCGGTTGTACTGGGCCACCAGCCGGCTGGTGCGGAAGCGGAACTCCTTGAGATCCTGCGGCGTCCACCAGTCGCGCATCATGCCGTCACCATCGGATTTGGCCCCCTGATCATCAAAACCGTGGCCCATCTCGTGACCGATCACCCCGCCGATGGCGCCGTAGTTGACCGCATCATCCGCTGTCATGTCGAAGAAGGGGGGCTGCAAAATGGCCGCAGGGAAGACGATCTCGTTGTTGCTCGGGTTGTAGTAGGCGTTCACCGTTTGCGGCGACATGTGCCACTCGTCCCGGTCGACCGGCTTGCCGAGGCGCGCCAGACTGTCTGCATATTCAAAGGCTTGCGAGCGTTGCAGGTTGCCCACCAGATCATCCGGTTTGATGGTGATGGCGCTGTAATCTTTCCACTTGTCGGGGTAGCCGATCTTGGGGCGGAACTTGGCCAGCTTCTCGAGAGCCTGCGCCTTGGTCTCGGGCGACATCCAGTCGAGTTCCTTGATGCTCTGGCCGTAGGCGGTGCGCAGGTTCTCCACCAGCTGCTCCATCCGCTCCTTGGCCGCTGGCGGGAAGTAGCGAGCCACATAGAGCTGGCCGACCGCTTCACCCAGATGATCGTTCAGCACCCCGAGCGCCCGCTCCCAGCTGGCGCGCTGCTTGGGCGTGCCGCTCAATGTGGTGCCGTAGAAGGCGAAGTTGGCGCGGTCGGTCTCGCTGTCGAGATAGGGGGCGTAGTCGGTCAGCAGTTGCCACTTGAGGTAGGCCTGCCAGTCGGCGATGGGGGTCTGGGCCATCACCTGATCCAACGCGCTCAGATAGGTCGGCTGGCCGATGATGAGCTCCGGCTGACCAGCAATGCCCGCGGCATTGAGATAAGCCTGCCAGTCGAGATGGGGGGCGAGCCGTGCCAGTTCGCTGGCGGGGCGCTTGTTGTAGTTCTTCTCCCGATCCCGCAGGGCCACGTTGTCCCACTGGATGGTGGCGAGCCGGGTTTCGAGGGCCAGAATCCGTTTGGCCTTGCCGCTCGGGTCAGATTCCCCGAGGCGGTTCAGCATGGCGGCGATATGCTGCTGGTACTTCTGGCGCAGGGCCTGACTCTCGGGATCCTGCTTGAGGTAGTAGTCCCGATCCGGCAGCCCCAGTCCCCCCTGATAGAGGTAGACCGCATAGCGGTCGGGAGACTTGGCATCGGCGTCGATCCAGATGCCGAACGGCGCGCCGCCGCCCATGCGGCCCGACTGGGCAAAGGCGCGGGCCAGCGCAGCCTGATCATCGATCCGGTCGATATCGGCCAGCGCCGGTGCCAGCGGGGTGAGCCCTTTGATGTCACGGCTAGCCTGATCCAGATAGCTGGCGTAGAGATCGCGGATCTGCTGGGTCGGCGTGCCGGTGGCGGCCTCCTGCTTGGCCAGCCCCTCGGCCAGTACCCGCACATCGGCGAGGGATTTGTCCCGCAGCATGTAGAAGGCGCCATCGGCGGGGCGATCGTCGGGTATCTTGGCGGTGGCGAGCCACTTGCCATTGACGTAGCGGAAGAAGTCATCGCCGGGTTTGACCTGGGTGTCCATATTGGCCAGCGCCAGCCCGGAGTGTTTGGGGGCGTCTTGCGGTGCCTGACTGCAGCCAGCCAGCAGTGCCAGTCCAATCAGGCCGGCCAGTAAGCTTTTCTTATTGTTCATCTTGTTTGATTCCAATTCCGATTGTTTGCTTCCCTGCCCATCTTCCTTGCTCCAACCGGTTGTGCGACCGCCTTGCGGCTAGCCTGGTGGAGAGGGCGGGCGAGCCTCACTCTAGCAGCAGGGTTGCAGCTTGATAAGCCCGACTCTGCTAAGATCGGCCGGTCCGTTTTGGGGAAGCCTATGATTTCTCATCTTTATTCTCGCTTTTGTCAGACTCTGCCAGAACCGGAAGGTTCCACTCGCCTGCTGGTGGCCTTCAGTGGCGGCCTCGACTCCACCCTGCTGCTGGTGCTGGCGGCGCAGTATGCCCGCGAGCACAGCCTGCCGCTTCGCGCCCTGCACGTGCACCACGGCCTCAGTCCCCATGCCGATGAGTGGGTCGCTCATTGTGAAGCCGTGTGTCAGCAATTGGCGGTGGAGCTGCTGGTGGAGCGGGTAACACTGGCCCGTGGCAATGGCGAGAGTCTGGAGGCGCAGGCCCGCACAGCCCGTTACCAGCGGCTGACCGCCCGGATGCGGGAGGGGGAGTGGCTGCTCACCGCCCACCATCAGGACGATCAGCTGGAGACCCTGCTGCTGGCCCTCAAGCGCGGCGCCGGTCTGCGTGGTCTGGCCGGCATCTTGCCAAGCCAGCCCTTTGCTGGCGGTCTGCTGCTGCGGCCGCTGCTCGATATGAGTCGCGCCGAGCTGGCCGAGGCGGCGGCGAGCCTCCCCTTTGGCTGGGTGGAGGATGAGAGCAATCAGGATGTGAGCTATGACCGCAACTTTTTGCGCCAGACGCTTATCCCCCAACTCAAGGCGCGCTGGCCCGCCATGGCCCAGACCGCGGCACGCAGCATGGCCCTGTGCGCCGAGCAGGAGGCGCTGCTGGAGGAGTTGGCCGAGAGCGACTGGCAGCTGGCGGGTGAGGGGGAGGCGCTCCATATCGGCCCGCTGCACGCCCTTTCACCCACCCGGCGCAACAACCTGCTGCGCTACTGGATCCGCCGTCAGGGGGGGGAGATGCCATCCCGCGAGCAGCTTGCCCGGCTCTGGCAGGAGGTAGCGCTGGCGCGCGGCGATGCCAATCCCCGGCTCAACTGGGGGCGCCAGAGCTGCCGCCGTTTTCAGGAGCGACTCTATCTGGTGAGCCCTGATCTGCAACCTTGCCATCAGCTGTTGCCGCTGACCGTGGGTGAGCCGCTGACCCTGCCGGACGGTTTGGGCGAGCTGGTGGTGCGCATGGCGGAGCACGGCGAGGGGCTGCTGCGTTCCCCCCGAGCGGACGAGCCGCTCTCGGTGCGTTTTCAGGTAGCGCCCGGGATCCCCCTCAAACCGGTGGGGCGAAGCGGTAGTCGGCGGATGAAGAAGTTGCTGCAGGAGTATGGCGTGCCTTCGTGGCAACGGGGGCGCATCCCCATCCTCTACTATGGCGAGCAGGCGGCGGCGGTGGTGGGACTCTTTGTCTGCGACGGTTTTATGGCGCAGGGGGCCGGGCTGGTCTGCCACTGGCAGGGGAGCGGTGCAGCCCCGGTTTTGCCCGAGCAGGATCTTGCCTGAGGAGGTCTCGGCGTGAGAGGGAGTTAGCCCCAAAAAAAGAAGCTCCGGTCACATGGCGCGCATGTGCCGGAGCAAAGAAGAGTTCGGGATTATTCGTTAGGGCTGGCCTTGCCTGCTTTCTTGCGGGCGTAGAGGTGACTGTCGGCCGCCTCGTAGAGGCTCGGCACATCGACCCCGGATTGCCAGCTGGCGGCGCCAAGGCTGCATCCGACCGAGAAGGTGCTGAGCTCCTTGTTGGTCATCAACATATGCTGCAGTCGCAGCCAGACCGGGCGCCACGCCTCGGGTTCGGCCGGTTGCAGCAGCAGGGCAAATTCATCTCCCCCGAGCCGGAAGGCTTGATCCGTGCTGCGGATGCACCCCTTGAGCAGCTGGGCGAAGCGGCTCAGCACCAGATCCCCCACCGGATGACCCCAGGTATCATTGATCTGCTTGAAGCGATCGAGATCCAGCAGCACCAGCACCAGACCGTGGGGCTCGCGGCTGTGCTGCTCGATGGCGCGACCGATAGCCTCGTCAAAGTAGGAGCGGTTGCCAAGGCCGGTCAGGTGATCGAGCCGGACCAGCTGATCCAGTTTTTCCAGCCGCAGATAGAGGGGCAGCAGCAGGCAGAGCAGCTGATGGTATTGCATCAGTCCCCGTTGCTGGCTGCCGCTCAGCGGATGTTCCAGCTCGTAGTGAAGCTGGCCGAGCAGCTGGCCATGCTGACCGCGCAGCTCGAACGGATAGTTGTGCAGGTTGAGGGTGGCCTGCGGCGGGTGCTGGATCAGCACGTGATGCTCGGCGCTATCGAGATAGAGGCCATGGATCCTGACAATTCTTGCCGCACGATCGGCAAAAGTTGTCAGCAAACCGCCGAGATCGCTCTGCCCCAACAACTGCTCAAGCAACTGGTTGCGCTCAACGCTGGGCAAGGGCGTGAGCCGCTCCATCTGGCGAACCCACTGCTCGATGCCATGGCTAAAGCCATTAAGTGACGACGTATTTTCCATGGTCTTCCACCTGTAACACCTGACTACTGTCTCCTCCCTGCAATTGGCATGCCCAATATATCTTTCCTGCCCGCCAGATCGGCTGACTAAGCTTAAGTCGATAAAAGGAGAGGGAAATTTGTACACCGACCTGTTGATCCTGCTGTTCGCCGCCGTGCTGCTGGTGGCGACTTTCCGGCGCCTCGGCTTGCCGGTGATCCTCGCCTACCTGATTGCCGGCGTCTTGCTCGGCCCTCACGGGCTGGCGGTGATCACCGGCCAGTCGATCATGCAGACCATTGCCGAGCTGGGGATCGTCTTTCTGATGTTCTCGCTGGGGTTGGAGTTCTCCCTGCCGAAACTACTGGCGATGCGCCGGTTGGTGCTGGGGGTCGGGATGTTGCAGGTGCTGCTCACGTCACTGCTCTTTTTCGCTATCGGCTGGTGGTGGGGGCTGGGTCTGGCCCAGTCGCTGGTGGTAGCGGGAACGTTGGCACTCTCCTCGACGGCGGTGGTGATCAAGCAGCTTGGCGAGCAGAAGCAGCTCCATACCCGCCGCGCCCAGCTGGGGGTGAGCGTGCTGCTGTTTCAGGATCTGGCGGTGGTGCCCCTGCTGGTGATGATCCCCATCCTCGCCCAGCCGGAAGTGCAGGGGAGTGCGCTGGCCGCCGAGATCGCCTGGGCCACCCTCAAGGGGCTGTTTGCTCTCTTCACTCTGCTTGCGGTGGGCAAGTGGTTGCTGCCACTGCTGTTTCACGAGGTGGCGCGAGCCCGCTCCGACGAGTTGTTCGTGCTGAGTGCTCTGCTGGTGGCGCTGCTGGCTGCCTACATGACCCATTCGCTCGGGCTGTCGATGGCGCTGGGGGCGTTTCTGGCGGGGATGATGCTGGGGGAGTCCCACTACCGTCATCAGCTTGAGGTAGACATCAAGCCCTTTCGCGACGTGTTGATGGGGCTCTTTTTTATCACCATCGGTATGGCTATGGAGTGGGAGCTGGTGGCGCGGGCTTGGTGGCAGGTGCTGATCTGCGTGGTATTGCTGGTGCTGTGCAAATCCCTGCTGGTGCTGCTTGCCGGGCGGCTGATGGGGGAGCGCAAGCGCGACAGCATGGCCGCCGGCATCATGCTCAGTCAGGTGGGAGAGTTTGGCTTCGTGCTGCTGGCACTGGCACTGCACCACGGTCTGCTGGATCAGCAGCTGGTCTCCCTGCTCATCGGCATCGGCATCATCTCCATCGCCATGACCCCCTGGCTGGTGACCCAGGCCCATTCGCTGGCCCGCAGCCTGACCGAGCCGGCGCTGCTGACCCGCTCCGAAGTCGCCCAGTCGGGCCTGAGCAAAAACCAGCATGTCATCATCGCCGGGTTTGGCCGGGCCGGGCAGACCTGTGCCCGCTTTCTCAAGATCGAGGAGATCCCCTTTCTGGCCCTCGATCTTGACCCGGAGCGGGTGAGCGAGGCCAAGCTGGCGGGGGAGCAGGTGGCCTTCGGCGATGCCAGCCGCCGCGATATTCTGCTGGCCGCCGGGCTGCTGCGGGCGCGGCTGGTGATCATCACCTTCGATGATCGCAAGCGGGTGGAGGCGATGCTGGCACTGATCCGCGAATTGGCGGGGGATCTCAAGGTGCTGGTGCGTACCCGGGATGACAGTTTTCTGGAGCAGTACAAGCAGGCGGGGGCATTTGAGGTGATCCCCGAATCCCAGGAAGGGGCCCTGATGCTGGTCTCCCATCTGCTGGTCAATTGCGATATTCCCCTCGGGCGGGTTATCCGCCGGATGGAGCTGGAGCGCAGCAGCCAGTATCGCTTCCTGCACGGTTTCTACTGGGGGGATCAGAGTGCCAGCAATCTGGAGGCAGATCAGTTGCTTGAACGTCTCCACCCTCTGCTGCTGCACGATCAGGCGTGGGCGGTAGGCCGTGAAGTGCGCGAGTTGCCGCTTGATGAGGTGCGGATCAAGGAGGTGCAGCGTGGCGATCAGAGCCTGGAGCCCAGACCCGAGCTGGTGCTGGCGGCCGGTGACCGGCTGATCCTGTTTGGTACCGTGGTGGCGATGGAGCAGGCGGAGCAGCGTTTGCTGGAGGGACGCTGAGTCCCCTCGCACTCATCGGCCGCGCCCTTTATTCCCGCTCTTTTGGTAGCCCTTCGATATCGAGGAAGGCGACGACCCGCTCTCGCTCCCTCAGGGTGTCCTGATAGCCCAGCTTGATCAGCTGCTGGCAATAACCCGGATAGAACATCAAAAAGCTCGCCAGACTGCTGGTCTCATCTCCCTTCACGCCCAGCACCCGCAACAGACGGCGCAACTTTAGCGGCAGTTTGCGCAGGTAGGCCAGTGCGATGGTGTCGAGATCCTGACTCGGTTTCAGCACACAGGTCTCCACCCGCTTCAGCTTGAGGCGGTTGCGCTCCCGCTCCGGGATAAGATCCAGAGTCTGGTTGATGCGCCACAGCCGCTCCAGATCGGAGTTGAGGGTGTCGGTAAAGACCGTATCGAGCAGATGGCTGGCGATATTGGAGCTGGTGAGATGGCCGTGATGATGGGTCGGTGCCGAGTGCGCCGGCGGATCCAGGGTGATCAGCAGGATCCGCTCCGCCCCCAGATGGATGGCGGGGCTGAGCGGGCTCAGCTGGTGGATAGATCCGTCGCCGTAGAACTTCTCGCCGATCCGGGTGGCTGGAAAGACAAAGGGGAGAGCCGAGGAGGCGAGCAGGTGCTCCGATGTAAGCACGGTGCGTACCCCGCGCCGTCTGGCTCGCTCCCACGGATGATGGTCGGCCCGCCCCTGAAAGAAGGTGGTGGAGAGGCCGTCGTCGTAATCCGATGCCGTGATGGCCAGCGCCTCCAGACTGCCGTAGAGGATGTTGTCATCGATGCGGTGATAGTCGATAAGTTGATCCAGCAGGCGGTGCAGCGGCGCGTTGTCAAAGAGGTGAAAGGCGTGGTTGGTGTGGGGATTGATCAGCCCCGCCGACCCCTCGTACATCAGTCGCCACAGCAGGCGCCCCGGGTGAAAATCGAAGATGTGGTGAGTCTCGAAGCGGCGCCAGACCCACTCCAGCTTGCGCACCCCCAGATGGAAGCAGGAGGCGTAGCAGGCCAGCGCGGTGACATTGATGGCCCCCGCCGAGGTGCCGCAAAGGATGGGAAAAGGGATGCCGAGATTGCGCGGGTAGAGCTCCGCAATCGCTTTGAGTGCGCCGACCTGATAGGCGGCGCGGGCACCGCCACCGGTGAGCAACAACGCTGTATTGGGTCTGGCCATATGCTGGCGCCTTATTGTGTTCTGACAAGAATGTTCCCACTGACAAATTAACTATAAGGCGCTGTATCAAATATAAAAACGGGCGCTCGCCCGTTTTTTTCATGGCCGCTTTTCAA
>NZ_JAYJLJ010000037.1:0-18956 GCF_051948815.1 Aeromonas sp. Lyrl_2
CTAACAATGCCTTTCTTTCAGTAACATCCCAGCATGGCATTTCTATTATATATTCACTTAACCTAAAGAAAAATACTACCTGCTTGATTCTTTGTAGTGATACTTGCCGATTCAAACGAATGTTAACCTCTGACAGAGTATCGACATTAGCCTCATCTTTTACACTAATATAATAAGCACCTTGAGTATAGACGCTCCAACTTTTAATGGGTGACTGAGTATGTTTTGACGCTAAATAGGATGCAGCTTCTAAACGATTAGGTAACTCAACGACATTGAGTTTGCTTAAAGTTTTTGTGACAGCTTCATAATTCACATCTTTAGTCAATCGTTTAACTGCTGCATATGAAGACGTACCCTTTAATATATCAGGCTTGATCAGAATCTTACACGCACAGAGACGACGATTACCCTCAACAACCACGCTTGATACACTAGATTCTCCATTCGGGATTGTGATCAATATCTCATCGAGATGGTAGCCTTCTCTTAGAATAGAGCGGCATATAGATAATACGTCATAATGTTCAACAAGAACCCTCATGATTTCATTTTGTGTTTTAAATACGTCTCTTTTTTTCAAACCAATCAATCTTGGATTGTCAATATCCAGATGTATATTTCTGATTGATTTTTCAACTATTTTTCGATGAAGGAACATGCTCGCACCCTATATGCCTTAAATGTCTCAACCCACGTAAGAAGGGAAGAATATATTAGCGCCCTGTTTGTCTCTTTCTAAAAATCCTGTGTTCTACCATCACACCAATGATCTGGATGTGCTGCCGATCGGAGTGCATGGTGGGGTAATCGTCGTTGAGGGGGACCAGTTCAAACACCTCTTGGCCGTTCTCGTCGATGCCACGGGGACGGTACTTTTTGAAAGTGGCCTCGTTGCTGCCGTTCTTGGCCACGACGTAGTCTCCGGGTTGCGGCGCTTCGTCGGGGTCAACGATGATCAAGTCCCCTTCTTTGAACTGCGGCAACATGGAATCGCCACGCAACCAAAGGCCGAAGCCAAATGGGCCAATCTCGCCGCTTGCAGATACGAACTCAACGTTGCCATCGAAGGTTGTGGCCTGCTCGCACATCTCCCGCCAGTTGCCCGCTTGGACATAACTCAGAATCGGGATCCGCTTGCCCGGCAGCATCACTGCCGGTTCGACGTTGTGATATCCAGGGATCGGCTCACTTGTAGGCAACTCCGAGCCATCACTTCCACCGCCCAAAAGCCAGTCAACGGTTACCCCCAGCGCTGCCGCTAAGTCATTGAGATAGCGGCCTTTCGGCTGGTTCAAACCGGACTCCCACTTTCCGACAGAAACGTCACTCACACCAATGGCTTTGGCGAGCGCCGTCTTCGACAGATTAAGAGCCGTTCGTCTACTGAAAATGCGATCACTAATTGTCATCGCTCTAGCTTAACCTCGGCAATCCGAACAAAAGGTTGATCCTTACCGAAGTTAAGTTAGCCTCACATTCATCCTAACTTAAGGTCGAAAAAGGAATGTTATGAAAAAAGAGGACGCAATCAGCTACTTCGGAAGCGCAGCAGAGTTAGCCAGATCTTTGAACATCTCAGAGCCGGCTGTATCTCGCTGGGGAGACACCATCCCCAAAGGCCGAGCCTACCAAATAGAGGTGTTGACCGGTGGTAAGTTGAAAGCCGATCAGCACAACACCGCGCAAGGTCGCGCGTAACTGAACTCGCAGGAGGCAACCATCCATGATTATCGCCCCCATCCATATCGATACCCCGGTTTGCACGGTCGAGAGCTTCTCCGAACGGACCGGTCTGACCCAGCGCACGGTGGAAAACTACGTGCGTGCCGGGCGCATTCCCATCATGCCCAAGCAAGGCCGCTCTGAAAAAGTGTTGATCAACCTGGTGCTCTACACCCAGCAGGCCATGAATCAGCCGGGTCTGGAACCTGCACCGGCACCAGTCCGCCGTCCTAGAGTGTCGCGCAAGCAGAGGGATGAAAGCCATGTTTGAGCAAACTTGCAGCAAACATCATCACTTTGACTCCGCATGCTCGCGCTTTACCGCCAGCCATTCTTTGGCCGAAGTGGCCCGCGCTGCAGGTATCGGTGAGCAGGTACTGCGCAACAAGCTGAACCCGGCACAACCGCATCAACTCACCGCCCGGGAACTGGTGGCCATTTATCACGCCACCGAGGGCGACGAGACCCTGTTCGACGGCCTGCTGTTGGAATGCGGCCTCACTGCCGTGGCTATCCCCAAGGCAGACCGAGCCCCTTCTCTGCCCCACCAGGCCATCGATCTGAACGCCAAGATCGCCAGCATTGGCCAGCGAGCGCTTGAGCTGACAGACCGGGGCCGGATCACCCGCTCTGAGCGCAACACCCTGGTGAGCGTGGCCACCTCGGCCATGGGGTCACTCGCCATCCTGATCCACGACATTGAGGCCCGCTTTCAGGCGGTGCCGACCCTGGCCTGTGCGTCAGACATCCTGATGCAAACCATGACCATGTAAGGGGGAACCCATGCAAACCCAACGCATTGACCATGAACAACGCAATCTGGCTGGCCTGACGCCAGAAGAACAGGTGGCCATGAACACCGCCGGCTGCATGTTGCTGCGCGAGATGTTCGGCAAGAAGCGCTCGAGCCTCGACACCGACTGGCTGGCACTGGGCCAGGCCAAAAAAGCCGCCATCTGTGCCATCGCCCGCCAGCCTCGGGGCGAACTGATGAACGCCACGCTGTCGGTATTGCCGCATGCACAGCGCGAGGCGATCCGCCTTGCGGTGATTGCACTGGAGTACCAAAGCGAATTTCGCGGCGGCTGTGACACCAAGGTGTGGCACCCGGCACCGGTCACCAGATCTATCCGAGATATCGAGAGGGAGAAGAAAGAGAGAGCAGCAAAGCTGCGCATGAAACGCGCGGTGCTGGCAGCAAGCCAGATGACCGGGCAAGGCCCACGCCCTATAGGGCAATAAAAAAGCCCGCATTACGGAGCGGCAACTCCAAGCGGGCCTCTATCAACAACGTATGAGGAAGTCGACATGGCAACTTTAGCGATCCCCTGCGCCCTGCGCAACCTTCGCATCCAACAACGCAAGCTGACGGGCCGCTATGGCGCCCGTCTTAGCCAACACCCTGACGGAGTTGCGCTGCTCGAGCGTTCCACCGCACTGGCTTGGGCTTCTCTGTTCAGCCGCATCAACCCCTGCACCACTCAACAAGGAGCCTGACCATGAACGCACAACCGACCCAAATCAACCTGCTC
Organism: Aeromonas sp. Lyrl_2; assembly: GCF_051948815.1. Classification (NCBI taxonomy): domain Bacteria; kingdom Pseudomonadati; phylum Pseudomonadota; class Gammaproteobacteria; order Aeromonadales; family Aeromonadaceae; genus Aeromonas; species Aeromonas sp. Lyrl_2. The sequence goes on from NZ_JAYJLJ010000037.1 coordinate 3,258, forward strand.
AACCACCATGCCGCCAAGCGCCTGCGCCAGCGGCTCACAGCCAAAGCCCGTCACTCCTCATGCCTCAGAGGAACGGAGGGTAAAACCTTGTTAGCCCAGGCAAAGCGTGCCCTGCGCTGGCATCAGCTGTTTCTCAGCATCAACCGGAGGGCCTGCCAATGAGCGACATCATCAAGATTGCCCGCCAGGCGCCCAAGGTGGTCGAAGGGCTGCTGGCCGATATGTTCGCCGCCAATGCCGAAGATAACCGCATCGCCCTGGGCGGGGTTTACTCCGGCCAGCAGTACATCCAGCTGCAGCTGGTTGCTACCAGCAACCCGGCTGATCTGCTCGATGATGACGGCGACGAAGACGATGAAGAGACGATATCACTCCCCGCACACAACCAGCTGACCACCCACTGGCTGGCAGCCCGCGCCGAGTTTATCGCCGCCGGCTGTGAGGCCAGAGGCGATCGGGATATCCCCCGGGAGCTGCTGGCTCTCGGTGCGGTGCGCTCTGTCTATTGGCTGGCGCTGGGCCAGGGAGAAACCGCGCTGGACAAAGAGATCGGCGAGTGGTGGCAGGAGTGCGCGCCACTGCATGGACAAGGTGAGGTGATCAAGTGACTCATCACCTGCAGCAGGAACTGACCAGCCTGATGTATCGCTGGCAAGAGGCCTATCGGGAAGACGCAGCTCGGCTGCGTCTTTATCAACGAGAGCTGGCCCATGCGCGCCGGCTACCTGCCCGCCCCCGCGTCAGCATCAAGTTGTTGCTGCGCCAATGCGCGGCCGCCCGTCGAATGAAAACCCATGCAAAGCAGCGCATCAGTGGATGCCTGTTTCGCATCAAGACGCTATCCGCTTAACGCATGACCAAGCTCACTACCCGGCTGCCGCTGTCGAGAAAAGCACAGCTGCAGCGCGTCAACACCCTTTGCAACTCTCTGCCCGGCGTCAACTTTGACGCCGTTTTCGGCGGCCCACGCGGCCAATACGATCTGCTGTGGGCCATCCAGTTGCTCGATGGCCTCTCCCCCGAGTTAACCCGCGACCTGTTCAAGCAATACGCACGACACCGCAAGGATTGCAGTTTCACCCATTGCCGGGCAGCCAATATCTGGCTGCGTGAACGAACCCGCTGGGTGCGCCAGCTGCTCCACTCCATTCCGGTCAACCCAAGGGAGATGCGCGATGAAGACGGCCGCAAGAAGGTGGCCCACCAGTTCGCCAACCAGACCGCAGCTATTTACAAGAACATCGAACAGGGCATCAAAGAGGGCGCCGAGCCGGATCTGCTGCAGACCTGGGAGCTGATGCGCCAGCCTGCCGATCAGTGGGGCTTTATTGGGAAGATGCCCAAGTTCAAAACCGACGAAGTGCGGGATAACTGGATCCTGAGCGTGCTGGTGCGCCTGCTCTCTGCCAAGTGGTGGGAGAAGCGCGTCAACCGCTGCTGGGATCGGCTGCAGGAGCAGATCAACATTCTGCTGGGCAAGGTGCGAAAGGGCGTATCTGCTTATGTATCGAACGCCACCATGAAGGTGGTGCGCGAACGCAAGCGGGCCATGATGCGCTGGCTGGCCGAGTCGGAAGTGGTCAACGAGCAGTATGACCTGGTCGTGTCGATGAAGGATTGCTGGGAGGCCAGCAACGCCAACCCGGTGAACCGCCGCAACGAAATGATGGTGCGTGCTCGGGGGTTCAATGACTATGCCGAGGAGCAGGGTCATGTGGGGGTCTTCTTCACCTGGACCGCCCCAAGCCGCTTTCATGCCTGGACACAAAAGCACAACGGCAAAGCGGTAGAGAACAAGCGATATCAAGGGGCCACGCCGCGGGAGACCTGCGCCTATCTGGCCAAGCTATGGAGCCGCGCCAGAGCCGCCCTCAAACGGTGGAACGCCCCCGTCTATGGATTTCGCGTGTGCGAGGCTCACCACGACGGCACCCCGCACTGGCATCTGCTGCTATTTATGCGCCCGGAAGATCGCAACCGGGTGATCGGTATCCTGCAACGCTATGCCCTGACCGATGACCACGAAGAGCTGGTGCGGGATATCAAGGGCGCCCCACCCTTTACCGATTTTACTCCCCGCTTCGACTGGAAAGAGATAGACCCGGCCAAGGGCGATGCCGCGGGCTATATCGCCAAATACATTGCCAAGAACATCGACGGCGCCTACCTGGACGACGACGAAGAGGCTGGCACCGCCGCCGATGAGGGTGCCCTGCATGCTGTAGCTTGGGCCAGTTGGTGGGGCATTCGCACCTTCCAGCAGATCGGAGGTGCTCCAGTCGGGGTATGGCGTGAACTGCGCCGCATCAGCAACGCCAAGAAGAATGCCGATCTGGTGGGCCCACCCAAGCCAGTGCTGCAAGACCCGCGCTTTGAGGCGGCTCGCTTTGCCGCAGATAACGGCATCTTTCGCTGCTATCTGCACGCCATGGGCGGCGCACTGGCGACCCGCGCCGAACACCCCATCAAGCTGGCCCATCTCATCGAGGAGCAGGCCAACAGCTATGGCGAAGACATCAAGCGCCTGATGGGCATTACCTCCGCTCGTCTGGGCATCAAGACCCGCCTGCAAGGGTGGGAGATTGTGCCCGCCGGCACCCATGAAGCCAGGAAAGCCGCCGAGGCTGCAGCGAGGGGGGTTGGGGTTAAGACGGGCGACAGCCCGGCACCTTGGCGTGATTGTCGATCACAGCGTGGATATGGCGGCAGGGGATTGCATCATCCGGCTATCGACAGGCTCCATCAGCACCCCGCTGGGAGCAGATCAACAGGTGCGCCTCATCGAGAGCGGCCGTGAATTTGTTTTTGAAAAAATCAACGGAACATGGAGGGTCAGCTAATGATCGATCTGGGAGGCCGCGCTGCCATTACAGACGTAGGTACCATGGTATTTTTACCATCAACGCAACCTAAACTGACGTTGGGGGATCAGGAGTATCTACGGTCGGGAGTTATCGCTCCATCGGCTACCTATCCAGATTTCCCCTTCGTAGATGGCCGCGTTGATGTTGCGTATGACACATCTGCCCTGCCCGGCGCCGTTACCGCAAATGGTTCATTCGCCCAGTCACCGTCTGGTGATATCGCCATCTTGAATAAGTTGCATGGAAATCAGGTTCTGTTGATAAAAAAAGGCGTTGTAACGAAGCATGCAACCCCACAGAACCTAAATATGGCATGTATCGTTTTCTTGGGTGGTGATTGGTTTCTGTCCGGGGCAGCAAAAATTTTTCGTACCGCGGATTTTTTATCGTTTACAGATGTAACGCCGACATCTAACCCGCCGACCACATATCACGCGCTCACAAAAATTGCAGGGAAGCTATTGCTGTTGAACGACGCAACGAAAGCGGCCTTTTTGACTACTTCTGACCGTGGAACAACATGGTCTGTATCAAAAAGCATTGATGGTTCATTTAACCATCCATCAGTGGTTTATAGTGATGACGATATAATCATCGCCTGCATGGCTGAAAACTACCCTGGCTCGCCTGATTCGGGGAATGTAATTTCTACTCGCGATGGGGTTGCCTGGCAGTCGTCTACATTCGGGATCGGCCAGCACGTGAAAGGTGCTAAGGTGGCCGGCTGGTATATGACGTTTGATCGATTAACGGGAAATATCAAACGGTCGCGCGACATGAAAAACTGGATTGTTGATAGCTCTCTGGTTGGACAATATAACGGGGAAATTAGTACATACACATTTATACAACTACCTGACGCAGCTTTATTGCTCAGTACTTCATCTGGTGTCGGGTTTATTACATCGGATGGCGAGATTTTTAATCGGACAGTAGCCAAACCATCCGAAATTAATATGGGCAGCTTTAAAGATAAATACCAGTATTCATACGCGACGCTAAATGGGAAATCATTATTGGTTTTGTCAGATGGCGCGGCCAGCTCAGTTGCGACAGAGGACAGCGCATTTGTCGGTGCGCAGCAATACACGCCAAATTTATATCTGAGGGTTAAGTGATGACAAACTACGTGATTATCGATGGCCCCGGCGCCACTGCATTCGGTTCTGCTGCCACCCAGCCCATCACTCTGCGGTCAATGTTGACTCTGGAACAGCGAGTAAAGCTGGAGGCGCTGGCCGAAACCAGTGCCTTGGCGCGTGTCATCATCGCCGATCTGGACAGCCCTGTAACGCCAGCGCTTCTGGCGGCGCTTGCTGAACTGGGGGTGTTCGAGTCAATGGAAACTACTCACTGATGTGGACTCCATCCACTATGAAGTATCCGCCATCGCTGACCGCTATCAATCAGCAGTGTTCGAGTGTGCTGGGTCAACTTTCAGGCAACCAGTCAGCCGCGGTAAACCGCCTGCAAGGGCTGGCGGAGCGGGCTCAGTACCGGCCCCACCCGCTCAGCGAGGCATCTGCCGCGCTGGCGGGGTTGCGGGATGAACTGGACAGGCTGCTGGTCACTGGTCGCTGCCTGACCGTAACCCCCTATCAGCATGGGGTGGGCCAGCACCAGAGCAACCAGTACAGCCTCGCCGCCCCCAATGCGGTGGCGACCCTTGCCGCCAAGCTGCAAGACGGGGCCGATCCCCTGCTGCCGACAGGCCAGCTGCACGCCATCGCCTGGCTGGTCACTGGCAACAGCGAGACAGCGCTGGCCGATGCCTTAACGCCGCTTTGCACCATCCTGCCGCTGCCGGAGTGGTGCGCCGCTCTGCGCCGCCTCGCCGCCAACAACGACACCATGAGCCAGCCCACCGCCGCCAAGGTGCCACGCTGGAAAGCAGATGAGCCGCTGAGTTGGGATCCGCTGCGCCCTGCCCGCATGGCTCTGGGGGCCGAGTTGGCACAGCTGGAGAGCCTGGCGCAGGGGGCCGCCACGCCGATTGCCAAGCTGGCAGCCGTGGCCGAACGCCGCGCGGCCAGACTGGCAGGGCTGGAGAAGGCGCTCGACCAGCTGGCTACCATCAGCGGCCAGCTGTGGCACTGGCAGGGACAAGGCGATGCGGCCAGCCTTGCCGCCCAGCTGGGCCAAAGCAGCCCGCCAGACCATAGCCATAGCATGACGGTCGGCGCGCTGCTGCTCTCCCCTTCCCCGCTCACCTTCTGGCTGGAGTTAACCCGATGAGCCGAACCGCCATGCTCACCCTGGACGGTGAGCCAATTGTGATGAAGTCGATGCGGATCTCTGCGTCGATGCAGTTTCAGGACAAGGACAGCAGCGGCCAAACCAGCTCGACCAGTAGCTCGGAGCAAGGGGCCAAAGCCAAGGAGCTCGATATCTCTGGCCTTGTCCCTTTCAAGGATGAACAGACCCTGAGCAGGTTGTTTGAGCTGGCCGACGCCAAGGACGATGGTGGCAAGCGCCATATCTACCGAGTCGGGTCGCTGCTGGCAAAGTCGGTGAAGGTGCGCCAGGCCAAGTTTGCCGGGCGCATCACTGCCAGCGAGCAGGAGGGGCTGCTAGCGTGGCAAGTGCAGTTCACCCTGCGCGAACACAACTCGGTACCGGAAAAGCGGGAACAGCGGATGCCAAAAGCACCGGCCACCGTGGGCCAGGGCACAGCGAACGCCAAAGCTGCCAAGCCTGCCGATGGTAACAATGGGAAACCAGCCACCGAACAAGAGCAACTGAGCTCCTGGGAGCAGGCCATCAAGGGGCTGGATAACAAATTGGGAGACCTGATGGCGTGAAACTCTCGACCAACCTGACCCTGGGCGGGCAACCGGCCAACCTTATCGACCACGATATCGTGCTGGATCTCTGCGCCGGTGGCCGCGCCGCCCTCACCATCAAGGGTAGCGCCAAGAAGGGGCAAACCCTGACTGTGGATCTAGGCTACAACGGCGAGCTGCGCCGCTGGTTTACCGGTTACGTGTATGACGTGCAGCCAGCCAGTAACAGCGCCAGCAAACTGCTGTGCCGCGAGCTGGCCGGTATTCTGGGCAGTGCCTTCCCTGTCAGCATCCAGCATGCCACCTTGCGCAGCCTGCTGGCATGGTTGAGCGACCAGACCCAGCTCACCTTTTTGCTGCCTGATGGGGCCGACTACACCGACAAGCCGATCCCCAACTTCACCAGCGCCGGTACCGGATATCAGCTGCTGAACAATGCGGGGCGCGCCTTTGCGGTGCCGGACTTCATCTGGCATCAACAGCCAGATGGCGCCATCTTCGTGGGCAGTCATGCCCATAGTCGGTGGGCAGACAGGCCGGTGGAACTGGATCCAGCCTTCTCTGGCCGCCAGGCGGGCAACACCCTCACCACCGCCCCGATCCCGGCCATGCGCCCGGGGGTCATCCTCAACGGCAAGCGAGTGGAGCGGGTACGCCTCAAGGGTGACGAGATGACCCTCACCACGGCGACACCAGGTAAACCGGTGAAGTCGCCGGAGCGGCGCAAGATGGAGGGGGTGTTCCCGGAGCTGGCAGACAATATGCACCTGCCCAAGTTCGGGCGGGTCGAGGCCATCAGCGACAGCGCGGCAGCTGGCCAGCTCGATGACCCGTTTCGCCCGCGCTATGCGGTGGATGTGCAACTGCTGGGTGAAGATGGCCAACCGGACAAGGCAACCCCACTCTATCGCGCCGTACCTCTGCCGGTGATGTTCGGCGGGCACGAGCAGGGGCTGCTGCAGTACCCCATCGAGGGGACGATCGTTGAGCTGGGGTTTGCCTTCGGCCGCGCTGACCGGCCATTTATTCGCACCGTACTGGGCACCGGTTGGCCGCTGCCGGATATCGCCCCTGGGGAACAGCTCCAGCAGCAGCGGGCGGAAGTGTTCAGCCGTACCGATACTGTGGGCAACCAGTCACGCCATACTGACCGCCGCCAACATGACAAGGCGATGCGAATGCACCGCGAGGCTGACGAATACCTGGGCGAGTTTGGCCAGCACCAGATCACCACCCTGCAACACAGCGTGGAGCAGATCGGGGCAATGAAGCGCATCGAGGCGCTCGGGGCCATCGAGCTGCTGGCCGGTGATGACATGGTGCTGGGGAGCCTGGGCAAGATGAGCCAGACCACTGCCGGCGATCTGGTGGAGGTGATTGGGCAACTGCGGCGCAGTGTGGCCGGTGAACTCCAGCACTTCGAGGCGCCCCGTTCGTGGGTGGGTACCGACGACGTGAACATATTCAACCTGTTGCTCCAACTGATGAAAGTGGTGGAGCAGCTGGCCGCCTCTGCTGCTAACCATGATCACGGCGGCCCGCCACCTGTCCCACCATATGCCAACGCATTCAACACCCAGAGCAAGCTGGCTGGTGAACTGGTATCGACCCTTTCACCCATCATCGAATAACCCACCCACCGAGTAACCAAGCAACGAAGGCCCCGCATCGTGACAATGCCAGTCAGTTAAGACTGACCGGCATTGTTTTTATTGCTTTATTTTCACTAGCCACGTTTGGTGTCAGCTGTCGACTCCGTCACCAGAACCGTGGCGCTGGTTCACGACCGTTTTCCGCGTAGTAGAGCGACGGCAGAAACTGCGCTAGATAGCTGAACTCACTGTAACAGTGACGCATCAGATTGAAGCCGATCTCGTCCGGTACCTCATCAAGCGGATTGGCGCAGGCCTTGCCTAGAAGGAAGCGGCTGCGCAGCACACAGCCATAATGGGTATCGCGTGCCAAATGCAACATCTCGCCGTCCAGCGGCGCCCCCTGCTCATCCAGCACGACCTCATCACCAAAGCCGATGCGGGCACAGATCGCAGCAGACAATGCCTGCGTCTCTCGCGCCTCGTACAACGGCTGTGAGGCGAACACTTCTTCGGCAGGGTGGAACTTTAGGCGAGCAGCCACTGGTGGCAGCTCGGCAAGCCACTCCACCGCATCTATGCTGGCCCCCACATAGCGCTCTCCTTTTTTCCAGTGATGGTCCCAGCCCCGATGCTCGACGTGGTCGTGCGGGTGCCACCATTTGATATGCTGGGTCGTCTCGAAGAAAGTGAACCACCAATCCAGCATTCGCCCCTTGCAACCGTGCAGATCGGTGCGGATGGCGACCGTCAGCAAACCATCGGTGCTACGGGTAAGACCCATTTCCAAGCGCAGTGGTTGAGGCCTGAGCAACTCATTAATGTCATCAACAGCCCAGGGGGCAAGCAATGCGGAAGTATTCATGATGAGACTCCTATAATTTAGGAAACGAATTTCGTTTCCTAAATTAGGCTATGCCTGTATGCTGGGTCTGTCAATGCTTTCTAGGAGCCAATCATGTCGCACCAAACCGATGAAGAAACACGTTCACGGGGTCGTCCGATAACCCCGGAATCTGAGCTGCGTTCAGCCTTGGCCGAGGCAACGCTAGCCTTGTTGCTTAAGGGAGGGTATAGCGCCGCGACCGTGGATGCGGTGGCCAAACAGGCGGGGGTAGCCAAGAAGACACTGTATCGCTTCGCTGCTAACCGCGACGAGCTAGTGGCGCAGGCAGTTCGCAGCTGGACCGATGCCTTTCAACCGGCATTCGAGCAAGATGCCACTCACCCCGACGCGCTTGGCGAAATGCTGGAGCAGGGCCTGCAGGCCATTGCAAGCCAGGTATTGAGTGCGCAGGCGGTCGGCATGTTCCGGCTACTGCAGCATGACTTCGTAGGGCGCGATGCCCTACTGACGGCTTATCAGGAGAATGGCATTGTGCGCGGCAGAGCGACCTTGGCCAGCTGGCTGAAAAACCAGCATAAACTGGGCTGGCTTCGTGAGCTGGACACCGCCCAAACCAGCGATCTGCTGCTGGCGATGACCATAGCAGAGCCACTACGCCAGATGGCTCTCGGCTTGCTGCCGCCGGGCAGCGACATCCGCCAGCGAATCGCCGCCGCCGTTGCCCTAGTACTGCCCGGCCTGGTGCGAGGATAGGTACAACACTTGGCAAGGGATCTACGCCGCCGCGTCTGCGTCACGGAATCCGCGCTCATCCGCTCCCGCCTGCGGGCTTCATCAGGAAAATTTTTTGCAAAAGTGGATTACTGCAAAACCATATGCCCAGGCCGCGCCAAATAAAGGATCTCTGGCGAGGTGAGGATCTGAAAAGGAGGATCATTTTTTCACTGTTTTGCAGTTATCGCCTCCGGGTTTAAGCAGGTGGGAAAATGCAAGTTGCTGATTTTACTGGGGTACACGTGTTTTCCGTGGGGATTGGGACGATCTCGGGGGATCTAGTTGTGCGCGGCCTTCTTTGCTAAATATCTTTTGTTTCAGTTGGTTAGGTTTAAATTGAGAGATTATGGAAACTGAAATATTGAGACGGCACAGAGCTGAGCGGGAGCTGAGACGAGCACGCCACGTAAAAGAGGTTTTTTACTGTTTGTGTCCGGTCACACTTGATGGAGTGAATACCGAATGAAACCGATCACCAGAATCGCTACCGCCCTCCCCCAGAGAAACAAAAGGCCATCCGATTGGATGGCCTTAAGTCATTGAATTCTAATAGCACCCCAATTAGAACTCGAACAAGTACGACTATTGAGCGGTGGATTTTGAATCCAGAAGCTGCGGTTTCCTAAGGATAGGACGACTCTTAAGCCATTGAATCAAGAGAGGTTGAGTTATTTCAGGTTGGCTCAAGTTGAGATGGGCTTGCACACTTTGCACATTTTTAACCACAGAACTCACACGCCAACGACATGCAGATATGTGTTCATCCTGGCCCTATCCTGTAGGCAGGAGCAACCGACGGGGGCCGATTGATTCCCCAAAACAATCATCGAAAGGTGTCATATGAAAATTTTTGCTTTGATACGTGAGCTACGAAACAGTGCTTAGCTCAATTCTCGAAGCACCATCTGCTAAATTGATAACCCTCTCTGACCAAAACAGGGCACATGAAGTGAAGTCACCAAAAACTGTCAAATCGCTTGAAGAATTAGGACGAGTCCAACTATCCCCCAGCTTCTTTATGCGCGATTTTCTCTACTCAGAGATCGCTCAGATCGAGGGGATACCCAATATACCTGATTACCCTGACCTTGCTATAGAGGCTGGCCACCAACTCTGCACAAAGGTGCTGGAACCCATTCAGCAACGCTTAGGCCGTATAGCTATCCGCTCAGCCTATCGTTCTCCACTGGTAAATGCCAAGGGAGCTGAAAATGGTAATCAATACAACTGCGCTAAAAATGAGGCCAACTATGCTCAACATATCTGGGACTATCGTGATCAGGATGGTTGCATAGGCGCCACCGCATGTATTGTAGTCACCAGTTTTCTCCCCTATTACGAAAACACCGGGCATTGGCAAGCTCTGGCCTGGTGGACTCACGATCACATCCCTGATTACTCAGCCATGTATTTTTTCCCAAAACTGGCTGCGTTCAATATCTCGTGGCATGAGCGCCCCAAAAAAACGATTAACAGCTACATCTCCAATTCAAAGGGGATACTAACCAAACCGGGGATGGACAATCATGAAGGAGACCATACCCAAGAATACAAAGCTTGGCTGACGTCTCTCAACATGAGCTAAAGCCGTAATCTCCCCTCTGCCGATCGCAGCAATCAAATGCAGTTTATAAGAGGAGCTCATAGCCGTGCTCCTCTACTCATGGGGTGACGTTGGTTAAGACATCTGCCAGCTCGTCAGATGCAGTGACCTGAACCAGGTACTGCTCTGCGTCTTTTTTGCTGGTAAAACCGTGAATACACGGTTGCTGTTACGCATGAACTGAACACGATAGGACTTGCCGGTTTTTCGAGTGAGAACTTGGATACTTGCCATCAGTTGAAACCTCCGGAAGAAGCAGGATTACTAAGCCATCAAAGCGCTGTCGCCACTCTGTCGCCATTTCGGCAAAAGAAAAAGGCCACTATTTCTAGTGGCCTTTCGTAACTCTTTGATTTTAATGGTGCCCGAGGCCGGAATCGAACCGGCACGACGCGAACGTCGAGGGATTTTAAATCAAAGAGATTCGTTTACATCTCATCGCATGAAATAGCAAGCAGATGGAGCGAGTAACACCGCTAATTCACAACGAATGGCACCATGTCATAGGTCATCGCATACCGCTTATCACAGAATTCACAAAGATACGCCGCCGTGTTGGTCTTGCCCCCGATCTGATAATCTCTGAGCCTTCGCATTTGCAATCGTTTCAGTCGGAGTCCCCATGGCAGCCTATTCCCCTCCCTTCACCCTGACCCACGCCATGCTGAGCCGGGTGGCGGAGATCGCCGAATTGGTGGGGCAATGGCGCTCGACGCAGAGCTCGCAAGTGCCCATGCTGCGCCGGGAAAACCGGATCCGCACCATCCAGGCCTCCCTGGCCATCGAGCACAACACCCTGAGCCTGGAGCAGGTCACGGCGGTGATCGACGGCAAACCTGTGTTGGGATTGCCCCGTGAGATCCAGGAGGTGCGCAATGCGTTTGCCGCTTATGAAGCAATGTCGGCTTGGGCCCCTACCTCTTCTGCGGATTTGCTCAGGGCCCATGGACGTTTGATGCACGGGTTATGCGATGACGCAGGGCAATGGCGTAGCAGTGGGGTCGGCATCTATCGGGGTGAGCAATTAGTGCATATGGCTCCCCCCCCGACTCAGGTTCCGCGTCTGATGGAACAACTGGTGCAATGGTTGGCAGAAACAGAGGCCCATCCCTTGATCGCCTCTTGTGCCTTGCACTACGAGTTGGAGTTTATCCACCCCTTTTCCGATGGAAATGGTCGTATGGGACGCTTGTGGCAAACGGTGATCTTGAGCCGTTGGCAACCAGTGATGGCCTTCCTGCCGGTGGAAGCGATCATCAAAGAGCGCCAAGAGCACTACTACCACCAATTAAGTCAGGCCGACAGGCTGAGTGACTGCACCGATTTTATTCTGTTTCTGCTAGAGGCGCTGCGAGATGCGTTGGCCGAAGCGATTGCCGCACAGCCGACATCTCAGCCCACCCTGCCAGAAAAAGTGAGGGTAGAAATGCCGGTAGAAATGCGGGTAAAAACGCCGGATGCGGTGTTGGCTATCTTGGTGGCTGAGCCGACCTTGACCCTTAAACAAGTAGCCGAGCGGATAGGCAGATCGACCAGCACGGTGGAGCGAGCGGCGGCGGCGTTGGTTAAGGCGGGACGATTACGCTTTGTTGGTCCACGCAAGGGTGGGCATTGGGAAGTGTTGTCATAGGACTGCTTGCTAAGGCCACCGAGTGAGTTGCTACAGCCGCCCAGCTTCCGGGTCGCATCAGTAAACATACAACCAGCCAAGTAAACCACTACAAAGCGCAACGAACCCCATTTGCGCACAAAGGGGGCGCAGTAACTCTCTGTTTTATCTCACTAACACCACAAGGTGTAAGATCTCCATTGGGGATAATCAGATACTGTGATACTTGCCCCACATCCCAATGGATAGACTCCTATAGGTCAGCTAACCTGTCCTCACCACATCCCCAAAAGACGCATGAAATGGAATTCTCGTCGCTCGCGGTATCTGTTCTGGCAACTACTGGCTTGTTCTTGTGCCCAATATTCTTATCTGTCGGGATCATCTTGTTAATAAGAAAAAGGCTTCGCTCACATAGGGTCAGCCCGTTGACCGCCGACCTGCTCAGGCCTGCGGGTCACACCCTGCAACAGCAAATCCAGGATCTGCAGATAGACCTCTTTTCCCAAATGCTATTCACGCCATTGACCATAATGATGATCGGGTTCTACCTCTTGTTACAGAGCTATATCGATAAGAGGGCTATGAGCACGACTGTGATGCTGATTTCCGGGGTCGTCATGCTGGGTCTCTTTATCTATGGCACAACCAAAACTTACAAAATGGCCAACAAGGTTCAACACCTCAAGCTGGGTTACTCCTGTGAACTGGCAGTGGGTCAGGAGCTGGACCAAATCGTTAGGCCCCAACAGCACCCCTATCGGGTTTACCACGATATCCCGTTTGATGGATTCAACATCGACCATTTGATCATCTGCCCTAACGGGGTCTTTGTCATCGAGACTAAGGGTCGCTCCAAACCCATCAACAATGGAGAAAAACAGTTCAAGGTTCGGGTCGAAAATGATGCGCTTCACTTCCCAAACCATGTTGAAAAAGCGCCGCTCGAACAGGTCCGCCGTAACGTCACCACTGTGCGTAACTGGCTCAACAGTGCAACTGGGACCGAAGTCCCGGTAGGTGGCGTTCTGGTTCTGCCTGGCTGGTTTGTGGATTTACGCCAGAAGATCACCTTCCCCTACATCGTCAGTGCCGCTGCACTCCCCAAGCAACTCCCCCAATTTAGGGCAGGCTCACTAGAACTCGCCCAGATCCAGGCCATCGCGCACCAGGTAGAGCAAAAAGTACGGGACGTCGCCAAGGCTGGCTAAGAAGACTGTATTGCTGACTGATACGCCATCAGTCAGCAAACTTATCCCTCCACCCTTGAATGCCCCTCAGTTTGAAGCTCTTGGGGTATAGAGGAATACAGGGGGATTCGCAGCGATGAAATTGAAGTCACCCATTGCAGGTAAAAAGCCAGCGGCGCTATTGTACTAATTCTTTTTTGCACAAGGAGTGTGCTCGATGTCTATCTCGCCCATGGATCTCGCAACTTATTACGGTGTCGATGACATTCCTGCTGCCCTATCGATAGGCGATAACCTCCATAGTTTGCTCGTAGCCATATTCAGGAATGAGCCTCTGACTTCGCCCCGCTACGACATTCTAGCCAGCTACGATCTCAACGCCTTGAGGGGCTTTATCAACGGCGATATGACTCTCCCTGAGTTCAGACGCCAATCTGCGGTAGAACAGGAGCAGCGCCGTTCTAAATCTCTTTACTATAAGGGCCGAAAGATTGTGCATCGCTACCAACCTTCAATCACGAAGCCCTTGGCTGCTCAGCCAGACGACAAAGCTAATATAGAGAAGACCAGTCAAAATCCCACTTGGGATTACCTGCAGAAGTTCCGGATCAAAAATGGTCTGGCCGATGGCCAGAATTCTGTGTCCCTCCCCCCGCATGAACTGGCCAAACAATTCTGGGTGGATGATATCACCAGTGCGATCACGGGCGGTGCCAGGTTGCACAGCCTCCTTGTCGCTGCCGGACAAGGCGCGACGATATCAGCAGCAAACAGACAATTTCTCTTGAACAGGGGGTTGAATGCCTTGCTGTGCTTCTTGACCGGCGACCTCTCCCAAGAGCAGTTCGACCAAAAAGGGAAAGCAGAACAGGAGCAACGAAACGAGCTTGCGCAACAGAAACAACGCGAGATCGCCGCTCAGAAGGCCGCAGATGAAGAACGTTATAAAGCCGAGCAGAAAGCCCGAAGTGTGCGACTTGAGGCTGAGCGGATTCAGCGTGAGAGTGACCCCAAGTACATCGCACGGATGAAGAACCAAGCACTCAGGGAGAAGTATGGTGTCACTGGATATGTCGAATCACATCACCTCAAACAGCTCATGGCAATCCTTCTCAAGCTGGATGCAGGTACACGGCTACTGGAGACTGAAACCATCTGGCTCAAGAGCAATGGCCGTGAGTACGAGACAAAGGAGATTCTGCATAGCTACAACCGACTCGAAGCTGATCACTGGCTAGCGGAGTACCGCAACAGCAAGAACCCATGGAGTGCAGTCAATGCCAGCGGACACTTGCGTAAATGCGCAGCATCGAATGAGGCGATTGCGCTGCTGAGTGCCATCCCAGCCAAGAGGCAGGGTCAGCCAAAGCTGAAATCAGCCATTCTCACCACGCATGGTGGTGCGATGCGTGACCGTGGCGAACATACTGCAGCATTGAACATGGGTGCCGAAGCTCACCACCTTCAACCCAACAACTTTCGCCCCTGCACACTTCTTGGTGCAGTCTGTATCGAACTTGGCAACATTAGTGAGGGACATGAGTGGTATTGCAAGGCGGAAGCCAGAGGCGCTGGCCGTGACAGCATTATGTCGGATGTCAGGTCGCTTCTTACCCGGATGACAGCCGATAAGCGTGAAGCAGTTATCGCAGAGCTGTTGCGCATTCATCCCGAACAGTATCGATGGCTAACTAAGTGGCGTCAGGCCAAGGCGTAACTGACATTATTGCTAGCAAACTGAAAGTGAATCGCTACCCGTTACTGAGAATGGACTGGATGTGTTTAGAACACTGGTAGCGATTCACCCTTTTTATTAAGCCAGCTTCGCCATTGTCGAGAAGATGCCTTCAGTGGTCGAATCGATTTCGCTTTGCAGCAACTCATCAATCCGGCGCGATTGGATTTCGCGATTCACACCAAACAAATCCATCTTATCCAGCAGGTGCATGACCAAAGAAGTGACGACAGCAGTCAACATGGATGAAGCAATGATCGCAAGCCACTCTGGCATGCCAGAACTGCTTAGCCATGATTCAATGGCAAGAGAGGCAAAGATGGATAGTGAGCCCGCGAACAGCTTCAGCAGGGCATCGCCTTTCTGTGTCGACGTAGTTTTCTCATCCCGCAAGATAGGAATAGCGCTCATCAATATCTTGAACCCTTCCTTCACCAGTCGCATGACTTGCTTGAAGACACCAACAAAGCAATTAAGAATGCCTTCCATTAGCATCGAAAGGAAGTTCTTAAAAAAGCCCAGCGCGGCATCTTTGAGCAACGGAAGTGCATGAGACCACAGGTGGTCTTTCATTCTCCCCAAGCGGATCTTAAGGGCTTCCGAAAAGCTGTCGGCCCCAACCCCCTCCTCGATACCATTCTTGATACAATCGCTCAGCTCATAGTAGATGGGCTTTATCGCGAATATGATCACGTTGCCTAG
>NZ_JAYJLJ010000038.1:0-17685 GCF_051948815.1 Aeromonas sp. Lyrl_2
CTAGAAACGAGGTCGCATGCTAGCAATTCCAGCCAATCCGTCTCATGACCGATCGCAAAAGAATGATTAATTTTGATTAAATATTGCAGGATAAAATCCCAAGTTGTGGTCTAACGCACACTTGTTACTCGGCCATCACGGCATCTAGCAGTGGATAACGCCCGACCTGGCACTCCACCGCAAAACCGCTAGCCTCGACTTGTGCCACTGTCAGCGGCTTGCTGAACAGATATCCCTGGAACACATGGCACCCCTGGGTCTGCAGGGCGGCCAGCTCGTGAGGCTCCTCTACCCCTTCCGCCATGATCCCCAATCCCAGATTGGTGGCCATGGCCGCAGTCGCCCGGATCACCGGCAAGTTGAGGCCGACCACGAAGGAGCGATCCAGCTTGATGTTGTTGATCGGCAACCGGTTGAGATAGGCCAGCGAGGAGTAGCCGGTACCGAAATCATCGATGGCAATCTTGATCCCCTGTTCGCTCAAATCGTCGAGAATGCCGAGGCACCCCTTCATATCGAGCATCAGCACGGTTTCGGTCAGCTCCAGCGTCAACAGGGAGGCATCCACCCCGTGCAGCTCCAACTGCTGGCGAACTTGCCCGGGCAGCGCCGACGATAGCTGGAAACCGGAGAGGTTGACGGAGACCGGCACTCGCTGATGGAAGCGCTTCTGCCAGCTGGCTACCTGTGCCAGCGCGGTGGAGAGCACCCAGCTGCCGATCTCGCGGATCAGCCCCATCTCTTCGGCCAGCGGGATAAATTCCACCGGCGAGACATGGCCGAGCACCGGGTTGTACCAGCGCAGCAGCGCCTCGTAACCGATCAGACGCCGTTTGGCGGCATCGACCTGCGGCTGGTAACAGAGGCTCAGCTCCTGACGGCCGATGGCCTTGGCCAGAAACTGTTTGAGATTGAGCTTGCGCTGCAGGGTCTGTTGCATGCTGGGGGTGAAACGCTGCCAGCGCAGCCGCCCCATCTGCTTGGCCTGATACATGGCCATATCGGCACGGGTGATAAGGTTGTCCCCGTCATCCGCATCATCTGGATAGATGGCGATACCGATACTGCCACCGATGGTCACCTCCGGCAGCCCGCTCAGTTGCAGCGGCTTGGTCATCTGGGAGAGCATCTGATCGGCCACCTCTTGCGCCCGATCCCCCTGATTGCCCAGCGGCACCAGTGCTGTGAATTCATCGCCACCGAGGCGAGCCAGCTCCACATCCCGCGGGCAAATCTGTTTGAGGCGACCGGCGACCCGCTCCAGCAGGCGATCTCCCGCCTTGTGGCCGTAGTTGTCGTTGACCAGCTTGAAGTTGTCCAGATCCATGAACACCAGCGCGAAACGCTCCCCCAGCCCGCAATAGGCCTCGAGGGATTTCATCAAGCCATACCGATTGAGCAGGCCGGTCAGGGAGTCGTGCCAGGCGAGGTGGCGATGCTCCAGCTCTTCGAGTTTGCGATCGGTAATATCCCGCATGGTGAGCAGAATGCGGGCCCCCTGCTGGATATAGCGGAACTGATACTGGAACCAGCGCATCCCCTTGAGGGTACGGCACTCCCCCTCGGTCACCACTTCATCGAGACGGGAGAGCTTCTGGTAGAAGCTGTCATCATTGCCGGAGAAAACCTGGGAGAGCTTGGCGATCTGGTGGCCGAAACACATTTCGAAGTGATAGTTGCCACTCTCGAACACACCATGGCTATCGAACAGGCAGGCCAAGGTATCGCCGGTTGCCAGCGAAGACTCCTGATAGAGGGTATCGGAGTCGAGCACCGCTTCGGTCATCATCATCAGCCGGCCAGCCAGTTGAATACCGGAAAGGCGCAGATAGATCTGCTTCTTGACCCCCTTTGGGGAGAGGGTCCACCACTCGTTGTAACTGCGCCCCTGCTGAAAATCACCCAGATAGCGCTGCAGCAGCAGATCGATGGCGGTTGCCATATCGGCAGAGAAGTCGCGGGAGCAGAGTTCGTCGAGAGACGTCGCCTCCCACACGGAGAGCGCGGCGCTGTTTGCCCAGAAAATATGGTGATGCTCGATGTCATAAACCCAGATCGGGGTATGCAGAACATCCATCGTCTTCAGTAACCGTTCGTCAAGCGTATTCATCTGGTCAAGGTCATTCATGCTGGATGGTCACTGGTTAACCGGAAAACAGATCTGGCAAACCGCTAGCTGCAGAATGCAAGGTGCAAATACCTCTCGGCCATTATCCCTTTTCACATAGCCAAGAGCGGACAAAACTATTTCAGATATCAACAACAGGGCAGCCTGTACGGCAATACTACAAAGGACTCAGCCAAGGACCCTGTTAATCCAGGCAAATCATATAGTCGATTTTTAACTTTTTTCCCCAGTAAAAACAAGCACTAAGAGCTATCCACTCGAGACCTTGAAAGAGCAATTGCATATTTGCTGCGACAAATTTGTTATTAACATTCAAATCAATGGCGGAAATAGTCATCACTCTCTGTCACAAAGCTTCCATTAATTAACCAAGCGGATGGATAAACAGCCAAAAAAACGCCAAAACGGACAAAAATAGTTCACTAAGGCGGAATTGATATACCCCAAATTCATTTTTCAACAGGCAATGAGCAAAACCAGAATATATGATCTGCATCACATTGGCTGTAGATGACAAACCACCCCAGCTGAGTACGCAGAGCAACCCAGATTCCTTCCATCAGATTGCAATATCGGCCTTCGCCCGCGGTTATCGCGGAACAAATCAGGAAATATGGCAAACATCACTGCCGCAGTACCATTTGGCATTGTGCCGAAATAATCACCAGCTTGGGGAAATTGAGATGACGGGCGGGTGGAGAACAGGTATCAACAGAAATCGAATCCAGATCAATTAAACGCTGAATTACCCTTGCCAACCCGGAACGCTCTTTTTATGGTTGCCCCCTTGTTACACCCAGAACAGCGTTTATGAAGCACATCGAAGAGTTCTACCTGTTCGTCAAGGTGGTGCAAGAGGGAGGATTCTCCCACGCTGCAGCCGCACTGGGCATGCCAACAGGCACCATCAGTCGACGCATTTCCCAGCTGGAAGAGCAACTGGGTTGCTCCCTGCTACATCGCTCTACCCGCAAGCTCCGCCTTACCGATGATGGCCTCAGATACTACGAACGTCTCTGCACGCCACTCGCGCAAATCGAGCAAGCCACCAGCGAGATCCAGGGTCAAGAGGCCGATATCACCGGGCTTATCCGGATAGCTGCGCCCATCGCGCTCTCCAACACCATCCTCATCGATATGCTGGCCGAATTCGGACTGCACTATCCCGAGGTACAGTTCGATATCACCCAGACCAATGATCACCAGCACCTGTTCGACAATGATCGGGATCTGGTGTTCTTCAACGGTGAGCTGCCCCAGTCGCTGCCCAATGCGATCTGTCTCGGCCATATCGAGTACGGCCTGTTTGCCTCACCACTCTATTTGACCAAAAAGGGCACCCCCTCCCACCCCAACCAGCTGGAAGAGCACGATCTCATCTACTGCTGGCCTCACCAGCACTGGCAACTGACCGACAAGGATGGCCAGAGCGTCTGCATCAAACGCAGCGCCAAACTGACTGTCAACCAGACCCAGGCCGCGGTACGCGCAGCCCGACGTCATCTGGGGATCGTCAACGCCCCGCTGCACTATCTGAGCAGCTTCCTCCATGACGAGCAGCTGGTGCCGGTACTGACCGACTGGCAAACCGGCAATCGCCCCTTCTACATGTTGTGTTGCCAGCACCAGTTCGCTCCGTTGCGTGTTAAGATGTTCGTTGAATTTGTTGAAAAATACTCAGCACGCTATCGCAATCGGCAGTGGGACAACCAATTTTCACAAGGTGATAGCCTCACCCATTGCATCTGACCGTTAGCGGGCCACACTTATAGCATCCCTTGCCAACAGAGCCTGCCTAACGCCATGAATGTATTGATATGTGATGACTCCGGGTTCGCCCGCAAACAGCTGGCGCGGGCGCTCCCGGCCGACTGGAAAGTCGATTTGCACTACGCAGCCAATGGTCTCGAAGGGATCGAACAGGTGCTGATGGGTCATGGCGATCTCATCTTCCTCGATCTGACCATGCCGGAAATGGACGGTTACGGCGTGCTGGAGACCCTCCAACGGGAGGGTCTACGCAGTAAGGTGATCGTGGTCTCCGGGGATATCCAGCCAGAGGCCTATCAACGGGTCATGGGGCTGGGGGCGCTCGATTTCATCAAGAAACCCGCCGCCCCGGAGACCCTGCTCGCCCTGCTCAAAAAGCATGATTTCTGGAGTGCCGCCCCGAGCGGTCAACCAAGCGCCCCCGAGCAGCAGCCAAACGGCGTTGTAGCCGATGCAGGCGTCAAGATCACCCCCGAAATCCGCGATGTCTATCAGGAGCTGGCCAACGTCTCCATGGGTCAGGCCGCCGACTTGCTGGCTCGTCTGCTCAACGCCTTCGTGGTACTGCCTATCCCCAACGTCAACGTGCTGGAAGTATCAGAGTTGCATATGGCCCTCTCGGCCGCTGCGGATTCAGATACCCTCTCCGCCGTCTGTCAGGGGTTTATCGGAGCTGGGATCGCCGGTGAAGCGCTGATCCTGTTCCATGACTCCAGCTTCAAAGATTTGGCCAAGCTGATGAACCATCAGGGGACGCTGGATCGCACCGCCGAACTGGAGCTGTTGATGGATACCGCCAACGTGCTGATCGGCGCCTTCCTGCGCGGCTACGCCAACCAGCTCGACACCCCCTTCAGTCAGGGGCACCCGGTGGTGCTCGGCCAGCACAGACCCATCAACGAGCTGATCAACACCAACAAGAGTCGCTGGCGCCGCACGCTCGCCATCGAGATCAACTACCGGATCCAGGATTACGCGGTGCAGTGTGATCTGCTGCTGCTGTTTACCGAAGATTCCATCGCCACCATGAACAACAAAATCATGCACATGCTCTAGGAGTGACTATGGAAATCCGTGAATTTCATTGGTTGATGAACATAGTCCAGAACCTGGACGTAGGCCTGGTGGTGCTCGACAAGGAGTACAAGGTTCAGGTGTGGAACGGCTTTATGGAGAGCCACAGCGGCCGACTGGCCAGTGACGTGCGCGATGGCGTACTGTTCGAGCTCTTCCCCGATGTGGACAGAGCCTGGTTCGAACGCAAGGCCAACATGGTCTTCAAACTCAACAACCGCGCCTTCAGCACCTGGGAGCAGAAGCCCTATCTGCTGCGTTTCTCCAACTACCGCCCCATTACCGGCTCAGCCCCCCACATGTTCCAGAACCTGACGCTGGTGCCACTGGCCGATTTCGGCGGTCAGGTGACCCACATCGCGGTGATGATCTACGATGCCACCGATGAGGCCATGCTGATGAGCGGCCAGCGGCAGGCTTGAGCTTGCTGCAAATAACAGAGGGCGCCGCGGCGCCCTCTGTTATTTCGGTATGAACAGGTCTTGGTATAACCTCTACCTCACCAGCCGTCTCAACGCGCTCCGAGATACTCGGTGAAGGCGTCGATCACCTCTTCAATATCGTCATCGTTGATTTGCAGATGGGTCACCAGCCGCAGCTCGCCGTAACCGGAGAAGAGGATCCCCCGCTCCTTCATAAAGGCCAGCAGAGGGGCCGATTCCCCCTCACGCAGCCGCAGGAACACCATGTTGCTCTGCACCAGCGAGAGGTCGAGCTCGATGCCCGGCAGTGCAGCCAACCCTTCGGCCAGCCGTTTGGCACGGCGGTGATCATCGGCCAGGCGGCTCACATGCTGCTCGAGGGCAAACAGACCGGCTTGCGCCAGAATGCCCGCCTGACGCATGCCACCTCCCAGCATCTTGCGTAGGCGGCGCGCACGGGCGATGAAATCGTGGCTGCCCACCAGCAGCGAGCCCACCGGTGCCCCTAACCCCTTGGAGAGACAAATCGAGATGCTATCAAACGGTGCAGCGATCACCTCGACCGGGGTCTCGCTGGCCACGGCGGCGTTAAAGAGCCGGGCGCCATCGAGATGAAGCTTCAAGCCGCGCTCGGCAACGAATGCCCCCATCTCCTGCAGATAGGAGAGCGGCAGCACCTTGCCGTTGTGGGTGTTCTCAAGGCAGATCAGGCGAGTCTGGACGAAGTGGGCATCATCAGGGGCCAGCGCAGCCTTGATATCATCGAATGCCAGCGTGCCATCGCGCTGCATCGGCAAGGGTTGCAGGGCTACGGAGCCCAGCACGGCACTCCCCTGCGCTTCATAGCGATAGATGTGAGCGGCGTTGCCGAGGATGGCCCCCTCACCGCGCTGACAGTGGCTCATCACCGCCAACAGATTGGACATGGTGCCGGACGGCACAAACAGCGCCGCCTGTTTGCCCAGCAATCTGGCCCCAAAGGCCTCCAGCGCGTTGACGCCCGGATCTTCACCATAGACATCGTCACCGACTTCGGCGTGGAGCATGGCTTGACGCATGGCGTCAGTAGGCTGGGTGACGGTGTCACTTCGTAAATCGATATAGCGCATGAGATCCCTCCTGAAACAAGAGAGTGACGTTAGCTATGCGCCCCTCGCTTGGCAAGGGGCGCATGAGCAGAATGTGAAGCCAATAGACGTCCATAGAACCCGCAGGCGGGATTTACCAAGGCAGCGGCTGACCATTGAGATCCAGTAGCTGACCCGATTGGGTCAACGATAACCCCTTGATGAGATTGAGTAGTTTCACCGCCACCTCGGCAGGATCCTGTAATTGTTCCAAAGGCAACTCGCTCAGAAAGGGAGCGTTCATCGGGGAGTCCATCAAGCCGGGCGCTACTGCCACCACCCCTGCTTGCGGGAAACGCTGCGCCCACTCAAGGGCCAGAGTTTTCACCCCCATGTCGAGGGCCGCCTTGCTCATCCGGTAGCTGTAACGGCCCCCCTCCAGATTGGAGGTGATGGAGCCCGCCAGATCAGAGATGGCACAGAGCCACAGCGGATGGTCATTGCCCATCAACCGACTGAAACGGGCAGCCAGCGCCAGCGTTGGCCAGGCATTGGCCAGCAGGCTGTCGCACAGCCACTTGGGGTGCACCTCTTCGACCCGCCGCTCTGGCATAAAGCTGACATCGTGCAACAGGCCGATGGTGTTGATCACCACAGTGGGAAGAGGATCGGTGTCGTAGAGGGTAAACAGGGCGTCGAACGAGATGGCGTCCACCTCTTGCAGCGGGAAGAAAGCCCCCATCTCGATCCCTTTTGGATAGGTGCGCCCGGCCAGAAGGAAGGACTCCCCCCTTGCCATCAGCTCTCTTGCCAGCGCCGAGCCCAGCGCACCACTTCCGAGGATCAAGTAGCTCATTGCCCATTCCATGGAGAGTTATCTTGCTTAGAGCGTATCAGAATAATCAACCGGCCGTGACACGACCAAAGGGTAATATGCCCCTCATCACGCTTCCCCCAGATGGCGACCAAACTCCCGCGCCAGCGCCAAGTCGAGAAAACCGTCCGCTTTCTTGTGGGTGCGCAAAAACTGGTAATAGGCGAGCAGGGTGACCAGTGCCTCCTCATCGGGCAGCCCCACCCCGGGTTGCTGTTCGCCCAGCAGTAGCTGCGCCGCTGCCAGCGCCTCCCGGTCTACCACTTCCGCCTGACGGTAGAGATAACCGCAGCCGGTTGCCAGCCACTCCAGCGAGCAGTTGGCCCCCATGGCGATCTGGTTGGCCCGCGCCAGGCCAGGCTCGGCTCCCTTCAAATATTTGCGGATCAGCGCTTCACTGAGCCCCACCTTGCGGGCAAACGCGCTCACGCTCATCTCCCCGATCAGGCTCTGCAAGCGCTCGGCAAATCCTTCCATCCAACTATCTCTCCTACTCTGCGATCAGAACCAAAGTTCGAATCATGCCACTGCCCATTATTGCTTTGCCAGCCACATGAGGCCAAGATGCCCGCAGTCATCTATGTTGCACATCGTTTTCGCATCGTGTTTTTCAAGGAGTCAACCATGTCTGTATCCCGTGTCGCCCTGCATCCGCAAGGCCCCACCTTCTCTCGCCTCATCATGGGTTACTGGCGCCTGATGGAGTGGCAGCTCTCTCCGGCCGCTCTGCTCGACCTGATGAAATATCATCTGGATCTGGGGGTCACCACCATCGATCACGCCGATATCTATGGCGGCTACCAGTGTGAAGAGGCCTTTGGTCACGCCCTGCGCCTCGAGCCTTCCCTGCGCAGCCGGATGGAGATCGTCACCAAGTGCGGCATCGCCCTCACCGCCAAGCCGGAGCATGCTCTCAACCATTACAACACCGGCAAGGACCATATCATCGCCAGCGCCGAGGCCTCGCTGCGCAAGCTCGGCACCGACCATCTGGACCTGCTGCTGATCCACCGCCCAGATCCCCTGATGAACGCAGATGAAGTGGCCGACGCCTTTATCACCCTGAAACAGGCGGGCAAGATCAAGCACGCCGGGGTATCCAACTTCACCGCCCGTCAGTTCGAGCTACTGCAATCGCGCCTCCCCTTCCCGCTGGTCACCAACCAGCTGGAGATCTCGCCGCTTCATCAGGAAGGGACCCTCGATGGTACCCTGGATCAGTGCCAGCAGCTTGGCATCAAGCCGATGGCCTGGTCATGTCTCGGCGGCGGCCGACTGTTCAGCGATGACGCCTATGCCCCGCTGCGTGCCGAACTGGAGCAGATCCGTCAGGAAGTGGGCGCCCAGACTATCGAGCAGGTGGTCTACGCCTGGGTAATGATGCTGCCAAGCCAGCCGCTGCCATTGATTGGCTCCGGCAAACGGGAGCGGATTGCTGCCGCCGTGGCCGCCGAATCCATCGTCCTCAATCGCCAGCAGTGGTTCCGCATCCGCAAGGCGGCGCTCGGTTACGACGTCCCCTGATAACAGCAAAACGTCCAGAAACAAAAACGGCATGGGGGAAACCCATGCCGTTTTTTTATTGCCGAGGCACCTTAGCGGTGGCGCTGTTGCGGGCGACCACGGGGAGCATCTGTCTTCGGTTTGGCCTGGTTGACGGTGATGGTACGGCCACCGACTTCTGTGCCATGCAGACCAGCGATGGCCTTCTCGGCATCACCATTGACCGGCATTTCAATAAAACCAAACCCCTTTGACTGGCCGGTATCGCGGTCGATGATGATATCAACCTTGTCGACCTGTCCAAACTGGCTGAACAGGGTTTTCAGTTCGTCGGCCGTCATCCGGTACGACAGATTTCCTACGTAAATCTTCATGCCATCTACTCTCGATTCAAGGTGCCTTCTCTATGCAATTCCCAGCATAACGGTAAGGGCACAACCCCTATGCCGGACCTGCCATGGCTTCATGCCGTGGCCTTCTCCACACTGTCGTCAAGTGATTGATCTCTTGGGTTAACAGTGCAGACAAGATCAATTCGAGTCACTGGCAGTATCTGAGCTTTGCCGGGAATTGTCGAGAAAATAGTCGACTCAGGCCGATTGCAGATCTGACAACCGTTGCGCCAGCATCCGGCGACCGTGCCAGGCCCGTTTAAAGCCGAAGCGATAGACAGACGGGCTCACCAGATGGAGCTCCCCCGCCTTGAGATCCAGCAAGGCCATGGCCGCCGCCAGCTCCTCTTCACTCAGCTGCAGATCGAGGCTGAAGTCGAGCCACTGGCCGTCGTGACCCACTCGCCGCTCCCGTTCGAGCGCCACCAGCTGGCTGCGGGGCAGCGCCAGCGCCTCATCCTTGTTGCCATTGAGCAGATAGATATGCTGTTCATCCCACCCCAGCTCCGCCAGTCGCCAGGGCTGCCAGCTGCGGGGCAGCGACACCATGATCCCGGTGATGCCACCAAAGACCACGCCCACCCAGTTGAGCAGCGCCATGGCGCCCCAACCATCCCACAAGGAGGCCGCCACCACACCCCAACTCACCAGCAACAACAGAAAAATGACGCAGCGATAGCGAACCGCTGGCGGCATCAACAGCTGCACCTGGGAACCGGCAAGCAAGGATGTAATACGCATGAAAAGCTCCTGTCATCACGAAATGGCGCCATTGTGAATAGGCATCAGGATGCTGACAAGGGGGTTTTCTTTGTCATCCCCCTATAAAATCAATACCATGGCGTAAATGATTCTCAGTGGAACCCACTTCTTGACCAGCTCGCAACCCTGTGTGCGCTTTTGTGGCGTCGACAAATTCTATGGCGATTTTCAGGCTCTTCATCACATCGATCTCACCATTGAACGTGGAGAAAAGTGGGTCATCTGTGGCCCGTCAGGCTCGGGAAAATCGACCCTGATCCGCACCATCAACGGGCTGGAGGGGATCGACGACGGCCAGCTGTTCCTGTTTGGCGAGCCGGTGACCCCTTCCTACCTGCGCCGCCTGCAAGGTCGGGTTGGCATGGTGTTTCAGCAGTTCAACCTCTTCCCACATATGACGGTGCTGGAAAACCTGATGGTGGCACCGGTGCATACCCTGGGGTTGCGCCCTCAGGAGGCCAAAGCCCGGGCGCTCGGGCTGCTCGAGCGGGTGCGCATTCAGGCACAGGCCGACAAGTACCCACACCAGCTCTCCGGCGGCCAGCAGCAGCGGGTCGCCATCGCCCGCTCCCTCTGCATGCAACCCGAGCTGATGCTGTTTGACGAGCCCACCTCCGCCCTCGACCCCGAGATGATCCGCGAAGTGCTCGATGTGATCCGCGAGCTGGCTGACGAGGGGATGACCCTGATCTGCGTCACTCACGAGATGGGCTTTGCCCGTCAAGTGGCGGATCGGGTGCTCTTTATGGATGAGGGGAAAATCATCGAGTCGGCCCCGCCCGCCCAGCTGTTCAACGCCCCTCGTCACCCGCGTACCCAAGCCTTCCTCGAACAGGTGCTCAGCTATCATGGCTAGGCTCAATCGCCCCCGCCTGCTCGGCTGGTTGTCAGGCACTGTGATGCTCTGTGCGCTACTGGGCTGGGCGCTCTATAGCGGCGCTCGCCAGATGGGCTATGAGTGGCAGTGGTCGCGGGTGTTGCCCTTTCTCGGCGAATGGGATGAGGGAACCTTTTATGCAGGCCCCCTGCTAAACGGCCTGCTGGTCACTTTGCAGGTGGCGCTGCTCAGTCTGCTGGGCACTCTGGCGATCGGGGTGTGCGTGGTCAGCCTGCGGCTGATCCCCTCCCGGCTCGGCCCCTGGCTCGCCATCGCCTATCTGGCGCTGGTGCGCACCACGCCCCAGCTGGTGCAACTCTATATTCTCTATTTCTTGCTGGGCCCCATGCTGGGATTGGCCCCCCTTGCCTGCGCCGTGTTGAGCCTCTCCCTCTATCAGGGTGCCTTCACCGCCGAGGTCTTGCGTGCAGGTGTACAGGCCATTCCCAAAGGACAGTGGGAGGCGGCCCAGTCGCTTGGCTTGTCGCGAACCATCACCCTGCGCAAGGTGATCCTGCCCCAGCTGGTGCGCATCACCTTGCCGCCGCTGACCAACGAGCTGGTCTCCCTTATCAAACATTCGGCGCTGGTGAGTGTGATCGCCATCTTCGATCTGACCAACGAAGGGCGTACTCTGGTTGCCGATACGTTTCTGACCTTTGAGGTGTGGTTTACCGTGGCCGCCCTCTATTTGCTGTTAACCCTGACGCTGTCAGCCTGTTCGCGGGCGCTGGCCCGTCACCTGAATCCGGATCAACAAGGACGCTAACCATGAATCTGTCATTCAAGACCACCCTGTCGGGCGCTGCGCTGCTGCTGGCAAGCCTGCTCACTCCAGCACTGGCAGAAACCGCCCCCTCCGACACCCAGGCGCAGATCGAGCAGAGCGGTACCCTGCGGGTCGGCATGTCCACCTTCGCCCCCTGGGCGATGCGCGACAAGCAGGGGGCCCTGATCGGTTTCGAGATTGACGTGGCCCGTCGCCTCGCCACAGATAACGGCTGGCAGGTAGAGTTCGTGCCTACCGCCTGGGATGGCATCATCCCCTCCCTGTTGGCGAAAAAATATGACGTCATCATCGGCGGCCTCACCATCACCCCCGAGCGGGAGAAGAGCGTGCGCTTCACCCAGGCCTACTCCCATTCGGGGGTGCAGCTGGCCGCCTCCAGCACCATGGCCAAAGAGAAGAAAACCGTGGCGGACTTCAACCAGCGCGGGGTGATCCTGGCGGTACGTCGTGGCGCCTCACCGGTACAGGTGGCAAAAGAACACTTCCCCAAGGCCACCCTGCGCCAGTTTGATGACGAGTCACAGGTATTTCAGGAGGTGTTGAACGGCCGCGCCCACGGCGCCCTCTCCTCTTCCCCGAAACCCGAGCAAGAGGCGCTGCGCCACCCGGATGCCCTCTTTATGCCGTTTGCCAAACCGCTGGCAGAGGGGAGTGAAGGGTTTGCCCTGCGCAAGGGGGATGATGCCTTGGCTGAACAGTTCAACGAGTGGATCGCCGCCCGTCAGGCCGATGGCTGGCTCAAGGCGCGCCATGACTACTGGTTCAAGTCGCTGGCGTGGGAAGCGCAGGTCGCCAACCCCTGATGCTGATTGCTCTAAAACAGACCATCCGGCGCATCGTCCGTGGGGCATGTCGGAACATCAACTGGCTGGATGGGGCGATCGCCCTGATCCTGCTGCTGGCTGGCCTCTGGCTGGCCAGTCGCCTGCACATCGGGGTGGCCTATCAATGGCGCTGGCATGAAGCCTTCGATCTGCTGTTCACCCCCGGCCCTCACGGCGAGTTGCCCTACTTTTTCAGCGGTCTGCTCACCACCTTGCGCATCGCCCTGCTCGGCATGGTGCTGGCGCTGCTGCTCGGCACTGCGCTGGGGGTAGCCGCCTTCAGCCGCCGCCCCTGGCTGGTGATGCCAGCGACCCTGTTTATCCAGCTGATCCGCAATCTGCCGCCGCTGGTCTTTATCTTCATCTTCTACTTCTTTATCGCCAACCAGCTGCTGCCTGCAAGCGGCCTCTCCCGCTGGCTCGGCACCGTATCGCTCTCCCCGTGGCAAGAGGCGCTGTTTGGCCCACCTGTCCGCTGGGAAAACCTCATCTCAGGCACCCTCTGCGTTGGCATGATCAGCGCAGCCTTCGTCGCCGAGATCGTCCGCGCCGGGCTGGCCGCCATCCCCCGTGGCCAGTGGGAGGCGGCGCAGAGCCTCGGGCTATCTCCCTGGGTGCGGCTGCGCCATGTGATCCTGCCGCAGGCCATGCTGCTGATGTTGCCCCCCCTCACCGGTCAGCTCATCGCGCTGGTGAAGGATACCGCCATCGTTTCCCTTATCTCGGTGCAGGAGCTCACCTTCGTCGGCACCGAGATGGCCAACTCCAGCGGACTGGTCTACGAGATCTGGCTGCTAGTGGCCACTGCCTATTTATTGATATGTTTGAGTCTGTTCGTGCTACTGAGCCGACTCGAGGCGAGAAAAGGAGTGCATTGATGCTGACGTCTCTGTTACTGGCAACCGTGTTGCAAGCAGAAGCCATCGGCGGTTATGCCGCCGGTTGCCTGAAAAACGGCGTATCCCTGCCCCTCGAAGGGCCTGGTTATCAGGTGATCCGCACCAAGCGGCTACGCTACTACGGCCACCCCGACCTTATCCACTATCTGCAAGCGCTGGCCAACCAGACCCGCATGGCCGGGCTGCCGGATCTCTATATCGCCGATCTGGCGATGGCCCGTGGCGGCCCATTTACCTCCGGCCATCGCAGCCACCAGACTGGCCTTGATGCCGATATCTGGTTTCGCATGGCCAACCGCCCCATCAGCAAATGGGAGCAGGATGCCCCCAAGGAGTGGGCACTGATCGACGAACCCAGCTACAAGATGTTACCGGGGCGCTTTGGCCCACAGCAGCTCACCCTGCTGCGGCTGGCGGCCAGCAAGCCCGAGGTGGCCCGCATCTTCGTCAATCCGGTGATCAAATCCGCGGTCTGCCAACAGGCTGGTGACGAGCCCTGGGTCGCCAAGCTGCGCCCCTGGGTGGGCCACTTCAGCCACTTCCATGTGCGGCTGCGCTGCCCGGTGGGCAGCCCGGATTGTGAACCCCAGGCCCCGATTCCTCCCGGCAACGGCTGCGGGGAAGAGCTGGCCTCTTGGCTCAAAGACAAGCCCCAGCTACCCAAGGTCTCCGGCATCAACAAGCGACCCGAACTACCTGCGCGTTGTGGCAACTGACCCCAAGCTGGTATGGTGGTGCACGCTTGGTCGTGCACCATCCATGGCGCACTATCGACTCGAAATACCAAAGGAGAACAACAAGATGGCCACATCACTCTGGCGCAAAACCACGCAGAGCCTGTTGACCCTGACCTTGCTGCTCAGCCTGACCGGCTGCGGCATGAACAACATTCCGACCCTGGATGAGCAGGTTAAAGCAAGCTGGGGGCAGGTGGAGAACCAGTATCAGCGCCGCGCCGACCTCATTCCCAATCTGGTAGCAACCGTCAAGGGCTACGCCAGCCATGAGCAGGAGACCCTCAAAGCGGTCACCGATGCCCGTGCCCGGGTCGGCAGCGTGCAAGTGAGCGATCCTGCCCAGCTCAAGGAGTTTGAAGCGGCGCAGAACCAGCTCTCCAGCGCTCTCTCCCGCCTGATGGTAGTGGTAGAACGCTACCCCGAGCTGAAAGCGGATCAGCAGTTCCTTGCCCTGCAGGCACAGCTGGAAGGAACCGAGAACCGCATCTCGGTGGCTCGCCGCGACTATATCGAGGCGGTGCGCCAGTTCAATACCGAGATCCGCACCTTCCCCGGCGTTATCTGGTCCAAGCTGCTCTACTCGGATCTGGAGGCCAAACCCAGTTTCAGTGCCAAACCCGGTGCCGATGAGGCGCCCAAGGTCAGCTTCCAATGAAGATGATGCTGCGCTGGTTTCTTCCCTGCCTGCTGCTCTGGGCCAGTGCCCTGCAAGCGGCACCGGACTTCCCGACGCTGAGCGGACGGGTAGTGGATGAAGCCAGTCTGATGTCCCGCAAACAGGCCCATCAACTGACCCAACAGCTGGCCGCCTTTGAAAAGCGCAGTGGTATCCAGCTGGTGGTGGTCTCTGTCGATAGCCTCGATGGGGAGACTATCGAGGAGTACGGCTACCAGCTCGGTCGCCACTGGGGGATCGGCCAGAAAGGCAAAAACAATGGCGTGCTGTTGCTGATCGCCCAGGATGAGCGCAAGGTGCGGATCGAGGTAGGCTATGGATTGGAAGGCGCCCTGCCCGACGCCATCGCAGCCAACATCATCCATGGCCGCATCCTGCCCGCCTTCAAGCGCGGCGATATGGTGGCCGGGATCATGGCAGGCAGCCAGAGCATTATGAAGGCACTCGCCGGGGAATATCAGCCGGTCGAGCAGCCAAAGAGTGACAACGGTGGCGGCCCCTGGCTGTTTATTCTGGTGGTGATTGCGATGATCGTGCTCCACAACCTGCGCGGGGGGGGTGGCGGTGGGCCGGGAAGACGACGTCGGTCGACCTACATGGCCGGTGGATTGGGTGCCGGCTCCTTTGGTGGTCGCTCCGGCGGCGGATTCAGCGGTGGCGGCGGCAGTTTTGGCGGCGGCGGAGCCTCCGGTGGCTGGTAACAGGAGTAAAGAGACAAATCATGATTTCTAAACAGTTCTTCCACACGCTTCAGGCCAAGGTGCGCGAAGCGGAGCTAGAGACTGATGCTGAACTGGTCACCGTGCTGGCCCCGGCCAGCGATGGCTATCGCTACATTCCCACCCTCTGGGCGGCGCTGCTGGCGATGCTCACCCCGCTGCTGGTGTTCCAGCTCGGCTTCTGGCTAGGCTGGTACGAAATCCTGCTGGTGCAGTGGTCGGTCTGGCTGCTGCTGAGCCTGCTGTTCCACTGGACCCCCATCAAGATGCGGCTCATCCCGAAGAAGGTTCGCCAGCACCGGGCTGCCCTGATGGCTCGCCTGCAATTTGTCGAGCAGGGGCTGCACCGCACCCGCGACCGGCTTGGGGTGCTGATCTTCGTCTCTGCCGCCGAGCACTATGTAGAAATACTGGTGGATGACGGCATCGCCCAGCATATCGACAACGGCCAGTGGCAGGAGATCATCGACGACTTCGTGGCGCGAGTGCGCAACAAGGAGATCGAACAGGGTTTTCTGGAGTGCGTGGAGCGCGTTAGCGCCATTCTGACCGACGCCTTCCCGGCCACCCGGGATCAAAACGAGTTGCCGGACAGTCTGATCATCCTCGACAAGCCCTGATCCGGTTTAAAAAACCGGCATTCTGCGCAAGGGTTAGGCATTCGTAAAAGATTATGAAAAATAAGGGGAAAAGAGGTTGACCCACACAGCCCTTTCCCCTAAATTACGCCCCGTTCCAGCGCAACAGCGCAGCGAACGAAAATTTGGTGAGGTGTCCGAGTGGCTGAAGGAGCACGCCTGGAAAGTGTGTATACGGCAACGTATCGAGGGTTCGAATCCCTCCCTCACCGCCAAATCTAAAAAAACCGACCTCAGGGTCGGTTTTTTGCTTTCCGGCAAACACCTATGCCGACAAGTGAGCCAGAGCCACGCAGTGGCAGATCATCCACGCACCCATCCCCCGGTTTGCAAAGCCCTGATGGAACATCACTGCTTTTCGTATTGCCAGCTCCCGCCCCCTACCTTGCTTTTGTGATTGCCCCACCCGACAAGCGTTCCTTCCTGTCACAACAGGAGCAAAAAGAGGCGTTGTTTCCCAAATCAATACAGCTTGAATGGAACCAACTGAGGGCTCTGTGATCTGATCACCAAACCAAGCAGAGATAATAGACACGGAACAGGACCTTGAAGAGCATGTTAAAAGAACTCAATGCTTAAGGCCCTGTACATGATCATTTTATAGTTTTAGATATTTCACACTTGATTCGATCTATTGATGGTTGACATGCTGGACGACTAAATATTTTGTATGTTGACAAATGAGGGAGGCGTACAAGCAAGGAAACTTGATCACCCCGTTCGTAACGCTGAATTTGGTATCTGACTCTCCCCCAGCCAATCTGTTCATTGATTTTTTCAACCATCTGGAAACCATGCTTGATTAAATGGCTATCCAGTTCATCAAATACGATTTTCGATATCGCGATATAAAGTTTACAGTGAACCTGCTTTATACGCTCATTCCATATTTCACGAGCATGTTCAAGCCACTCATCCTTTCCTTTTAATGTATGCCAATTTCGTGAGCGAGCGGGAATATAGTTTGTCATCAGAGAGCCATCCATGAGCTGTTTGTATGATACACCCAGTTCATCGCCAATTATTGTATATAAGGCTCTCATCTGCTGTTGTAGCGGTGCTTCACCCTCCTCGCAGCCCTTCCAAGGTTCACTGTAGTATGCACATTCAGACTCCACTGAAATTGCATTGGTATCACATGGTCCACCACCTGGATTTATACCAAAGAATGCGACAGGATACTGAGGGGATAGCATGTTATCATACCTACAGAAAAGCAGGTCCCACCCCATATCATTCTTTAAGTTATCATATTTGTTTTGGATGAACGCAAACAGACTCTCTTTACATAAGAAATTGATATCCGTACTCATACATTGTCCATTACATCGTCAAAGTGAAAGTTAGATTGTCATTCTGAATTAAATAAAAGTCAACAAGATAGCGTTTTCACTATTTATGTTTTAAAAGGGAAATTTCATTACTCGTACTTGTCGATTTTAGAAGCCTTTTTATTTTTCAGGGGGGACTTTTAACTGTTGAAAGTTCATTGCAGATATCAATTCTTCCCCAAGTTCCAGAGGGCTTTATACA
>NZ_JAYJLJ010000039.1:0-15423 GCF_051948815.1 Aeromonas sp. Lyrl_2
CCTTTCAACACGTAATTGGGACAGAGCCATAAAAAAGGCTGCTACGGCAGCCTTTTTTGATCCTCTCCCCTATAATCCCGAACGCCCTTCACTGTTCCGGCATTCGCCCAGAGAGTTACTATGCACCTTCAATGTCCCCGTTGCCGCAGTCCGCTCCATCTTCATGAAGCCTCCCAGGGACGCTATTGCGACAACAAGCATCACTTCGATCCGGCACCGGAAGGTTATCTGGATCTCATCCCCGGCAAGAAAAACCCCAAAGACAGCGACAGCCGTGCCCTGATGCGCGCCAAGCACCATTTCCTGGAAGCCGGCCACCAACTGCCGCTGGTTGAGGCCATGGCCGCTCTACTCGCTCCGCTGGCCTCACAAGAGCTGGTCCATCTTGGATGCGGTGAAGGCTACTACTGCCGCGCGCTGGCAGAGCGCCTGCCCGGCTGGCAGTTTGCTGGGGTTGATATCGCTAAGAACACCATCTTTGCCGCCAAAAAAGCACAGCCGGACGGCCAGTTTGTCATTGCCGATCCCGCTCGCGCGCCGTTGCAACCGGGCTCGGTGCAGGTGCTGCTGGTCAACGATCTCAAGGTCAAGACCGAGCAGCTGGTCAGCTGGCTGGCCCCCGGTGGCTATCTGCTCTATCTGCAGCCAGGCCCGCGCCATCAGTGGCAATTGCGGGTCAGCCTCAACCCGGTGAGCATGGAACACTCCCTCAGCTGGCCAACCCTCGGTGGCCTCAATCCGGTGGCTCAACAGCGCTGCCAGTTCAGCCTCACCATGGATCAGGCCATGCGCAGCTTTATTCTGGAGACCAGCCGTCTTGGCTGGCGGGCAACCGGTGAGCAGCGTCACGCTTTCGCTCAACAGGGCCCGAATGAACTGGAACAGGATCTGCTGCTGACCCTGTGGCAAAAGCCCCTCTGATCATTGGGGGGAGCCTTGTAAGGCTCCTCCCGTTTTTTCCCCGCCCCCATTCTCCCCTGCGTGATCTAGCTCACAACTTGAGCCATCGACCTTGTTGCTCAGAACAGTCTTGATGTCAAAAAAGTCACTAGAAAATAATTCATTGAATTTAATCTCTTTTTATCTTGTCAAAAACCGTCACATCCAGTCTTGATAACGACCTCGCCACCTCAATTAAACAACGATGGATTCAGCCCCAGTCAAGGTTGGGGCGCCTACCGTGTGGCTATCGGACCATTTCCGATTTCACAGAACCGACAACAAGTTCGGAAGTGTTTACATCAGAGGAATAACGCATATGAAGAAGTCTGCACTGACTATTGCCATCTCCAGCCTGCTGCTGGCGAGCGGCGCCCATGCTGCTACCGTTTACAACCAGAACGATACCAAGCTGGAGATCGGTGGCCGTGCTCAGGGCATGTACTACGGCACTGACGACAACGGCTCCGAAGGAGACCAGAGCTATTTCCGTGTAAACATGCGCGGTGAAACCAAGATCGCCCCCGAAATGAAGGCGTTCGGCTTTGCCGAGTACAACCTGCCGACTTCCGGTTCTGACAACGACGAGCTGCGTTATGCCTATGCCGGCATCAAGCACGATCGTTTCGGCGCATTCAGCTACGGTCGTCAGGATGGTCTGTTCCGCATCGTGAACGACTACACCGACGTACTGCCCGAGTGGGGCGGTGACGGCCTGGGTAAAGGCACCGAAGTATTCGGTACCGGCCGTACCAACGGTCTGGCCCAGTACCTGTACACCTACAATGGCCTGACCCTGGGTGCCCAGTTCACCGGCAACAATGATCCGCAGAATGCCGATCGCTCCAACTTCAACACCAATGGCACAACTTGGAACAAGAAAGGTTCCAAAGAAGGTTTTGCTGTAGCTGCCTCCTATGACTTCGATATGGGTCTGGGCCTGTCAGCTGCCTACAACCAGGCTGGCAAGACCGATGAACAAGCTCAATTCGCTGCCTTCGGTGGCGACAAGGATGCCAAGCTGATGGGCTTTGGTGCCAAGTACGCTGTAGGTGACCTCTACCTGGCTGCAACCTACTCCCACGGTGAGAACCACCTGTTCGTGAACAACGGCTACGCTGAGAAGCACGACGGTTACGAAGCTGTAGCCCAGTACACCATCGGCAAGTTCAAGCCTTCTCTGGCCTACCTGCGCACTGATGTAAAAGATACCGCTCACGGTATCGATGATACCTACACCGAGTACGTATCTATCGGTGCCTGGTACAACTTCACCGAGAACTTCAACGCCTACGTTGATTACAAGCTGAACCTGCTGGACTCCGTAAATGGCAAGTCCACCAACTCTCTGGGCCAGAACACTGACGACGTAGTCGCGGTTGCTCTGCAGTACAACTTCTAAGTAATTGGAAGTCAGTTATACCCTGTGATACCAATGTCTACTGTTTGAATGACTTCCGGCCGCTCTGCGGCCGGTTTTTTATTGCGCGATTTCAGGACCTTGCATATAACTATCGAGCGGATTGATGGCAATATCCGCGTCGTTGACAGGGAGTGACAAGGAGATATTCACGGATGAGACAAGCGCGCGGTAACATAGACTGGCAACGCGGGTGGCTGTTGTTGCCACTGCTGTTGATATCGCTCATCTGGAGCAGCACGGCAGATGCCAGCTGGGATCAGAACCTCTATCGTCAACTGGGTCTGGCCGGCAAGCTGGATAAACAGACCTTTCGTCAGGCCCTCAACAGTTATCAAACCGTGCGCCACAAACGCAAACCCATTCTCACCATCATCGATTACAGCAAGCCATCCACCCAGCGCAGGCTGTTTGTCATCGATATGAAACGCCACAAGCTGCTCTATCACACTTGGGTCAGTCATGGCCGCAACTCAGGTGAACTGGCAGCAAAACACTTTTCCAACCAGCTCAACTCCCGCCAAAGTTCCCTTGGCGTCTATCGCACCGCAGAAACCTATCTGGGCAAACATGGCTACTCCCTGCGGCTGGACGGGCTCAGCCCTGGCAAGAACAGCAATGCCCGCAAGCGTGCCATCGTGGTACATGGCGCCGCCTATGCCAGCCCGACCCATCTGCGCAAATATGACAAGCTGGGCCGCAGTTGGGGTTGCCCCGCCCTGCCCAAAGAGCAGGCCAGGGCCATCATAGATACCATCAAGGGGGGGAGTGTCATCTACGCCCACGGCTAGCGGGCACAACACCAGAAAACGCAAGGCCAGCAATCGCTGGCCTTGTTTGTTACGCTTTTCACACTAAACGTGGCGCGTTATTGGCGCACCACCAGTACCGGACAGGGTGCATGACGCACCACAGACTCGGCGACACTGCCTACCAGCAGATGGCTGATACCGGAGCGACCGTGGCTGCCCATCACGATCAGCTCAACCTCATCCTCCTTGGCCTGAATGACAATTTCATCGGCGGCGCGGCCAAAGCGAATATCAAAGGTGGCCGGGATCGGCAGGGTGGCAACCAGCTCTTTGAGCTGGGTTCTGGCCTGACGCTCCATCTCGTGAGTGATCTCGATGGCCGTCATATGAAGGATCTTGTAACTGTCAAAACCGTGCAGTTGATCAACCACGTGGATCAGCTTGAGCTGGGCCTGATGGCTCTGTGCCATGAAAACGGCATAGTCGAGTACCGCGCGAGACATTTGGGAAAAATCGACTGGACAGAGCAGAGTCTTGATCGATGGCATAATGCAGTCTCCTCTACTGATTGGGGTGCTATTGAATCTTTACTCGATCATAACGATCCGACCGCAAATAACCCTCGACCCTGTCGCAAAATGGAGATGCGAGATGTTTTCTCCGCCCGCCGCGATAGATGCATGGTATAAATCAGGTGATAAATGCTCTCCTCACCCCTGCGAGGATATTGCTGACCATGCTGCGCATCGGTTGTTTGCTGCTTTGCTCTCTGTGTGCGATCGCCCACGCTCGCACAGCTGATGTTCACGTCTATTGCGATGGCTGGCCCGGTTTCTGCCAACCGGATGGCCGCGGTATCTATCTCGATCTGGTGCGAACCATCTACCAACCCCATGGCTACAAGATCGTGCCCCATATCGTGCCCTACAAACGCGCCGTCGCCATGGTAGCCAGGCAAGAGGGGGATATGGCGATGAGTGTCTATCTGGACGAGATCAAGGGGGTCAAGCAGCCCCATCAGCCAGCCTCCGCAGATGATGTGACCGTCTTCATGCTCAAGCAGTGGCAGCCGCAATGGCGGGGAGAGCGCAGCCTCGAGGGAGAGACCGTGCTCTGGCGGCGAGGATGGGTGCTGGATAAATATCTTCCGGTCACCATGCGGTGGCACGAGATCGACAACCATGAGATGGCCCTGCAGCTGATTGGCAAGGGGCGCTATCGCTATTACCTGACAGCTGGCGTGCTCCATGCAGCCGATGAGACCCCGGCCAATATGTACCGCACCATTTTGCGCTGGATACCGACTTACCCCATTTTTGCCGATACCGAGCAGGGCGACCGGCTACTGCAGCTGTGGGATCAGGAGATGGTGAATCTGATCCGTCGCGGCACGCTGGCCGAGATATATCGCCGTTATCACCTCTATGACTACTATCGCGACTTTCTCGAGGAACAGGCGGCCAAGGCAGGCGAAAACTGATCCCGCCATAGGGGAAAGAGAAGGATGCCGCAGCCGCGTCAACAGCAGCCACCGCCAGCAACCAGCCCATAAGCAACACCGTCTCCATTGTGGTTTGAGTCACCGTTGCCACACCACAACTCAGGGTTGCCGGAACCCCTTCGCCAATCGGTCATAGAGGATCACATTGACCGAGGCGGCCAGATTCATGCAGCCCTGAGTCGGCACATAAACCACATCTTTCACCGCGCCATAGAGCTTGGGATCCAGGGTGCCATCCTCCGGCCCGAAGATATAAAAAGCACGTTCCGGATGGACATAGTCGGGAAGCGGCGTAGCGCCGTCGATCAGATCGACCACCACGGGAACACACCCTTCCGGCATGAATTGCAGCAGGTCATCAACCCCGAGCAGCGGGATCTTCTCCACCATCTGCTTGGTATCGGTGGCAAAGCGGCGCGCCAGCTCGAAGCGGTTGCCGGTGTAGTAGACCTCATCCACCCCGTAGCAACCCGCAGCCCGCATCACTGAGCCGACATTTTCCGGAGACTTGGGATTGACCAACCCCACGCAGCAGAATGCACTCTTTTCCATCATCTCTCCTCATCTTGCGGCGGCCATTATAAGCCGTTGCAGGGCCACCGACCCGTTAAAAGTCCCCTCCCCGGCTAAACCGCTTGCCAACCCAGCTTTGAATGTCGATTTTTTGTGCGCAAGCCAACAAATTTTGTACAAGCTGATAGCCAGCAAACGTTTCCCAGCAATAATGGACAAACGTTTGTAAATGGATGTTTGTCTATGACTGAGCGTGAACAAGAGATCCTAGCCCAGCTGCGTCAGGATCCCATGATTGCCCAGCAGGAGCTGGCCGATCGCCTTGGCATCAGTCGCTCCGCGCTGGCCAGCCACATCTCAAGCCTGATCCGGCAGGGATATGTGCAAGGCAGAGGTTATGTACTGCGAGAGGGCCCCTACGTGGTGGTGATCGGCGGTGCCAATATGGATATTTGCGGCACCAGCCACGACAACCTGCTGCTCGGCGACTCCAACCCGGGCAAGGTGCGCACCTCGGCCGGTGGTGTTGGCCGCAATATCGCCGAGAATCTGGCGCGGCTCGGCAGTGATACCCGGCTGCTGACCGCAGTCGGCAACGACCAGTATGGCCACCATCTATTGGAAGTGAGCCAGCGGGCTGGCGTCGATGTGCGCCAGACTCTGGTGCTCGATGGCCACGCCACCTCCTGTTATCTCAGCCTGCATGATGGCAGCGGCGAAATGAGCTGCGCCATCAATGACATGGCCATCATAGAGCAGCTCACCCCTGCCCGCCTGACCCCCCTCGCAGGCTTTCTCGGCGGCGCCCGGCTCTGGGTGCTCGACACCAATCTGGCCATCCACACCCTCGACTGGTTGTTTGAACGGCAAGGTGAGCACGCCATCTTTGTCGATACCGTTTCGGTGGCCAAGGTGGAGAAGATCCGCCCCTGGCTTGGCAAGATCCACACCCTCAAACCCAATCGCAGCGAGGCCGAGCAGCTGTGCGGCATAACCATCGCCGGGCCCGAAACCTGGCCCATGGTGGCCGCCTGGTTCCACCGCGCCGGGGTCAAGCGGCTGTTTCTCAGTCTGGGTGAACAGGGGATCTTCTACAGCGATGGCGAGCAGCAGGGCCACCTGCCGGTGCTGGGCAGTCCGGTGCTCAACGTCACCGGCGGCGGGGATGCCTTTATGGCTGGCCTCGCCCACGCCTGGCTGCAAGAGCTCGACATTGCCCAGACCACCCGCTTTGCCCTGGGCTGCGCCGCCCTCACCGTCAATTGTTCCGATACCGTTTTTTCCGGTCTGAGCAAGACCGCCGTTGACCGCATACTGGAGGAGTACTCATGCTGAACGCTTACCTCGATATCCAACCGGAAGTTGCTGCCGCGCTGGCCGCCGGCAAACCGGTCGTCGCCCTCGAATCAACCATCATCTCCCACGGCATGCCCTATCCGCAGAACGTGGAGACGGCCCGTCAGGTTGAACAGGTGGTGCGCGACAACGGCGCCATTCCGGCGACCATCGCCATCCTCGACGGCCGCCTCAAGGTGGGTCTCGATGCCGGTGCGCTGGAAGCGCTCGGCCGGGCTGGCCACGATGTGACCAAGTGCAGCCGCCGCGACATTCCGTTCGTGCTGGCACGCAAAGGGATGGGGGCCACCACGGTCGCCTCCACCATGATCATCGCCGCCATGGCGGGGATCCGGGTCTTTGCCACCGGTGGTATCGGCGGGGTACATCGCGGCGCGCAGGAGACCTTCGATATATCGGCCGACCTGCAGGAGCTGGCCCAGACACCGGTGGCCGTAGTCTGCGCCGGTGCCAAGTCGATCCTCGATATCGGGCTGACCCTGGAGTATCTGGAGACCCAGGGCGTACCGGTGATCGGCTATCAAACTGAGGAGCTGCCCGCCTTCTACACCCGCGAGAGCGGCTTCAAGGTCGATTATCGCCTCGATACCCCGGCAGCTATCGCCGAGGCGCTGCGCCTCAAGTGGGAGCTGGGACTGGCGGGCGGCGCCGTGGTGGCCAACCCCATCCCGAGCGCACACGCCATGCCAAAAGCCGATATCGACGCAGCCATTGCCCAAGCGCTGCGTGAAGCCGATGAGCAGGGGATCAAGGGCAAGGCGTCAACCCCCTTCCTGCTGGCTCGCGTCTGCGAGCTGACTGGCGGCAACTCGCTGGCGGCCAATATCCAGCTGGTACTGAACAACGCGGCGCTCGGTGCCCGCATCGCCGCCAGCCTCTGATCGCTCGCCGATACCTCGCCATGTAAGAGAGGGCCTCGCGGCCCTCTTGTTGTTTTTGCTATCTGCAACGCTATTGCAACGCTGTGTTATTGCAGTACCACGCGCCCATTGAGGGGCTGCACCGGCCGATTATTGGGGTGGTGCATCACCGCCTTGAAGGCGTCGATCTGGGCCAGACTGACCTCAACCGGCTGCTTCATCACCAACCAGCGCACTCCTTCCGAGCAGGGGGGCGTGGTGAGGGAACCGCTGAAGCGATAGTAGTCACGATTCTCGGGCAGCAGTTGCTCAGCAGAGAGCGGCGCCTTGAGGGCCTGGGTCTCCCCCACCTTGGCCGGTAATGCACTCCAGGCTGCCGCCAGCACCGGATTGGCCTTGCCAGCCTCGAACATCACCGCCACCACGGCGATCTCTCCCTTGTCACTGACGTGTACCAGATGCCCTTCCAGCGGATAGGATGTGCCCTCGATGAGGTTTTCACTCGGGGCGTGGAAGTGGAACTGCTTGAGTTCAAACCTAGTGCCATCGAGTTGCAAGGTGCTACCCGGGGCATAACCGACCTGCACGGTATGACCGTTGTTGACCACTGTATTGCCACCCCCCTGATAGTGGAGTACCAGCGGGGCCAGTTTGGCCTCGACCAATCCGTTCAGGTCAACCGGCGACTGATTGCTGCCCGCACACTGACCAAACTCAGGGGTCAGCTTGGCCCAGTGGGAAGGCCCCGCCTCACCGCTATATTCCCAATGGGGGGTGGCGGCAAACACGACAGGGCACAGCAACAGGGAGCAGGCCAACAGAGACTTTCTCATCATACATCCTTATCTTGATTGAAAAGCACGACCATCCCCTCCCCCGGATAGCGGGGCATGCAGAGATGGCATATCAGATACGCGGAATACAGAGCATCGGAGCGACTTTCTAATGGTAACGAGCACGAGCTGGTCAATCGATTTGACCGCGGCTCAATACAGAGTCGTTTGGCAAGTATATGGTGAGGGATCGGCAGAGACAGTGAAAGAGGGGGAAATTAATCAGCCGGCTATCCACTCATCCTCTGGCAGGTGCGGGACAAGGTTCAGGGAGTCACGCTTTCATAACAACCATCCATCACAACC
Organism: Aeromonas sp. Lyrl_2; assembly: GCF_051948815.1. Classification (NCBI taxonomy): domain Bacteria; kingdom Pseudomonadati; phylum Pseudomonadota; class Gammaproteobacteria; order Aeromonadales; family Aeromonadaceae; genus Aeromonas; species Aeromonas sp. Lyrl_2. Next base: position 8,481 of record NZ_JAYJLJ010000039.1, read on the forward strand.
ATCGCGGGAGTCCGAGCTCTCGCGATGGTTGACGATAACGGCAATTAACGGTCGCGATTCAACGCGATCAGGCGCTCAAGAATCGCTTCACCATCGGCACGCAAACCGTTGTGCTCATATTCATTGGTGATCCAGGCGCGACTGTTGCCAAGGCCACGCAGGGTCTCGCGACTGTAGTCAAACTCCACATACATATCCTCGGCATAAACGGCGCAGGCTACCGGCACCTGGTTGCGGGCCAGCTGGGCCGGGTCATAGAGCGCCCCCCAGTCCGCCTTGTTGGCCAGCAGATGGGCCGCCTCTTTCAGGGGCAGCAACTCGCGGAACTGCTCGAACATCCAGGGGTAAATCATCTCGCCGGTGAAGGCGAAATCCTTGCCGGGTGCCCAGTTCACCGCCGGGAATTCCACTCTGACCCGCTCCGCCGCCCAGCGAGTCGCCTCCCCTTCGGCGTAGATAGCCTCGTGCAGGATGGCAAACAGCGGGTTGGTATTGAATGGCTGCATGCTCTGCACCTGATAGAGAAAGGCCGGGCTCAGCTTGTCGCCGATAAAGGCCTCTTCCAGCAGGTAATAAAGCTCCTCGAAAGCACCCGTGGCGCCGAGATCCAGCCCTTGCTGCTGGAACTGCTCCACCGTCAGGCGCTGGCCGTTGGGCAGCCGCACATCGTGCTGGTGCAGATGGTTGGCCAGCCGGTTGGCAATCCCCTGAGCGTGGGGGAAGCGGGCGAAGAAAGCACGGTTCTTGTCGGCCACCCGCTGATAGGTAGCACGGTAAACCTCCTCGGCACTGCGGCCGATCGGTGCGATACCGCCGGTGATATAGACCTCCCGCAGACTGTCGGGGAAAAGCGATAGATAGGTCAGGCAGCAAAAACCACCAAAGCTTTGCCCCAGCAGGCTCCAGCGATGCTTGGGGCTGAGCTCCTGCCGGATGAACTCGGCATCTTGCACTATGCTGTCGGCGCGAAAATGGCCGAGATACTCCGCCTGCTCGGCCGGTGTCATTTTGGCCAGAATCTGCCCGTGAATGGGGCTCGACATCCCGGTGCCACGCTGATCCAGCAGCAGCACTCGGAACTCCTGCAACGCCCGCTTGAGCCAGCCACTGTTGGCCGTCGGGCGCGGCGCCCCGAATCCCGGCCCACCTTGCAGAAACAGCAGCCAGGGCAACTTCTCATCGAGCTTGTCTTTGCGGCAGAGGGTGCGGGCAAACAGGGTAATGCTGTCGCCATCAGGCTCATCATGATCGAGGGGAACAGTAAAAAAGTGCGGCTCGCAATGAATGCCGTCCAGTACATAGCTCAAGGGGCTGTTCATCTGGGATCTCTCCGTCAGGATGGGAACATCATTGATCCCATCATATCCCCGCCCGGCCACAGGGTCACTCCAGTTTTCCAAAATGTTAACAATGGCTTAAAGGTCGAAACATCACCCGACAAGCCGCTCTTCAACGCTGCTGAATTAATTGTTTTGCGGGGGAGATTGACGCCATGGCGCCATTCAACAAAGATGGCTCGCCTGCACAGGAGTGCAGCCATTCAGGCCGACAAAATGGATAAGGGAATGTGATGAAACCGAAGTGGATCAGGGCCAGAAAAAGAGAGAAGAAGCCATGCCCTGGCAGCATGTTGCAGACCGGAATGCTGCTGTTCAGTGCCACCTGTGGCGCGACGCTCTTTTTGGCAGCATGCAACAGCAACTAGAAATGAAAAAGCCCGCTCGATTGAGCGGGCTTTTCGAATTTGGCTCCTCCTACTGGACTTGAACCAGTGACATACGGATTAACAGTCCGCCGTTCTACCGACTGAACTAAGGAGGAATTGTGGTGCCCAGAGACGGAATCGAACCGCCGACACGGGGATTTTCAATCCCCTGCTCTACCGACTGAGCTATCTGGGCAACGGCGCGCATTAAACCCTTTCTGGACTGGGGTGTCAACCTTGTAGCCCCAGTTTTTGGCCTGTTTTTGCATAGGGTGAACTAAGTGGCGAGATAGTGTGCAAGGAGCCCCTGACTCAACACCCGGATCCGGTTGTCGGCAGGTTCTGCTATCGAGGATTTTTCCCTTTATAGAATTGCCTTTTCGCTCTCTCACACATTCGGTTCCTCCAACAAGTGAGCCCATTTTTTGTCAAAAAACGGATGAACTAACCTGCATGTTTTTTGTGCGCTGAAAAGTTACCAGAAATTGACCAGACAAGGTTTGCTGTGTCGCTGCCTCTGTACCTCCGGTCGTCAGCTCCTCAGCGTCCCTGTGAAGAAGAGAAGTGATGGTGTTTCGGCGGGGGAACTCAAATTTATTGTGACAAAAATCACAAAAACTCAATCTCGATTACACCTCTTTTTGAGCCTCAAATGACGATTTTTGCTTTGTGGGCGTACACAGATCCCCCTGAAGATAAGGAGCATTTGTCGTTAGAAGCACAAAGTCGCTCTCCAGAAGGCGATCTGATGTTCGCCTCCGAATCGCCTTCATATGGCTGCCTTTAGGGTCCTCAACTACAAACAAATTCATTAAATATCAATAATATGGCTGCATTTGGTGCTGTTGTGATTTGAGGGGGGATATGCAAAAACTTTCCAGTCACCGTCATCCCGGCGGTTATGGTTAGAGAGGTAGTTGTGAGCAGCGAAGTGTCAACGCCAACTGCTAAACGCAGGCTGGGGTCGTGTGGAGAACACGTCTCCAAACAAAAAGAGGTGAAAGACGAGTACGTCCCTTGGCTCGCATGGGTCACATATCAATCTAGTGCCAGGGTCGGCTACTTCAATGTGCACAGAAACAATCAGCGTTATCGGTTTAAGATCGCGAGCACCAGTGAGGCTAGCCTCAAAGTGATACGCGATAAAGCACGTAAACTGATGGCGGAGCTCATCACAGATCCGGATGGATTCAAACAAGCCTATCGCGCTAGTTTATCGGTAGAGCGCTTCATTTATGATGATTACCTACCCGCAGTGCAGGAAACTCATCTTTCTATCAGGACTATTAAGTCCCGTATAAAGCCAATCGTGGCAGCTTTAGGGCACAAGCCACTGAACCGTGTCATTCGTGATGATATCGAGCGCTTTCAAGCGGAGCAAGCTAAAACCAAATCTGTTGCTACGGTGAATCGCTACCTAGCACAGATCAAGGCTATTGCGACCTTCGCAGTGGAGCGCGGCATACTCAAATCGTCTCCCGCAGCAGATATCCCCGCCAAATACGAGCCTGTCCTGCCTCCCAAAGGCTTACCCGATGAGGCAGTCAATAAGCTGGTCGCTCGCTTGATGGAAGACATTGACGAGGAAAAGGCTCGTCTGTTGCTGTTCCTGTTCGCAACGGGCTCCCGGATGGGAGAGGCCAGGGCTCTAAAGCTGCAGGATTGTAATCTCACCACTCAGATCGCTTATCTACCGACGAGTAAGTCTGGTCGAGAAAGGCTTATACCGCTTAATCAGTTCGCCCTTGAATTGGTTCAGCTTCAGCGCCAGCGCCATGGCACGACTGGCCTGCTGTTTCGTGGCCAGGACGGTGTCTCTCAGATTTCCGAACCTCGGCGGTATTGGTACCGGGTCTGCAATGATTGTGGGCTATCAGAGGTACGCATCCACGATGCCCGTCATACCGTCGCTACTTCACTGCTGAACAAGGGCTGTTCGCTTGATGTACTGCAAAAAGTCCTAGGCCATAGCTCGCCGAGGATGACCGAGCGATACGCCCGCTACCACGATAAGACGCTGGTCAAGGCCGTCGACGCACTACACACCGTATGGGACCTCCCCAACCTCACCTGCTAACAAACTTTAGGAGATGGGGGAGGGAGACTCCCCCATTAAGAATTATGAGTCTTTCAAAAACAAATGATAACTGCAAACAGAAACGTTTATGTTCTATTGAAGAGTCCCTAAATGGGTCTACAGGAGACCCCAATAGTGCTGGTCAGGGTGTATCGCCGACAGGTTCGGCATTAGGCCCCATTCAGGAAGCATCCGCGTCAGAATCGGTGCCTGTCTCTGCTATTGCTCCGGTAGTTCAGCCATCAGAGTCAGCTTTATTAGTATCCAGCGAACCCTATTGCAGCCATCAAAACTTAGCGCTGCAAGAACTGGCGCGTATCCATCAGTGGTCTCAAGAAGCGGCCTATCTGGCATCAGAAGAGGGGCTAGCCCTTAATCAGGGAAAGGGTTCTTCTGAGCGTCCCGTCAGGTCGGATGGTACTCATCTGTCGTATACCATTGATGAACTCCAAACATGGATGAAATCCAGTCTGTTGCCCGAGCACTACGTTGTTAGCCCTGACCTGAAAGTGGTGAACCTTGAAGGAAGGAAGCCCGTTGAGCTGTTCGATACGTTAGTCCTTCCGCTCAATTGCGTTCTTGATAATCACAATCAGTTCAAAGGGTTGGTGTTGGTCTGCATTGGCTATGATGGTAAGCCACACGTCTTTACAGTCCTGCTTGATGATGTCCTGCATGACTTGAAAAGGGTCAAGGTCCAGTTGGGTGAGCTACGTGTTGGGTATTATGGTCATGACGATCGGCAGCTTTCTCGGTTTATGAACCACTGTTCAAGATGTGGCTCAATTGAGCCAATATATCGCGTTGAGCAGGCTGGATTTATCTCTGGAAAGTTGATCTATGTAACGCATGAGACAGTGCTACAGCGAAACATTGGAACCCCGGAAACTAAGCTGAGCTATCAAATCCGTAAAGCATTGCCGCAGCTGAGAGCACAGGGCACCTTGCTGGAATGGGAAGAGTATGTGGCTGGGCCTGTCCGGCCGCTCCCTAGCATGATGTTTCCGATTTTGGCAATGCTTGGGAATGTATTGTTGGACCTCCTGAAGGAAGGGACGGTTATTGTTCACTTTCATGGCCTCAGCTCAGGCGGCAAGACGACTCGGGGGCAGTTGGCACAGAGTGTCGTGGGACGAGCTACTGATCCAAGCAAAGATGGTGGGTCTGCTATCAGGAAGTGGCATGGCACGACGAATTGGCTGTTTGCTGTGGCAAAAAGTCACCACGGTATGGGGCTAGTACTGGATGAGCTTGGGTCACACAACAGCAAAAATTTCGACGCAACCATCTATGCCCTATCCAATGGGAAAACCAAAGGAAGGTGTGAAACGGGTGGGGATGAGAAGGAGGATCAAGGCTCAGCCATCCTCTGTATTATATCCACAGGTGAACTCAGCACAGATGACTATCTGAGGAAAACGGGTGGCAGTGCCAATTCCGGTGTCTATGTGCGGATGCTCAACATCGAGGTTCACCCCGATGATGCGAAATTGCCCGGCGAAACCCTGGCCCAAGCCAAAGCCCGGATTGACCAACTCAAGGCGGCCTGTGGTCAATACTACGGCACAGCCCTTCCGGCTTTGGCACAAGGGCTGTTGAACTTGCCGGAGGCCACTTCTTATGAGGCTTTGCAAGAGTTAGTTCGCAACCGGGTTCATGAGTGTGCCGAGCGCCTGATGCAGATGGTCAATGGCGCGATGGATTCACCTCTGGTTCGTCGTGGCTTGGATTTCTTCGCTATCACGCTGGCTACCGGCTTGTATGGTATCGAGCTGGGTGTGTTGCCCTATACCGAGAATGAGGTGGAGGCCGCCGTGCTTGAGGGCGCCAATCGCTGGGTTGCGTCCTTGGAGGAGCAACTGGATGACGTCACCCGAGCCGCTACCCAATTCAAGAATACGGTAGCGCTCCAACGACATAAAATTCACCTTGGCAAGCCAGCCGTTGTAACGAGGGAGCTCCTAGGCTTCATAGAAGGCGAACGGTGTTACATCTTTAAGGAGCAGTTCGACAAACTGGTTCCGAGCATGGGTGAAGCTGTTAAAGCATGGTTGTTCGATAACCAGTATCTTGAGAGGTATGCACCAGACCGCTATGTAAGAAAGATCAAGGTAGCGGGTGTGGATAGTGGCGTTTACTCGTTCTATTTGAATCGATTGTTTGGCAGTACTGGTGAGGTCGTCAGTAGCCGTGCCGGAGAGAGTGACAGCCTGAAGGGGTCGCTGCCAAAATGCGAACCATCAAAGCGAATTTTTAGCCGATTCTCAAACAGCAAGGCGGGCAGCATCAGCGCCCCCCCCACATCGGAAACACCGGAGGAGACGACACACATCGAGCAGTTTTAAGAGTAAGGGGGGCCAGTGCGAACTGGCCCCTTTGCTTTTATGGGATCCGGTGGCAAAAGCAGGCAGCAAGGAGAGGAACGTTTTAGCAGGCCGAGAAGGCCAGGATGATCTTGTTGCGGAGGTTTGGAGGGCGGCGCAGCCAAAACGGCTCATTGGGTCGCTAAACCGCGATACAGGTGCCTCGCCGGGGGGCCTCAGAATGAACTCAACAACGCAGCCCCAAAATCCCCTGGCTTGATGCTGGTCAGATATTTTATGGCTTGTGCTTGCCCAAATGATGACGTGCGTTATTCTGCCGTGCAGATTCTGCAAAAAGGATAACGAAATGAACGGCATACATCAGAAGGCAGCAGCACTTCTTGAGAACGTTGTTCGCTGGACAGAGGTAACTCGTCGAGCGAAATCACGATATCAGGCTGAGCTAGCACCGGACTTTAGCTTGATGGACTGGTTGAAGAATGACGAGCTAGCACTGTCCCGTTATCTGCGTTTTTTGCTATCCCCCAATGAAAGCCACGGACAGTCAATTTTATTTCTAAAAGGATTCCTCTCCCTTATTGAAAATTTAGGGCATAACAGTCCTATCGCCACGGAAGACTGTTTTCATAAAGCCAGAGTAGATTATGAAGTCATAATTGAAAACGGGAGAAAAATAGACCTCCTATTGACGACACCTAAAGGCATTATTGCTATAGAAAACAAGCCATGGGCAGAGGATCAAGATAACCAGTTAAGAGATTACGCACAATGGCTTAACAAGCTTGGAAAGCCATGGAAGTTAATTTATTTGTGTAATCATGAACCTAGCGAGTCTAG
>NZ_JAYJLJ010000040.1:0-11826 GCF_051948815.1 Aeromonas sp. Lyrl_2
CCGGACATCTCCCGCAGGAGAGGCCCGGACTGGCATGCTCATCGACCCGCCCCCTGCCAGGTCGCCCTTGAGGGGTCGGGTCCGAGGTAACGGGCACGCCGCGATGCGACGTACGCTCAAGGCTCAGCGACGGCGCACCATTACCTGGCCAGTTGCGTCAGGATGGCGTGGGCCGCTTTCACCCTGGCCGGGATAGGATAGTTGCGGTTGGCCAGCATGACGATGCCGATCCCTTTGGCCGGCACGAAGGCCACATAGGCGCCGAAGCCGCTGGTCGAGCCGGTCTTGTTGAAGAGCATCTGGCTCCCCGACTCCCGGGGCGCCGCCGTCGGATTGGCTTCGAGGATCACCTTGGCCGAATTGCCCGCCAGCAATGTCTGCTCGCTGACGGGATAGGGGTAACGCTCCCAGCCCAGTCCCTGGGTCATCTCCCCCACCGCATACTGGCCCTGGTGAGTCAGATCGATGGCCTGCTGCATGGCCGCATTATCCACCCCGCTGATGTTGGCCTTCACAAAGCGCAGCAGATCCGCCGAGCTGGTCTTGATGCCGTAGGCCTCGTCCGCCAGCATGCCGGGAGTGACGCGGATGGGCTTGTCCTCCTTCGAGTAGCCGTAGGCGTAGTGCCCCATGGCCTGCTCGGGCACATTGAGGTAGGTATGGTACAGGCCAAGCCCCGGCAGGATCGTCTGCTCCATCAGGCGATCGAACGGCTGCTTCATGCTGCTCGCCGCCAGATAGCCAAAGAGCCCGATGCTGGGGTTGGCGTACTGGCGATGGGAACCCGGCGAGTAGGCTGGGGTCCACTGGCGGTAGTAGGCCTGCATCTTCTCGAGCGAATCCACCTCCTCGGGGAATTGCAGCGGCAAGCCGCCCGCGCTGTAGGTAGCCAGCTCCCCCATGGTGATGTTGTCAAAGGCGGATCCCTTGAGCCAGGGGGCGAACAGACTCGCCTTGTCATCGAGCTCGAAGCCCCCCTGCACCACGGCGTAGGCCCCCAGCGTCGCGGTCAGGGTCTTGCTCACGGAACCTATCTCGAACAGGGTCTGCTCGCTGACACCGACTGCGCGCTCCCGATCGGCCACACCGTAGTTGAAATAGTGGGCCTTGCCATCCTTGAGCACGGCCACCGCCATGCCCGGGATCCTGTGCTCCTTGAGCAGCGGCCGGATGCTGGCATCCACCACGGGGCGCAGGGGATCGGTCGCCGCCTTGTCACCGGCATGAGCCAGACCGGCCCACATCAGGGTGGCCAGAGCGCCCCACAGGATGGATTGTCGTTGTTGCATTGCATGTCTCCTGACTGTCGTTAGCAAGGTATCGCCATGGCGGCGAGTGATGAACCCAGCATAGTCCCGCGAGGTGTGCTGCCGATGAGGCTCTGTGAAGTCAGTGTGAAGCCGCCCCCTCTTTTTACCCATGAAAAAGGGGAGCCATGGCTCCCCTTCAATCACCTTGCAACGCAGGCTTATTTCTGGTTCTTCGCGGGATCCTGGGAAAGTGGAAGTTGACAGACAGGGTGCTGGTAAACTGGTTGTCGCCAAACACACCACCACCATCACCCTGCTGTCGCCGTGCATCATATTGATATTGCCTCCTCATGTACAGGATCTTTAGCGCCAACCAATTGAAATAGATATAAAAAAGGCTTCGTTTGTGATCTAATTTTATCGCCAAACAAAATCAACACGCGCGAAGCCTATGACCATTATTAATGCTAATCACTATCTGGAGCAACTCCTGGCTCCCGCCGCACTCGAGCGCATTGCTCGGCTCTGCAAGTTTTGTCTGCGTCAGCGCGCCATTACCCCTGCCATGCTCGTACCTGCACTGTTGCGGGCCATGGGGGGCGACCAGGTCAATGACATTGCCAGCTTACACCGTCATTTCAATGCCTTGCAGCTGACGAAAGAGCATCAGGTTTCTTACAAACCGTTTCACAATCAGCTGCGTAAAGAGAGCTTTGCCCTGTTTATGAAAGCGCTGGTCGAACGGGCCATCGCCTTGCGTATCGACCATCAACTCAAAGCGGCCTCCCTCGGCGCGTTCAAGCAGGTGTTATTGCACGATGGCACCTCCTTCGCGGTGCACCGGCGTCTGGCGGCTGACTTTCCCGGCCGGTTCAAGACCATCAGTCCGGCGGCTATCGAGTGCCATATGACCATGTCTCTGTCGGAGCAGAGCCCACTGTGCATGAGTGTGTCTGCCGATACCGCAGGGGAGCGGCAATTTCTCCCTGAGGCTCACAAGCTGGCCAACTGCCTGCTGCTGGCTGACGCGGGTTACATTGACAGGGCCTGGTTTGAGCAGGTGAACGACGCTGGCGGATTTTATCTGGTGCGAGGAACGCAAAGCCTGAACCCCAAGATAATCCAGGCCTGGCGCGGTGATGGACGGGAAGTGCCAAAACTGGCGGGACTGTCACTGAAAGAGGCAGGACGGCGGCGCTGTCGGGCTGAGGTGCTGGATATGGTGGTGAAGTCCGGCAAGGTCGAGTACCGCTTGATCCGACGCTGGTTTGCCGAGGAAAAGCGGTTCTGCTTGTGGATGACCAACCTGCCGCGAGCGGCATGGTCAGCAGAGCAGGTGATGAGCCTGTATCGCTGCCGTTGGCAGGTGGAGTTGTTATTTAAAGAGTGGAAATCGCACAACCGGCTCAAGGGGTTTGTGACGGGGGAGAAAGCCATCGCCGAGGGATTGGTGTGGACGAGTTTGCTGTCGCTGGTGATGAAAAGGCGGGTCGCGCAGAGTGTGATGACAGGGAAGCTATCGATGTTGAAAGCGTCAAAGAACAGTACGACATGGTGGTTGCCGCTATTGGAAGCAGTGGCCCATAGAGCGCTGACAGAAATAAGGGAAAGACTGGAATGGGCAGCTGATTATTTGGCCAAGAACGCTTGCCGAACCAAGCAGAGAAAATCGATACAGAACAGGACCTTGGAAGGAGTTTTAAAGGGACTCAACGCTTAAGGTCCTGTACATGAATACATGTAATGTATAAATTAAGGAAGGTAGCTGCTCCTCGAGTTTTGCCGACAATTCAGATTCTGAGCATCTCGCTTCATCTGGTATCGGCTTTAGAGTGATATTCAGACATCGACTAACCAAGTCACTTTCCGTTACAAAAGTATGGATACCGTTCAATACAAGAGCGCAGCGCATATCCATGCTAAACTCTTCACCATCAGTGTATAATTTACGACCAGCAAGAGACCCTCCAGTGGCGACGACACAGAGACCATCGCTCAGTTCCTGACGTATAAATCGCAGGTTATCGTAAATCAGCACATGGTTATTCTGGGATGAAATCGCGATATCTTTGATGTTTTTCGGCATTGCCTGGCTAGGTACAGCACATGGATCAACTAACTGCCTAATTATTTTGTTGCACATAAAGGACTTACCCGAACCCGCTGGTGCTTTTACCACTAGTATCGGAAACGGTAGCTGGGCGGCTTTGGGGGTAGCGATTGTATATGTCAGCCACGCCAGCAACAGCAGTTTCTGTGCGTTGTTATTGCAGTTGAACAAGTTCAGCAATGCTTTGATATCAAACTTCTGGACTAACTCTGGCATAGCCAGCATGGTATTAGTTTCAGTAAAGAAAATACCTTCTGGCAGCGTGGAGACAACGCTGATACCAGTCCCCATATTCTGGAGGAAGCGACCGTTGCCCAAATTGTATATGTACCCTTCAAGATAGGGAGCCACTCTGTAGTGAACAACAACAGGAGGCGCATCTTCAAAAGCAAAGGCTTCAATCTCATCCAACACATCTTTTAGCCTATTTTCATTGAGGCGTTCGCCGCGACTTCTTGCGAAGGAGCGAATGGATGCTATGACTCTATCGGATTTGTGTGTATGGCATATCCCTGGTTGATTTTCATACACAACGTAAGGGCCCTTATAGAGCTTAACCGTAGCCAGATATGCTGTACTGAATTCAACCGCATCAAATTTCTTGCTCACCATCACACTACCCCCACTTGACCATCGAAAACACCATCCACCTTCACATTCAGCTCAAAACCGTCCAGCACTAAGGCACTGGCTTTCTTGAGTACTGCGATCGCTTTCGCTACCTGCTTATCTTGCTCCGCAATAGGAACTCGAATAAGGAACGCATCATGGATGGTCAGGCGTAGGTCGATACCCGCATCTACTAGGCCGATAACTGCACGACGCATGATGTCTGCACCAGCTGCCTGAACAGGCCAGTTGCGAACAGCAAGAGGGTTACTCAGCGCTGTAACGCGGGCTGCCCAGTCCAAACAGTTGACATAGCCGTCACGAAAAGCCAGCTGAGAGCGGTGGTTCAGCTCTGCATCGACACGGTAGAATATTTCTTTTAATGCTCGCCAGTAACGCTGCGCTACTTCAAGAGGTATCTTGTGCTCTTTGGCATAGGCAGCAGCAGATTGACCGTAAGAATGCGGTAGGACTAGCTTTTTAAGCGAATCCCTATCCAAACCAGCGAGATGAGGGTGGCTACCAATATGAAGATATAGGTCGCCAGCTAGGTAAGCTGTCAGGAGCTCTTGGTCATTCGCAAAACAGGCCGCTATAGCAGCTTCTTCTTGCCCGTAGTCCAGTAGTATGTATAAATACCCAGTGGTTGGGTTGAGGATAGACGGCCAGGACTTCTTTTTTAGGGAAGTCAGACTTGGTCCGTATGTTACATTTCTCCCTGTCGTCGTTGCGAATGGTTTCGAGTTGTGCCGAAGGATGAATACGTCATCGGTGTTCATGCTGATAAAGTCCTTGGATCGCCCAAGGGCAACAACATGACCCCCTTGAGCATTGTTGATTAGGGGTAGGAATAGAAGGGGGCGTATTTCTACGCCCTGTTGATGGATCTGTTGATTGAATTTGGCGTATTTTGATGGAATTTCTGTAAAAATAGATGATGGGGGATATTTGGGAGGTAGTGAGAAGTTGGGTGAGGTATTGTAGAATGGATTTTTGCTAGTAACTGTATTTGAAAGTAGTATTTTAGTAAATGGAGTATGGTAATCTGAATTACATAATATCATTGATCGTGTCAAGATTAATGTCGATGTTTAACGCGTAATCATCTGCCAGATTCGGACTCATGGCATTGCAACCTTCGTCATGGTTGTTTTCATTACATTTACCATCCTCATTAATGGTTGTTGTTGGTTTCGTGAGCTTCTTGAATATTGGGTGTTCCCGGTTAGATACAATTGAATGAGAAAATACGAGATCTAGTACAGTTTCGTATTCGATGTCTGATATAGGCTCGATATCCGAAGCGTCTGTCCGTTCGGAAAAGTCGTAAGCATCAATAAGGCGAGTAACGGAATAAATTTTAGAGCCTGCCTCAATAAGTTCTCTTTTGGCAGAGCTGTAACCATCCTTTGATTGAAGATTCACCTGCATCATACCCACCGTACCGAGCTCTGAGCGGTACGGTACAAACGCATACGGTTTGATCAAATCGCCAAATTCTTTTGCCAGAGATTGATCAACAGCATATAAACGTCTCGTGAACTCTGATTTATCGTTAACTATAAGCACATGTAGGGCTCGAGCAGTGTCCAGCATGAAACTTACATCATTTGGCGGTAGTTTTATTAATTGGCTTTGGGTCCAAGAAATTTTATCTACCAGACATGGCTTAAGCAAATCTAAAATAAGAGACATAAAAAACCCCAATAGATTAATTGATTTTCATACTCTCTAACATTCCGAGAGATTACTTTTCCAAATTGTTAAAGAGCATATTCTTTACATATATCGCCTGCCAATAAAAAAATGGCGCAGGCAACATATCAACTATGCTAAGCGCTCAGCACTTCCAGCGAGATGAATATTACCAAATTCAAAAGGATGTTCAAGCATGTATTTTCTATAGAAATGCCAATGCACTATTAGTTAAACAATATTTAACAATATTTTTTGAGTTGCATGGATATAAATATGGAAAGCGTTGCTGATAGAAATAAAAAACAGGTGTACCGTTGGCTGTTGTTTCTATTTTCAGTCCCCATTGAGGCTGTTTTTGCTTGGGGCGTTTGTTGCCAGGTTGTGTGTATTTTGGTGGTGAAAAAATATATTGATGGAACGATGCTGATGTCGGTCTCGTGAAGAAAATTTGGGGTGTAAGTCGGCGTTGTTGCCCAAATCAGCGATTAGGCCACAACTTCCCCAGACCCAGGTGATAGCTACACTTGGGGCTTTCTAACAGGCAGACCAAGGGCATTCAGTTTGTTCATCGCACACACGTAGGCCATGATCTCTCCCACTTGTCCGTTGTAGTTACGTAGACTGATTTTTCCCGTCATCAATTGTTTGAACCGATACATCGCCGTCTCGGCCAATGAGCGCCATGATACCCGGACTGCTGCTTCCAGTGAGTCAGCCCCTCCTTGCGCATCACCAGAACTGCTTCATTACGTGGATGCCCCTCTTCCCATAGACCGGCATTCTTGCGCGGTGGAATACAGGCCTTGGCTCCTTTGCGTTTTATCAGTTCATGGCTGGCCTTGGTGTCATATGCGCCATCGGCATACACGGTCCCAAGGGCTCGGCGTAGCGGATTGAACAGGGTCGGCAACACCCCAGCATCATGAACATTTTCCAACGAGGCCTCGGCTGCCACGATGTCGTGGGTCGCTGGGTCCACTGCCAGATGTAATTTGCGCCAGACCCGGCGCTTGTCATGGCCATGCTTTCTGACCTTCCATTCGCCCTCGCCAAACACTTTCAAGCCGGTGGAATCGATAACCAAATCGGTAACCTTGCCCTTGGGGAGCTGGCGGTATATCACCTTCACTGTACTGGCGCGCTTACTGACACAGCTGTAGTCGGGGGCACACAGCGGCACATTCATCAGCTCAAACAGCGAGTCGAGCATGCCCTGTGTCGCCCGCAGGGAGAGATTGAAAATGCCCTTGAGCATGAGAAAGGTACAGATGGTCTGGTCGGTGTAGAGGGAGCTTCGTCCCCGTCGGCCATGATGTTCTTGATGGAACCAGTTATGAACGACATTCTCATCAACCCAGAACGTTAGCGAGCCGCGATTGACCAGGGAACGGTTGTACTGTGACCAGTTGGATATGGCGTGAAGCGACTTGCCCATGATGATGATTTGAAGAGGGATTTGGTGATCAGATCGCCGTCTCCACCATAAGTTCAATTCAGGTCACTCTGATTTGGGCAACAACGCCGTGTAAGTCGTGACGGCGGTGGCGAGGCGTCGAACTACCCCCCGTCGAGCCGACACCACCGTCGAGACTTTTACTCTGTTGGCTGGTATTGAACGAAAAAAAGCGGGATTGCTCCCGCTTTCATGCCACCGACCTTGCTCTACTCGTACAAGCTGACGCTGCAATCCTCTCTGGATGCCATACAGTCTCGGGCTGGGCTGCCATCTTGTTCAATCTGATAAATCCGCTCCTTCTCTACTCGATATATAGCTGAGCTTGTCTTGAGGGGGATTGCGAACTGGCCTTTCCAATCCACAGAGCAGCTTGGCTCCTGGAAGCTGCCATTGTCGTCCATCAGGGATGCCCCACAGCTTTCGATCACCGTCAGGCCGCTCTGCTGGATCGTGATGAACTCCTCAGTGCCGCTTCCACCAGCAAAGTTGAAGCTACGCTTGCCGATGAAGGGGAGGGGCTGTTTCCCACGTAGAGCTGTTTGGGGAGCAACCTCTTCCTTCGCGGTCTCACACATCTTGCTCAACAGGGCATCGATCATGACATCCGGTTGTGGCTGGCCGTTTATCTCGAGCGCTTCAACGCTGAACCCCTTGCCTTGAACCCACATCTGAAGCATGCCCCGAACAGGTCTATCTCCATATGTGAACGTGCCACTCACGTTGACCAACTTGCGGCCATCAGCGGCTTTGCCTGCCGACCACAGGGGATCCTTAAAGAAGCTATCGGCCTGCTGCTCCAAGGTCACGCCTGGACAGCTTTCAAGTTCTCCCCCTTTCACGGTCAGCTCGTCCCATTTACTGAGCAATCCGGCTTGAGCCGCTGGTGCCATCAGCAGTGAAACACTGGCAGCCAGAACGAGCCTCTGTACCCTTACCATACCCATTGAAATGCCCTCACAGCCTGATAGTTGTAACGCTTGTCGAATTCTTCTTGGGATAGGCAAAGCACCTTGATGAACTCAACCAAAGAGAGCAGAACCGGGATCCCAGTGGTGCAAGCGGTCAGATAGATCAGACCCCAGCCCCAGTTACCGGCATAGAACTTGTGCAGGCCAATTCCACCACCAAAAAAGACCAGTAGGGCCATCAATACCTTTCGCTTACCTCTATGGTGAACTGTGCCTCCCGCTGGTGCTGGTTGAGTTGACGCAGGAACCGACGCCTGCTCACGGATAGGCCATGCGGCTGCATCGATAGGCAAGGGGAGCACTTCAGCGATCGCCTTTGCCTTCTTCTTGGCGGTGCCCCATGTGTCGATCGCATCAACGAAGGAGCCAGTCAGCGATAGCTCAACAATCCCTTCTTCTGGTGAACTGAAATGGACTGTCACGCGCAATCCGAATGGATTGATACCGTACTTCCAGGATGCTTCCAGTGTTCCCTTGGCTCGGTCAGCAACCTTGATAGTGCCACCCTCTGCTTGCAGGTGAGCGGCTACGTGTTCGAAGACTGTTTCATAGTCATCATGACTGCGTAGAACGAGGTCTGATAGCGTAGTTATCGTGGGAGATCCCATGTTTTTGCTCCTTGTTGGTTGAACTACAGATAGTGGTGATTTGCCCCGACAGGTGGTGTCGGGGATTGAAATAAGTGGTGTGAAAATGTGGCTTACATCCGGCTGAGCAGGGTCTTGAGGTCACGTTTGACCAATGTTTGGATCCCAGCTGGGCTGATCACTTCAAGGTGCGGCAGGTACGTTTTGATCACGGGTAGCAGCTGTGCACCATCGAATACCCTGCTCGCCAGCAAGACGCTGCCATCCTCCAGCTCTCGGATCAGTGCCTGCTCGGGGAGGATGTTCCGAAGCTTGAACTCGTGGGCGATAGGCGCGGCTGCCTTGATCACCACCTCGTGAGTAGGGATGGCCTCTTGCTCGATGAGGTGTTGAAGAAGTTGCTGCTGTGACTCGCTGATCGTTGCTGGCGTTTCTATCTGCTTGAGGCTGGCAATACTCGACAAAGGCTCGATAAATGGCGTATCCGCCGTTACCCCTGCCAAGTACCAGCGGCCTCGCTTATTGACCAGACGATATGGCTCAATCTCTTGCTCTACTGGCTCGCCCACCCATGTCAGCCTGACGTTGAGCTGTTGGCTGATTGCCTTGGCGAGTGGCTTTAACCATTGGTAGTGGCTGTCATCATCATCGAGTTGAAAGCCGGAAAGGACGAATACAGGTGTTGATGCAGGGTTGAGCCAGAGCTTGATCAGACTTTCGTGATCATCCGGGAACAATGCTTTGGCCCCGAGTTGCTCGCACAGTCTCAAAATGGCGGGAGTGGTGGTTCTCCCTAGATAGCTAGGGTCAAGCCAATAGGTTTGTCCGTCACGTTCCAGCGGTAGATAAGCCAGTCTGGCGTTCAGGTCTCGCTGGATCGTGCGAGCCGAGACATTGAACTCGTGGGCCAACTCGGAGATCACCAACCGCTGCCCGTTGTTGAGCTTGGTCAGGATCACGCCGAGGCGTTGGGCTAGGGTGTCGTGTTCTGCCATCCAGGGGAGCATCGTAGTCAAAGGTATCCAAGTGTCATGGAGGTGCCCGACAGGGCGTGTCGAGCCGGAATTTTCACGACGTGCAGGATTTTGGATAAGCAGAGTTGATATAGCGGCGGGCGAGTTGTTATCTACTGTAGGGGTAACTGGAAAGCACATGGATGAATGTGCAGGCACCACGGTACTATCGCAGATGTCTGATTGAGTTGACGGTAAATCTAGGGGATGGGGAACTGCGTTACGTCTGTAGGTCATCGGGTATCATCCAGAGCTGCACAAACCTTTGCCGCAAAGCAAATAGGTTAATCAAAAGGTTGATTTTTGATGTACGGTGCAACACTGGAGTCCCTACAACGCTAAGCGCGATCTAGAAGGGACGGCAAGTGCCTGTAAACGCCACTGCTCAAATCATATAAAACGTCTACGTGTGAGACCTTACCTAAGTATGGTGTTATAAATCAAGGGATTTTTCGTCGATTAGGGTAACTCAACTGGTGGTTTTTCTTGTTGCATGAAGCGTTTTGACACTATGCCGACGGTCGCGTCGAGGCGTCGAGTTTGTCCGTCAGCTCGTCACGACCGTCGGCATTTTTTCCTAAATTCCTCCGTTTTGGCTGAGTTGGGGTAGGGCTGAGTGGGCAGTGTTGCTGGGTATCAATGCCTGTTCCACACAGTTGGCCACTTGGGTACTGGTGTGTCTCAGCCTGCTGGAGTGCAGGTGTGCATATCGTTGGCTGGTCTGGCTGCTGGCATGACCCAACTGGGCTTGCACGTCATACAAGGTTCCGCCACTTGAGACGATCAAGGCTGCAACGGAGTGGCGGCAAGTATGGATACAGACTGGCCCTTCAATCCTTGCCCGCTTGAGCATCCGGTTAAATGGTCTGGTGACGTTGTTGAGCGGCTGACCCTGTTTCTGTCCTGGAAACAGATAGGGGTTTCCTTCGATAGGGTGGGTCTCCTTGATGATCTGCATGGCCATATGGTTGAGGTGGAGGATCCGGCTTTTCCCATTCTTGGTGTGGGAGATGAACAGGGTCAGCTGGGATTGATCGAGGTGTTCCCACTTGGCCAACCTCAACTCATCCTTACGCAACCCTGTGAGCAACAGCAGTTTGACGTACTGACCCGCATAACGGTTTTCATCGATATCCGCAGCCATAAAAAGCCGTCTGATCTCCCCTTTGTCCAGATAGCGGGTGCGTTGGTTGTTCTCGGTCAGGCTCTTGAGGTGTCTCATTGGGTGTTGTTCCAGATAGCCCATTCGAACACTCCAAGTCAGGATCGCTTTGAGTAAGGTGGTGATCCGGTTGCTGGTGGCTGGCTTTACCTTGCTCAGCAAGTTGGTTTGCAGGGCCTGGCCCTGCTCAAGCTTTATCTCTGACAGTAACCGTGATCCCAAGGCAGGTTTTAAGTGGTCACGAAAGCGTTGTGCATCATCCCGCCATGATCGTTTGTGGTGCATGGCATAGGGGAAGTAATGCTGTTCAAACAACTCGGTCAGGGTGAGTTCCTGCCGTTTATCTTCCTTCTGTTGCTTGGGGTCGATGCCTTGCGAAAGCAGACGTTTATAGTCTGTGGCGATCTCTCTGGCCGTGTTCAGGTCGACATCGGGGAAGCGGCCTATGGATATAGCCCGTTTACGTCCTTGCCAGAGATAACGAAGCAGGAATTTCTTGGAACCTTCACCTTTGCCTACCAGACATTTAAAGCCTGGGATCAGGGTGTCGCTGTATTCGGCTTCTGTTGATCTGGCATGGGGGGTGTTCGGTGGTAGGGCCTCAATGGCTTTTTGAGTGAAGCGAAATCGGGAGGGGGCATTTGCCATCGTCAGTCTCCTGTCATTTGATGTGGTGGGGTAGGGGGTGGTCTGCCCAAGCAAAAACAGCACAGGGATGTCAATTCCTTGTGCTGCCGGGATGAGGTTAGGGATTGACTGAGCCTAATGTTGGTCTCAAGCCAGAGGTGGAACAGGGCTTGGCCTACTTCCGGTCGATATCCGGTCTTCTGGGCGGGAAAATTCGCCAAACGTAGAAATTTGCTGTCGGTGGCGGCGAGCTGGCGAATTGACCTAAACGGTTCCCGACGCTCCGTCGCCACCGACGCGACTTTTTCATCTTTTTGCCTGAACGGGGTCAGTCAGGTGTCACCGT
>NZ_JAYJLJ010000041.1:0-11700 GCF_051948815.1 Aeromonas sp. Lyrl_2
TGGTACATAGGGGGTTCTGAGTAGAGAAATGCTAGTTGAAAATGTGTAAACCTATTTCAGGACTAGACACAATGTGGGAATAAGGCTTAGATCGCCAGAAATCCGAGGATCAGAATGGGGCCGAGCAGGCTCAGAATAAAGCCGGAGACGATGGCTACCGGTACCACCTGAATGCCCCCTGATTTCTGGATGACCGGCAGGGTGAAGTCCAGCGCCGTGGCGCCGCCGTAACCGATGGCCGCCGAGGGGTGGCGTCGCATCAGGACCGGGATGAGCAGAATGGCGATAAGCTCACGCCCAAGATCGTTGATAAAGGCAGCAGAACCGAGCACCGGCCCCAGTTTGTCGGCCACCAGAATGCCGGAGAGCGAATACCAGCCGAAGCTCGAGCTCATCGCCAGACCATGGGTAAAGGGCATGCCTAGCAACTGGGCCGCCAGCAGGCTGCCCAGCCAGCTGCTGAGGATGACGGTGGCGGCTATCTTCATCCCCCAGGGGTTGAGCAGGATCTGGCGCAGCCGCATGCCGGAGTTGCGCATCTGCACCCCGATGAGAAACAGCAGCAGCATCAGGGCCCACTCGCTCCACTTGTCGATAGGCAGGGCGCGCAGATCTACCAGTAGACCCAGCAGCACACCGCCGAGCACCACAAAGCAGAGCTGCAGGGATTCCCACAGCAGGTGCAGCTTGCCCGGCATCTTGGTATCACTCGCCTCGTGGGTCGGCGGCGTGCGCTTGTCGAGCCACCAGAGGGCCAGCAGGTTGCAGACCGTGATCGCGGTGAGCATCACCCCGGCGACCTTGAAGATCACCGCCAGATTGCTGCCCAGGTTCTCCACATAGGCAAGCCCGAGCCCCATCAGAAACAGAATGAGGTAGACCATCTTGCCCAGACTCTGGTTGACCAGCTTGATCAGTCGGGCAGAGGAGAGGGGAATCAGATAGCCGATTGCCAGTGGCAACAGGATCAGCAACACATTGAGCAGCATCGAGGCCTCGATCACAAAAACTGAT
The DNA here is from genome assembly GCF_051948815.1 of Aeromonas sp. Lyrl_2. Taxonomy (NCBI): domain Bacteria; kingdom Pseudomonadati; phylum Pseudomonadota; class Gammaproteobacteria; order Aeromonadales; family Aeromonadaceae; genus Aeromonas; species Aeromonas sp. Lyrl_2. The sequence goes on from NZ_JAYJLJ010000041.1 coordinate 1,015, forward strand.
AAAAACACCACCTTATCATTACTTATTGGCTCTGTGTCACATATCTCTCGCTTTCATGGCCGAAAACAGCCCTTTTGGGGGCGGATTGTTACTTTTTTGCCACAACCTCTCTGTTTGATAAGGTTCTGTGCGAGCCCGTGTGCACCAATGAAATCAAGTTGATCCGATCGGGGGGCCGATATTTCGCTCGGCAAGGGGGTGCATAAAGCCATTTTTGTGCCGGTTTGGCACACATCACGCTTTTCTCTTGCCACTGAAATGATTGGGGTATAAAAAGGCGGTATCGGAATAGCCATTGAAACGGCTTTTTATGCAAACAAAGTGCTGAAAAATACGAAAAGAGCGAATAAAAATAGAGCGAATCCCCTGAAGACCCTCGTTCTGTATTGTTTTTTCACTATCCGGGTGATATTTTCGCTGAAGGTTGCCATCGGTTAACTTTTTGTTAAATGGACGATGGTTGAGTCACGCCCCCTGCGGCGTCTAGGGACAGACAAGGTTGTAATGGATGAGCGACGTTGCCGCACTGGAAGTACGTGATCTGCACAAATATTTTGGCACCCACGAAGTGCTCAAGGGCATCGACATGACCGCCCACAAGGGGGATGTGATCTCCCTTATCGGCTCCTCCGGCTCGGGGAAGTCGACCTTTCTTCGCTGTATCAATCTGCTCGAAACCCCCTCATCTGGCACTGTCTCGCTCCATGGCGAGCTGATCCGGATGAAAACCAGCCGCGCCGGCGAGCGGTTGCCCGAGGATATGCGTCAGGTGGAGCGGATCCGCAGCCGACTGGCCATGGTGTTTCAAAGTTTCAATCTCTGGTCACACATGACCATCATGCAGAACATCATCGAAGTGCCGATCCAGGTGCTCAAGGTGCCTCGCGCCGAAGCACTGGCCAAGGCAGAGCAACTGCTCAACCGGGTTGGACTCTGGGAGCGGCGTGACTACTATCCCGGCCACCTCTCCGGTGGTCAGCAGCAGCGGGCCGCCATTGCCCGTGCGCTGGCGGTAGAGCCCGAGGTGATGTTGTTCGATGAACCCACCTCGGCGCTGGATCCCGAGCTGGTGGGGGAGGTGCTCGGCCTGATGCGCGAGCTGGCCGAAGAGGGGCGCACCATGCTGGTGGTGACCCACGAGATGTCGTTTGCCCGGGATGTATCGAACAAGGTGATGTTTCTGCATCAGGGGCGGGTGGAAGAGGAGGGCAACCCCAAGGAGATTTTCGCCCATCCCAAATCCGAGCGGTTCAAGCAATTCATCTCCTCCATCTACTGATGGCGGGATGCCTGGTTACCCAATCAACTGTTTTATCAAGGAGAGATACATGAACAAGCTGATGCTGGCGACAGCCGTAGTTACTGCCCTCGCGTCCGGTAGCCTGATGGCCAAGGAGTGGAAAGAGGTCCGGATCGGGGTTGAGGGTGCCTATCCCCCCTTCTCCTGGACCGAGCCCAGTGGCGAGGTGAAAGGTTTTGATATCGACATCGCCAACGCCCTGTGCGAAGAGATGAAAGTGAAGTGCACCCTGGTCAAGCAGGACTGGGACGGCATCATTCCGGCGCTGTTGTCGCGCAAGTTTGACGCCATCATCGCCACCATGGACATCACAGAAGAGCGCAAGAAGAAGGTGGACTTTACCCAGAAGTACCAGCACATTCCGGCCCGCTTCGCCGCCAAGAAGGGCACTGATGTGCAGCTCGACAAAGCCTTTATGGAAGGCAAGTCCGTCGCGGTGCAGCGTGCAACCTCCATGGATACCTTTATTACCGACAACTTCCCCAACGCCACCATCAAGCGTTACGGCACGGCCGATGAAGCCTATCTCGATCTGAAATCCGGTCGTGTGGACTATGTGCTGGCCGACTCTGCCGCCATCACCGACGGTCTGCTGAAGAAAGAGGGCGGTGATGCCTTCGAATTCGTCGGCCCGAAACTGACCGATCCCAAGTGGTTTGGCGAGGGTGCCGGTATTGCGGTGCGCAAGGCTGACAAGGATCTGAAAGAGAAATTCAACGCCGCCATTCTGGCGCTGCGTGCCAACGGCAAGTACAAGGAAATCAACGACAAGTACTTCGAGTTCGACGTTTACGGAGAGTAAAACAAAGAGACGTTTACGGCGAGTAAGTCCAAAAACGTCTACGGCAAGTAACGACAGGTTGATCCCGTCAGTAGTCATCGGGCCCGTCACCTCCCTGAGGGAGTTTACGGGCCCGCATTGATTGCAATGGAGCTGCACATATTTCATTCGGACTGCTATGGAGCCTTCTGGTTAGCAGGTGCGTGAAGATTCAGTGGCGATGGAGCTGCATATGTTTGATTTGAAAGGATACGAAGCCTCGCTGCTGGAGGGCGCCTGGGTCACCCTGGAAGTTGCGCTGGCATCCCTGCTGCTGGCGTTGCTGCTGGGGATGCTGGGGGCGCTGGCCAAACTCTCTCCCTACAAGTGGGCCAGGGCCATCGCCACCGGCTACACCACCATTATTCGCGGTATCCCCGATCTGGTGCTGATGATGCTGCTCTTCTTTGGCGGCCAGGTGCTGATCAACGGTATCTGCACCTGGGTCAACGAGACTTACAACAGCTGGTTACTGGAGAGTAATCCCAATCAGGAGTGGGTCTCCCTGCTTCCGGACTATATCGACATCAGCCCCTTTGTGGCCGGTGTCGCGACCATCGGCTTTATCTTCGGCGCCTACATGACCGAGACCTTTCGCGGCGCCATTCTGGCGGTGGACAAAGGTGAGCTGGAGGCCGCACGGGCCTTTGGCATGCGGGCAACCCAGGTGTTTGTGCGGATCCTCTTCCCCCAGATGATGCGCCACGCGCTGCCGGGGTTTGGCAACAACTGGCTGGTGCTGCTGAAAACCACCGCGCTGGTCTCCATCATCGGCCTCGATGACATGGTGCGCAAAGCCTCGTTGGCGGCGGGCTCGACTCAGCAACCCTTCACCTTCTACATGGCGGTGGCGCTGATCTTCCTGATCTTCACCGCAGTCTCCACCTCGGCGCTCAAGTGGGCCGAGCGTCACTATGCCATCAAGACGAGGTAAGCCATGGATTTCTCAATCATTCTCAAAGAGTGGCCCACCTACTGGGAGGGGCTCTATACCACCGTCTGGCTGGTGGCCCTCTCTCTGATCCTCGGCCTGATGCTGGCGGTGCCCATGGGCATCCTGCGCAATAGCCGCAACTGGCTGATCAAGGGGCCGATCTGGGCCTATATCTACTTTTTTCGCGGCACCCCGCTGCTGGTGCAGCTCTTTATCATCTACTACGGCGCCGCCCAGTGGGAGTGGCTGAAGAACAGTGCCGCCTGGTCGCTCTTCTCCGAAGCCTGGTTCTGTGCGCTGCTGGCTTTCACCCTCAATACCGCCGCCTATACCGCCGAGATCGTGCGCGGAGCGGTGCACAATATGCCGCGCGGCCAGATTGAGGCAGCCAACGCCTTTGGCATGACCCGCTGGCAGACCCTGACCCGGATCATTTTGCCCAACTCGTTTCGTCGGGCACTGCCGGCTTACAGCAACGAGGTGATCTTCATGCTGCAGGGCTCGGCGGTGGCGGGCATCATCACCATCGTCGATCTGACCGGCGCGGCGCGGATCATCAACTCCCGCTACTACAGTCCGTTCGAGGCGTTTTTGACCGCAGGGCTGCTCTATATGCTGCTCACCTTTGTCATCGTCTGGCTGTTCAAGAAGTGGGAAGCGCGCTGGCACGCTCACCTGCGCCCGCGCAATGTGTAAGGGTTGAGCTGCCAAGATGCGCGAAAATGGCTCCGCCTGTTGCAGGCGGGGCCATTTTTTATCTTTATCCTCTGCCCGCCCGGTTTGCCAAATAGTGCCCGAGCAGGGAGAATGCAGCACTCCCGAGCGCCGCCAGTCGTTGGCTGTGAGCCTTATTCCCCAGTTCCCGAGGTTTTATGTACCGGATATTGTTTGAGCATCCCGCTTTCCTGGTTATCGACAAGCAGCCCGGCATCGGCATGCACGACGAGAAGGGCGACGGGGAGGCGGTCAATCCGGGGCTGGTCAATCGCGTTAAGGCCGATACCGGGCTCACTCTCTATCCGGTACACCGGCTCGACAAGATGACCTCCGGCCTGGTACTGCTTGCCCGCACCCCAGAGGCGAACCGTGAGCTGAGCATGGCTTTTGCGGCCCGTGAGGTGAGCAAGCAGTATCTGGCGCTCTCCGATCGTAAACCGAAGAAGAAGCAGGGCTGGGTGAAGGGGGATATGCAAAAGGGGCGTGGCGGCAGCTGGATGCTGGTACGCACGCTGGATAATCCTGCCATCAGCTGGTTTGATTCGGTGTCGGTGCGCGAGGGGCTGCGGCTCTATCGCATCAAGCCCCAGACCGGCAAAACCCACCAGATCCGGGTTGCCCTCAAAAGTATCGGCGCCCCCATTTTCGGGGATGAGCGCTATGGCGGTACGCCCTCCGATCGCGGCTATCTGCACGCCTGGCGGCTCAATTTCACCCTTTCGGGCGAGCCGTTCGATTTTGTCTGCCCGCCCGATGTGGGGAGTGAATTTGTCACTCCCGAGCTGCCCGCTGCGATTGCAGCTCTTGCGCTTTGAGGCTCCCATGATAAGCCGCTCACCAGCTGAACAAGTGGTGCTGAAAGAGGGTGGGGGATATCAAGAGAACGAGGGTGCGCCGCGCTGGATCCTGGCCGACTTTGACGACACCCTGGCCCCCGGCGACAGCCACGCCGGTCTGCTGCGCTATATCCTGCGCCGCCGGATCTGGCCGCTGCTGCTGTTGCCAGTGATTGCGCTCGGTGGCTTGGTCTATTTGTTGCCAAGTCAGCGGCGGCGAGGTATCTCCCTTATCTGGTGGGCCATCACGTTGGGGCTTTCCCCTTTGGGCTGGCGCAAGCTGGTACGCGCCTACTGCCGCACCAGGCCGGGACTGTTTTGTCAGGCTCGCGAATTGCTGCAAAGCGAGGGGGCGCGCTGCTGGGTGATCTCCGCCAGCCCCTGCGCGCTGGTGCGAGCCCAGCTCTATCAGCAACTGCCCGGCCAGTTGCCCCACCGGATCATTGGCTCGCAGATGCACTACCGTTTTGGCGGCCTGATGCCGCGCTTCTATTGCCACGGACAGCACAAGCTGCTGCCAGAGATTTGCGCCCTCGATGCCGAGCTGGCCTTGAGCGACAGCCTGCACGATCTGCCACTGCTGGGGTTGGGGGAAGAGGCATGGTTGATCAATCCGACGCCCACGCGACTGCAAAAGGCCCGGGCCCGCTTGCCCCATCTGCTGGTCAAAAACTGGCAACTGTAAGCCAAAGCTGACAGTCCTGTGGGTCGTCACCGTTTGATCCGCAGGGCTGCCGCTTGAATGTCACAATCTATTTACATCTTTTGCTGCCAGCTGCGAAAAACTATCTGCAACCCGCCTCTTCTCTTCCTGCTACGCCCTGCTTCTAATGAAACAAGTTGTTAACACTTGCCGCGCCGCGAGGTGCTGCAATCCGTTTTAACCGAATCAAGAGCAAGGAGCGCCCGATGAATGCCACCTCTTCCGCCACCCACACCATCAATCCGTTAGGCACAGATGGCTTCGAGTTTGTCGAGTACACAGCCCCCGATGCCAAGGGGATTGCCGCCCTCAAGAGCCTGTTCGTTTCGCTCGGGTTTGCCGAGGTCGCCAAGCACAAACACAAGCAGTGCTGGCTCTACCGGCAGGGGGATATCAACTTTGTGGTCAATGCCGAGCCTCACTCCCAGGCGGAGCAGTTTGCCAGCCTGCACGGGCCGAGCGTTTGCGGCATGGCGTTTCGGGTGAGTGATGCGGGCAAAGCCCAGCAGTACGCCATCGCCAAGGGGGCCAAGCCTTTTGTCGGCAAGATTGGGCCGATGGAGCTCAATATTCCCGCCATCTACGGTATCGGCGAGAGCACGCTCTCCTTTGTTGACCGCTATGGCGACAAGGGCTCCATCTATGACGTGGATTTTGTCTTCTACCCCGACTGGCAGTCCCGGATGGCAGAGGTAGATGCCGGTCTTATGGAGATCGATCACCTGACCCATAACGTGCATCGCGGCAATATGGATGTCTGGTCCAACTTCTACGAGCGGATCGGCAACTTCCGCGAAATTCGCTACTTCGATATCGAGGGCAAGCTGACCGGGTTGCATTCGCGTGCCATGACCGCCCCCTGCGGCAAGATCCGCATTCCCATCAACGAGTCGGCGGATGACAAGTCGCAGATCGAGGAGTACCTGCGTCAGTACAAGGGGGAGGGGATCCAGCACATCGCCATGGCCTCCAGCGATATCTACCAGACCATCCGTACCCTGCGCAGCCGCGGCACCGGCTTTATGCCGACACCGGATACCTACTACGAGAAGGTGAACAGCCGGGTCGAGGGGCATCAGGAGGATCTGGCGGCCCTGAAAGAGCTGCGCATCCTCATCGACGGCTCCCCCACCAAGGATGGCATCCTGCTGCAGATCTTTACCGATACCGTGATTGGTCCGGTGTTCTTCGAGATCATCCAGCGCAAGGGCAACGAAGGGTTTGGCGAGGGTAATTTCAAGGCGCTGTTTGAATCGATCGAGCTGGACCAGATCCGCCGTGGCGTGCTGGATGGCGGTGAGCATGACAAAGGAGATCCAAGCAATGCGTAACTGGATTAATTTCCCCCATCGGGAGGGGACCCACTCCCGTCAGGCCCATGCCGACCTGCCGGAACAGGCCATCTATGAGCGCGAACTGGGGCGCAGCGGCTTTTTCGGCCCAGCTACCCACATGCACCACAAGCATGCCCCCACCGACTGGAGCAGTTGGGAAGGGCCACTGCGGCCACGGCTGTTTGACCTCAATGCCCTGCAAGAGGAGGTGAGTTCCCTCTCTCCCTGGGTGGCCCCCGACATTCTCAGCAACCCCCACTGTCGCTACCGAGTCTGGCGGCTCTCCGAGGCGATGCCGTTTCTGGTGCGCAACGCCGACGGCGACGAGCTGCTCTTTATCCACGAGGGGGGCGGCGAGTTCTTCTGCGACTACGGCCACCTGACTCTTCGCGATGGCGACTATGTGGTGATCCCCCGTGGCACCATGTGGCGCATCGAGCCGACGGCGCCCCTGTTCATCCTGATGATCGAGGCGACCAACGACAGTTACCAGCTGCCGGACAAGGGGCTGGTGGGCAATCATGCCATCTTTGACCCGGCGGCGCTGGATGTGCCCGCCATCAATGAACGCTTTTTAGCCCAGCAGGATGAGAATCCCTGGTCGCTGCAGGTCAAACGCCACGATCAGGTGTCGGTCATCACTTGGCCGTTCAACCCGCTGGATGCGCAAGGGTGGCACGGGGATTTGTGCGTGGTGCGCCTCAACTGGCGGGATATCCGCCCGCTGATGAGCCATCGCTACCATCTGCCGCCGTCGGCTCACTCCACCTTTGTCGCGAGCCGCTTCGTGATTTGTACCTTCGTGCCGCGCCCCATCGAAAGCGATCCCGGCGCCCTCAAGGTGCCCTTCTATCACAGCAATGACGATTATGACGAGGTGCTCTTTTACCACGCCGGGGACTTCTTTAGCCGGGACAATATCGAGCGGGGCATGGTCACCTTCCATCCCGCCGGTTTCACCCACGGCCCCCATCCCAAGGCGTTTGCGGCAGGGCAGGCCTATGCCAAGAAGTTCACCGACGAGGTGGCGGTGATGCTAGATACCCGCGATGCGCTGAACGTCGGTAGCCTCTGCGAACGGATCGAGAACACCCGGTATGTCTCCAGCTGGCAGCGCCCGGACGCTGCTGCCGGCAAATAAGGAATCGCTTATGAAATTGGCAACATTGAACAATGGCAAGCGCGATGGCGCTTTGGTGGTTGTGAGCCGGGATCTGGCCCGGGCGGTACGGGTGAGCGAGATTGCCCCGACGTTGCAGGCCGCCCTCGATGAGTGGGCCGAGGTTGCCCCCAGGCTGGAGGCTGTCTATCAGCAGCTTAACGAGGGCCGTGCGGTAGAGGCGTTCCCCTTTGATGAAGCGTCTTGCCTCTCTCCGCTGCCGCGTGCCTATCAGTGGGCCGATGGCAGCGCCTACGTCAACCATGTGGAGCTGGTGCGCAAGGCACGCGGCGCCGAGATGCCGGAAAGCTTCTGGCACGATCCGCTGATGTATCAGGGGGGCTCCGACAGCTTCCTCGCCCCCCGTGGGCCGATTGTCATGGGCTCCGAGGAGTGGGGGATCGATTTCGAGTCGGAGGTAGCCATCATCACCGACGATGTGCCGATGGGGGTGAGCCCGCAGGGGGCAGCCCGCCACGTCAAATTGCTGATGCTGGTCAATGACGTGAGCCTGCGCAACCTCATTCCGGGGGAGCTCGCCAAGGGATTTGGCTTCTTCCAGTCCAAACCGTCCAGCGCCTTCTCACCGGTGGCCATCACCCCGGACGAGCTCGGCGATGACTGGCGCGATGGCAAAGTGCATCTGCCGCTTCTGACCCACCTCAACGGTGCCCTGTTTGGTGCGCCCGAAGCCGGGGTGGATATGACCTTCAGCTTCTTCGATCTGATTGCCCATGCCGCCAAGACCCGTCCCCTTGGCGCTGGCTGCATCATCGGTTCGGGCACCGTCTCCAACTACGATCGCAGCGCCGGTTCATCCTGCATCGCCGAGCGCCGCATGCTGGAAATTCTTGATTGTGATCAAGCTATAACCCCCTATTTGCAGTTTGGTGATAGAGTGTCGATCGCGATGGAGGATCGCTCTGGCCAAAACCTGTTTGGCACCATCTCTCAACAGGTGGTGCCAGCGAGCGGTCAGGGAGGTTGATGACCAGCGCCGGTTGGCGGCAAGGATGTTCGGGATATGTCCGGATCACGACGAGCCCTCAACCGGTGCCGGATACACAAGGAGGCAGGTGGTGAGCACCTGCCGGGCTTCGGGCCCAGATAAGATGCAGGGACAGATTATGTTGCAGTTGTTTGGCTATTGGCGTTCGTCGGCAAGTTTTCGGGTACGGATCGTGTTGCAGCTTAAGGGACTCGCCTACGAGCAGCATCCCATCAATTTGCGGCAAGGCGAGCAGAGCGAGAAGGCCTATCGCCGGATCAACCCGCAAGGGCTGGTGCCGTTTCTGGTGGATGGCGATGTGCAGATCGGTCAGTCGGTCGCCATCATGGAGTACCTTGACGAGACCTATCCCGCCTACTCCCTGATGCCCTCTTCCCCCGACGCGCGGGCCCGGGTGCGCCAGATCGTCAACATGATCGCCTGTGATATTCACCCGCTCAACAATCTGCGGGTGCTCAACTATCTGGAAGAGCACTTCAGGGCCAACAACGAGCAGGAGGCTCGCTGGTATCGCCACTGGATTGACGAGACCTTCACCGCCCTCGAACAGCTGTTGATGACCACCGCCGGTGTCTACTGCGTCGGCAACGAAGTGACCCTGGCCGACTGCATGCTGGTGCCACAGGTCTACAACGCCCGCCGCTACGACATGACCCTGGACGATTACCCCACTATCCGCCGCATCGTCGCCAACTGCGAACAGTTGCAAGCCTTTATCAAGGCGGCCCCTGCTAGTCAGCCGGACGCGCAACCCTGATCGGATCGCGCGATGCAGCATTTTGATGGCTAAAGCAGTGAATACTCATTGAGCCAGTGAGATGACTGGCTCGCTCACGAAATATGTTCGCGCTGTTGCCAAAACTCAGCCTGTGTTGTGAACCGCCATGGCTGTCATTCCTGAGTGTTGGAATGGCTGCCATGGTGGGATTGGCCTATTAGTTCTGCATATCCGTGATGTAATAGGTCACGGGGTATGTTGCCGGCTGTTTCATGTCCTGATTCACGAGCCCTACTTTTTTGGCATTTTCAATGTTGTAGGTTGCACGTCGACTCTCAGACGAGGTGATGGCCTTTAGCTCCTCTGCCGGAATTTTGGTGCAGGAGGAGTAAATGGTGCGAAAGAGCGAGTTGTATTTTTCAGCATCGTCCAAAATACGCTGTGCCTGATCCGGCTTAAGGTAATCATTGATTTCATTTGCCGCGGCAGCAGGATGAAGTAAGAAAGATGCCATTGGCATGGCATAACGCTGATTCGATGCACAGTAAATTATAGTTGCAGAAGAGGCCACATTTGATGCGTTAATCATATTCAGCTTCGTCGGATTTTTACGCAAAGCCTCGTAGGCCATATACCCGGAGTCCATATCACCGCCCCCACTATTGAGATATATGTCTATATTTTGAATGTTGCGATAATTGCCGTTAATTTCATCAATAGAGGATAACAGCCAGGCCACGGTCTGCGGGTCTATGCCTGCATTGAAGTAGATGGCTGCATTATCTACATCTGTGTCATTGACCGTATTTCCCTTGATGAAAAAAATGTTGGCGTGCACATGTATCGGTAATGCCAGAGCAAGCAGAATTAGTTTTTTTATCGACATAGATACCTCATGGATAACATATTTGGGGACACTTGGTTGCTGACAATATCACTATTTCAAATATCGGCATCTGAAAAAAGGATTGCTGTTAATTGATACTTACATTAATTCAGTGTCAGCTACCCTGATTTCGCCTCCACATGACGAATGCCATAGTGCCAGTTATGTAGCAGGGGAATACACCACCCCATTCTTCGATACGTGGTGCTCTATCAGAGCCTATGCTCACACTTTCAACGTCGGTTTTATGGGCCATGTTCTGATCGTCTG
>NZ_JAYJLJ010000042.1:0-10702 GCF_051948815.1 Aeromonas sp. Lyrl_2
CCAACAAAAAGGCCTCATCGCGAGGCCTTTTTTACCACTATCTGGCAGTAGATCAGGAGGGCTGATCACCCTTGTTACGAGCGCTCTGGGCACCTGGCGGCAAGGGTTTGCGTGCCATCAACTCCAGTTCCAGCAGCGCATAGCGGTGCTCGATGAAGTCATAGACGTTGTTGGATAAGGCCAGCTTGAAGTAACTGATGGCCTCCTTGCGGTTGCCTTTGCCCAGCTCGAACTTGCCCAGATAGAAGTAGGTTTCACACAGGCGCTCGGCAAGCTCCCGGTTATCCTTCACCCCTTTCACCACGTTGCCCATCAGCTGGGAAGCGTTGATCTCGCCGGTATAGAGGCGAACCAGATCCCAGTTCCAGGCATCGTCATCGTACTTGTTGAGACGCTCGCGCATCCGGCTCATGGCGGCCGACGGGTCGAGTTTCTGCTCGGCCAGATAGAGCCAGATCACCCGATAGGGGTCTTCCGGCTGCGCCTCGTAGAAACGCTTCATATCGGCCGCAGCCAGTTCGGGACGGTTGCCGTAATAGAGGGCGATGCCACGGTTGAGATAGGCATAGTCATAGTCCGGCGCCAGTTCGAGGGCGGAATCGAACGCATCATAGGCTTCGTCGTAATTCTGCTGCTGTACCAGATAGACGCCGATGAAGTTGTAGGCTTCGGCGAAATCCGGTTTCTCCCGCAGGGCACGGTTGAAATCGAGCCGCGCGAGGGAACGCAGACCAACCCGATCAAACACCACGGCACGCTCATAGAACAACTCTGCCCGTTGCTCGGTGGTCAGTTCCATTTCACTGAGCATCTGCCCGAGTCGGGCGAGCGCCAGCTCACTCTGGTAGGAGACCTGCAGGGGGGTCGCCAACACCAGTGAAGCAGGCTGCGGCTTGGGAACCTTGGGGGTGTTAACCTGACTGCTACTGCTGCAACCCCACATGGGAAGCAACAACAGGATACCGAGGAGGTATCCAATCCCTTTCCTGACGTTCAATGAACACTCCGACGCTTACGCTTGACCCCGCATATGGTAAAGGTCAACTGCCGCTTTGTCATGTAGCTGTGCCCCTCTACCTCAAATAAATCAGGATTCGACAGGGTATCCGGCATCGCACCAACCGCGAAAGCCGCCGTCGACGCTGATCACCTTGCGATAACCCATCTGTTGCAGGTTGTCCGCAGCCAGAATGGAGCGAAAACCACCACCACAATAGAGGTAGAGCTCGGTCTCGAGATCCGGGAACTGGGTCTCGATATCCCGCTCAATCACGCCACGACCCAGGTATCGGGCACCGGGCAGATGGCCTTTGGCCCACTCGCTCTCTTCCCGCACGTCGATTAGGTGAAACGTGCGCCCTTCATCCTGCCAGCGCTTGATCTGGTGAACATCGGTTTCGGTGATGCGGGAGCGGATCCCGTCAACCAGCGCCAAAAAACGGGGATTGTGATGCATGACAAACTCCTGTTGTTTAAATCATGTGCGTCAGCAAACGACACGCAGAGATAAGAAAAGAGCGCCATGAGGCGCTCTTCACTGTTACGGCAGGATTTCCTGTTGGTCCGCACCCTCTTTCTCTACCTGGGTGGGCAGCATGTGCTCGCGCTTGACGCCGAGGAACATGGCAAACGCACTCGCCACATAGATGGAGGAGTAGGTACCGAACGCCACACCGATCACCATGGCCACGGCAAAACCGTGGATCAGCGCACCGCCCTTGAGCAGCAGCGCCAGCACCACGATAAAGGTGAGGCCGGAGGTGATGATGGTACGACTCAGGGTCTCGGTCATGGAGAGATCCAGAATGTATTCGGTATCCCCTTTACGCACCTTGCGGAAGTTCTCCCGCAAGCGGTCGAACACCACGATAGTATCGTTCAGGGAGTAACCCACCAGGGTCATCAGTGCCGCCAGTACGGTCAGGTCGAACTCGTACTGGAAGTAGGCAAAGACACCCAGCGTGATCACTACGTCGTGCACCAGGGAGAGAATGCCCCCCAGCGCCAGACGCCATTCGAAACGCACTGCCACGTAGGCCAGGATACAGAGGATGGAGGCCAGCATGGCCAGCGCACCGTCTGTCGCCAGTTCATCACCCACGGAAGGGCCGACGAACTCGACGCGTTTGAGCACTGCGCCCTCGTCGAGCTGCTTGGCCGCCGCCAGCACTTCGTTACCCTGTTGTTCTACCTTGACCCCCTCTTTCGGGGTCAGGCGGAACAGTACGTCACGGCTGGAGCCAAAGTGTTGCAGGGTTGCCCCTTCAATCTTCTGCTCTTCCAGAGCGTCGTGGATCTTGTCCAGGCTCACCGACTGCTGGAACCCCACCTCGATGGTGGTACCACCGGTAAAGTCCAGACCCCAGTTCAGCCCCCGATCAAACAGGAAGAACAGGGCTACCACCATCAGCACGGAAGAGAAAACCACACCCGGCTTGGCATAGCGCATAAACGGGATCGGTTTTTCAAAATGTAGAATCTGAAACATCTCTCTATCCTCAGATGGGCAGCTTGTCGATACGCCGTCCACCCCAAGCCAGGTTGATAATGGCACGGGAAACTGTGATGGCAGTAAACATGGAGGCGGTCAGACCAATGCCCAGCGTCAGGGCAAAGCCCTTGATGGCGCCAGTACCGATACCGAACAGGATCACGCAGGTGATCAGCGAGGTCACGTTGGAGTCGGCGATGGTGGAGAATGCCCGATCAAAGCCCAGATGGATGGCTTGCTGAACACCGCGACCGTTGCGGATCTCTTCACGAATACGCTCGTAGATCAGTACGTTGGCATCCACCGCCATACCCAGCGTCAGGACGATACCGGCGATACCCGGCAATGTCATGGTGGCCCCCGGGATCATCGACATGATGCCGACAATCAACACCAGGTTCATACAGAGCGCCAGGTTGGCAACCCAGCCGAACGCGCGGTAGTAGATCCCCATGAACAGCACGATCACCAGCATGGCCCAGCCGATGGCTTCCATACCGCTGTCGATGTTCTGTTGACCCAGGCTCGGACCGATGGTGCGCTCTTCCACGATCTGGATCGGAGCGATCAGGGCACCGGCACGCAGCAACAGCGCCAGGTTGTGGGCTTCGTTGGCGTTGTCGATGCCGGTGATACGGAACTGGCTGCCAAGACGCGACTGGATGGTGGCGACGTTGATCACCTCCTCCTGCTTGCGGAACTTGCGCTTGCCATCCGGACCCGGTTGACCGACCGGCTTGTACTCGATGAAGACGGTCGCCATCCCTTTACCGACGTTATCCTTGGTAAAGTTGGCCATCTTGTTGCCACCCTGGCCATCCAGCTTGATGTTGACCTGGGGACGGCTGTACTCGTCGAAACCGGACTGGGCACCCACGATGTGGTCACCGGTCAGGATCACCCGCTTTTGCAGCACCACGGGACGACCATTGCGATCGTTGTAGACCTTGGAGCTGGGCGGGACACGGCCATCGGCCGCAGCCTGGATGTCGGCAGTCTCATCGACCATGTGGAATTCCAGGGTCGCGGTTGCCCCCAGGATCTCCTTGGCGCGGGCGGTATCCTGAATACCGGGCAGTTCAACGACAATGCGCTCGGCGCCTTGCTGTTGTACCAGCGGCTCGGCCACGCCCAGTTCGTTGACCCGGTTACGGATGATGGTGATGTTCTGCTCGAGGGCGTACTTCTTCACTTCCTTGATCTTGGCTTCGCTCAGACCAGCCAGCAGGATGAACTCATCCCCTTTCTGCTCGGTAGTGAAGGTCAAATCAGGGTTCTGACGACGCAGATGAGAAACGGCGCGTTCCTGATCGGCTTCGTCACGGAAGATCACCTGCACCTGATCTCCGACCCGACGTACGCCGGAGTAACGGATCTTCTGGGTGCGCAGCTCGGAGCGGAAATCCTGCACCATCTGCTCTTGCTGCTTGGTCAGTGCTTCGGCCATGTCCACTTCCATCAGGAAGTGCACACCACCGCGCAGATCAAGACCCAGCTTCAGAGGCGCCGCACCGATGGCTTCGAGCCAGGCGGGAGTGGAAGGTGCCAGGTTGAGTGCGGTAATGAAGTTGTCGCCCAGCTTGTTGGCAACGATATCGCGCGCCTTCAGCTGGTCTTCGGTGTTCTTGAAACGGATCAGGATAAAACCGTGCTCGAATGCAGCATGTTTGACCGGGATCTTGGCCGCTTCAAGGGTCTCTTTCACCAGATCAAGAGTATCTAGCTTGACTTCGGCACCACGGCTGGCAGAAACCTGCAAAGCCGGATCTTCGCCGTAAAGATTGGGGGCTGCATATAGAAAACCGATGGCGATCACCAGGATCACCATCAGGTATTTCCACAGCGGATAGCGATTCAACACGCTGTGCTCCTTGGGAGATTAAAGGGACTGGATAGAACCCTTGGGCAGAACGGCAGAGACGAAGTCCTTTTTGATGGTGACTTGAGTCTGGTCGTTCAGGGCGATCACCAGGTAATCGCTGTCTGCAGCCACTTTGGCAATTTTGCCAACCAGGCCACCGGAAGTGAGCACTTCATCACCCTTGGACAAGGAACTCATCAGATTGCGATGATCCTTGGCACGCTTGGCCTGGGGACGATAGATCATGAAGTAGAAGATCAGGCCGAATACGGCCAGCATGATGATCATTTCCATACCACCACCCTGTGCACCCGGTGCTGCGCCTTCTGCATACGCCTTGGAGATAATGCTCATTTAACAACCTCTTATTGATGTAGATTTAAAAAAACAAAATTATATGTTGTTGTTATTTAACGTCATTTTCAGCTAACGGAGGCACAGGCTTCCCTTGCCGACGGTAAAACTCTGTTACAAAGTCGTCTAATTTACCCTGCTCGATCGCGTCCCGCAAACCCTGCATCACACGCTGGTAGTAACGCAGGTTATGAATCGTATTCAGACGGGCACCGAGGATCTCGTTGCACTTGTCCAGATGGTGCAGGTAGCTGCGGCTGTAGTTCTTGCAGGTGTAGCAATCACACTCGGCATCCAGGGTACTGGTGTCGTTGCGATGTTGGGCGTTGCGGATCTTCACCACACCATCGGTGGTGAACAGGTGGCCGTTGCGGGCGTTGCGGGTCGGCATGACGCAGTCGAACATGTCGATACCACGGCGCACCCCTTCCACCAGATCTTCCGGCTTGCCGACCCCCATCAGGTAGCGCGGCTTGTCGGCCGGGATTTTAGGGCAAACGTGCTCGAGAATGCGGTGCATGTCCTCTTTGGGCTCACCCACGGCCAGACCGCCGACCGCATAACCGTCGAAACCGATCTCCAGCAGCCCCTTGAGGGAGACATCACGCAGATCTTCGTAGACCGAGCCCTGAATGATGCCGAACAGGGCGTTCTTGTTGCCCAGCGCATCAAACTTGTCGCGGGAGCGCTTGCCCCAGCGCAGGGACATCTCCATGGACTTGCGCGCTTCTTCATAAGTGGCCGGGTAAGGGGTGCACTCGTCGAAGATCATCACGATGTCGGAGCCCAGATCGTACTGGATCTCCATGGACTTCTCGGGGTCTAGGAAGATCTTCTCGCCATTGATGGGGTGACGGAAGTGGACGCCCGCTTCGGTGATCTTGCGAATATGGCCCAGGCTGAACACCTGGAAACCACCGGAGTCGGTCAGGATCGGGCCCTGCCAGTTCATGAAGTCATGCAGATCGCCGTGGGCACGCATCACTTCCTGTCCCGGACGCAACCAGAGGTGGAAGGTGTTACCCAGCAGGATCTGGGCGCCGGTTTCACGCACTTCTTCCGGGGTCATCCCCTTGACGGTGCCGTACGTCCCGACCGGCATAAAGGCCGGCGTTTGTACCACACCACGTTCGAAGACCAGTTGACCGCGACGGGCACGGCCGTCGGTGGTTTTCAGTTCAAATTTCATTGCTACCTCGGCTGCGTCAGATAAACAGTCTGACAATAGGAGGGCCGCTCACGGCCCGGTAAATAAGCTGAAGCTTATGCTTCAACCTGGCGACGGGTGACGAACATGGCGTCCCCGTAGCTGAAGAAACGGTACTGTCCGGCCACGGCTGCCTGATAGGCTGCCATCACGTTGTCATAACCGGCGAAGGCGCTGACCAGCATGATCAGTGTCGACTCCGGCAGATGGAAGTTGGTGACCATGGCATCGACAATCTGGAACTGATAGCCAGGGAAGATGAAGATATCGGTGTCACTGAAGAAGGGCGCCAGCGGTTTGCCCTGTGCCAGGGTGACCTTGGCCGCGCTCTCCAGCGAACGCACCGACGTGGTACCTACCGCAATCACCCGACCACCACGGGCACGGGTGGCCGCGATGGCATCTACCACCTCTTGCGGCACTTCCGCATACTCGGAGTGCATATGGTGATCTTCAATCTTCTCAACCCGCACCGGCTGGAAGGTCCCCGCCCCTACATGCAGGGTGACGAAGGCCGTTTCAACCCCTTTGGCCCGAATTTTCTCAAGCAGCGGCTCATCAAAGTGCAGACCGGCGGTCGGCGCCGCGACGGCGCCCGGCTTTTGATTGTAAACGGTCTGGTAGCGCTCCTTGTCGGCATCCTCGTCGGGACGGTCGATATAGGGGGGCAGCGGCATGTGGCCGATGGCCTCCAAAATTTCCAGCACCGGACGCGGGTCGAGGAAGTGGATCTCGAACAGAGCGTCGTGGCGGGCGCGCATCTCTGCCTCCACACCACCATCCATGATCATCCGGGTGCCGGGCTTGGGCGCCTTGGAGGCCCGGACATGGGCCAGCACGCTGTGCTCGTCCAGAATGCGCTCGACCAGTACCTCCAGCTTGCCGCCGCTGGCCTTCTGGCCAAACATGCGCGCCGGAATGACACGGGTGTTATTGAATACCAGCAGGTCACCCGGATTGAGCTGATCCAGCACATCCACAAATTGACCGTGGCGCAGGGCGCCAGTTTGACCATCGAGCTGCAACAGGCGGCTGGCGGTACGCTCTGCCATCGGATAGCGGGCAATCAGCTCGTCTGGCAGATCAAAATGAAAATCGGATACTTGCATCTTTCACCTCGGGGGGAATCGGCGGCTAGTCTAGTTATCCCCATCTTCCAAGGCAACCCAAAAGACCAAAAACCCAAGAGAGACAAGGGGTAGCGAGCAATATTGAGACACACCTCCGGTTAATGATTCTTTAATGTTCTGTATTGACCCTGATCATGTTTTGCCAATGGGCGCTGGGCTAGGGTGAAAGCAGATACATAAGGAGGCCCACCATGATGACCCTATCCGAAATCATGACCGAACATCCCTTCACTCTGGGTCCGTCAAACAGTGTCAAACAGGCGATGGACCTGATGCAGCAGGAGCGGATCCGCCACATTCCCATCGTCGACGAGCAGCACCACCTGCTGGGGTTGGTAACCCTCACCGATATCCTGGCCACCCGGGAATCCAAGCTGCTGCTCATCAGCCCGGAGCGGGAAGCCGAATTTACCGACAGCGTGCAACTCGACGAGATCATGACACGGCAAGTGGCGAGCGTAGATCCTCACGCCGGCATCAAGGAGGCAGCACTCTACCT
This sequence comes from Aeromonas sp. Lyrl_2, assembly GCF_051948815.1. Classification (NCBI taxonomy): domain Bacteria; kingdom Pseudomonadati; phylum Pseudomonadota; class Gammaproteobacteria; order Aeromonadales; family Aeromonadaceae; genus Aeromonas; species Aeromonas sp. Lyrl_2. Next base: position 7,543 of record NZ_JAYJLJ010000042.1, read on the forward strand.
GCAGCGCCACAGATATGGCTGCCTGCCGGTACTCAAAGGACGCAAGCTGATCGGCATTGTCACCGAGTCGGACTTTATTGCCGTGGCCATCAACCTGCTGGAGTTGATGGAAGAGCAGGAACCACCTACCGACTTTTGACAGATCGACCTGTAATTAAATTACAATAAAAGCGTTTTCAGCCGTCAGAATAAGCTAAAATGATGAAACACTTTCATTTTGATTGAAAAATTACACCAAATGCTTGCCTTGTGATCTGCGTCACACTATCATCCCTCTCATGCAATAGTTGCCGAGGGGGAGACGAGGGATTGTGCACCCATTATCTTCCTCTCATATGTCTGCAAGTTTGCACACCCCGTAGTTAGTCTTTGCTGTAAAGCATTTGTTTATATAGCCATTCCTTGTTTGATGACCCGGCCCTGTCGTTGCGATAGCGCCGGGATTTTTTTATCCGCGTTTTCTGCTCTCCCCCTTGTCAGCACATCTCCATCGCTGCGAGCAGCGGCCTCAACCTCCTGCACCACCTGTTTGCTCCACCGTTTATCTCATCGTGGCTCTGCACACATCTTCCCATGTCTTGAAAAGGCGATGTAGCGCACAGATATTGAACCATGAGAAGGAGTTATCTCAGTAGGCTAGAGATATTCATGTTAGGTACAGCCATAGTGAGCTATCTAATAAGTAGATTTAAGCGATTCAAAATTGCGGCTTTTATCGATTAACTGAAGCCCCTATGATGAATCCATAGAAAGTTAAGCGCCTCGTCTGGCAAGACTCTTCAACACCAGACCGGCATATGTACATCACCAAGGAGCAATTACATGTCTACCTACATCAACACTGAAATCAAGCCGTTCAATGCTACCGCCTACCACAATGGCAAATTCGTTCAGGTGTCTGACGCTGACCTGAAAGGCAAGTGGTCCGTGGTCTTCTTCTACCCGGCTGACTTCACCTTCGTTTGCCCGACCGAGCTGGGCGACCTGGCTGACAACTACGCTGAATTCCAGAAGCTGGGCGTTGAGATCTACTCTGTCTCTACCGATACCCACTTCACTCACAAAGCATGGCACGACACTTCTGACACCATTCAGAAGATCCAGTACCCGATGATTGGTGACCCGACTGGTACCATCACCCGCAACTTCGGCGTGATGATCGAAGAAGCTGGTCTGGCTGACCGCGGTACCTTCGTAATTGACCCGCAGGGCATCATCCAGATCGTCGAGATCAACGCTGGCGGCATCGGCCGTGACGCACTGGAACTGCTGCGCAAAGTCAAAGCAGCCCAGTACGTTGCCTCCCACCCGGGTGAAGTGTGCCCGGCTAAATGGAAAGAAGGCGAAGCCACTCTGGCCCCGTCCCTGGACCTGGTAGGCAAGATCTAAGCCTCCCGCTTCCAAGACCGGCCCGTATAAGGGCCGGTTTTGTTTCCGGCCCCAAGCAAAGGCGCCGGTCTGCTTTCCGGCTTACATCTCACGCCGACCCGCAATCACAAGAAGGAATTCGAAGATGTTGGATACCAACCTCAAACAACAGCTGAACACCTATCTGCAGTACATCGTCAATCCCATCGAGATCAGCGTGTCCGGCAACGACAGCGACAAATCTGCAGAGCTGCTGGCACTGGCCAGCGAGATCGCCGAGATGTCCCCCAAGATCACCCAGACCTCTGGCACTGCCGCTCGCAAGCCTTCCATGAGTGTCGCGCCGCAGGGCCAAGCCCCGCGCGTTCACTTTGCCGGCATCCCCATGGGTCATGAATTTACCTCTCTGGTGCTCGCCCTGCTGCAAAGCGGCGGCCACCCCTCCAAGGCCGATGCGGCTGTGCAGGAACAGATCCGCAATCTCAAGGGTGAGTTCCACTTCGAGACCTATATCTCCCTCTCCTGCCACAACTGCCCGGACGTAGTACAGGCCCTCAACCTGATGGCGACCCTGAACCCCGGCATCACTCACACCATGATCGACGGCGCCCTATTCCAGGAAGAGGTCGCCGAGCGTCAAATCATGGCGGTACCGAATGTCTACCTGAACGGCCAACCGTTCAGCCAGGGCCGTATTTCGCTCGAAGAGATCGTCGCCAAACTCGACACCGGCGCTGCCGAGCGCAAGGCCGCCGAGCTGAATGAGAAAGATCCCTACGATGTGCTGGTCGTGGGCGGTGGCCCGGCTGGCGCCGCAGCGGCCATCTATGCCGCTCGTAAAGGCATTCGCACCGCCATCGTTGCCGAACGTTTCGGTGGTCAGGTGATGGACACCGTCGGCATCGAGAACTTTATCTCCGTGCCCTATACCGAAGGCCCTAAACTGGCCGCCAGCCTGGAGCAGCACGTCAAAGAGTACGGCGTGGAAGTGATCACCGAGCAGCGTGCCGCCGCCATCAGCAAAGATGGGTATGTGAACGTGGATCTCGCCTCTGGCGCCACCTTGAAGAGCCGCGCCGTGATCCTGGCTACCGGTGCCCGTTGGCGTGATCTGAATGTGCCGGGTGAGCTCGAGTACCGCACCAAGGGCGTGGCCTACTGCCCGCACTGCGATGGCCCCTTCTTCAAGGGCAAGCGAGTAGCGGTGATCGGTGGTGGTAACTCCGGCATCGAGGCGGCCATCGATCTGGCTGGCATCGTCGAGCATGTGACTGTGGTGGAGTTCGCCGACACCCTGCGAGCCGATGAAGTGCTGCAGAAGAAGGCTCGCTCCATGGCCAACATCGACATCATCATGAGCGCTCGCACCACCGAAGTGATCGGTGATGGCAGCAAGGTAGTCGGCATGGACTACGAAGATCGCACCACCGGCGAGATCAAACACCTGGCGGTGGCTGGCATCTTCGTCCAGATCGGCCTGGTACCGAACACCGAATTCCTGAAAGGGAGCGAGATTGCCCTGACCCGCTTTGGCGAGATCGAGATTGATACCAAAGGGGCGACCTCCCTGCCCGGCGTCTACGCCGCAGGGGATGCCACCACGGTACCGTTCAAGCAGATCATCATCTCCATGGGTGCTGGCGCCACCGCCGCACTGGGTGCGTTTGATTACCTCATCCGCAACCCGGCTCCTGAAGCGACCAAGGCTGACGCTGTGACTGTCTGATAAACCCCGCGCAACAAAAAGCCGACGCCCGATGAAGTAAACACGAGCGTCGGCTTTTTTATATCT
>NZ_JAYJLJ010000043.1:0-9229 GCF_051948815.1 Aeromonas sp. Lyrl_2
TATCCGAGCGATCTGTTCCAAGGTGGGGCCACTGGCCCCACCCTGATGGACTCCGTTTTGCTTCACCTATTGGCTCCCGCAGGCGTCCGCCGGACGCGCTCGATGTTCCGAGCGATTTGTTCCACTCGGGGTGGTAGTACAACCATAAAAACAGCATTAAGATCATGCTGTTATGGCGTTTTCGCCACCATTTCCGCCACTCATTCATAATTAAATACTCCTTTTCTTTCAATGCGTTACACCAGCTTTGCTGGTGCGTAATGTGTATGGCTGTGAACCACCGTTTTTAAGGGCAGAATGACGGCGTGAAGAGTGGCTATGTCGTTAAGGGCTGCACTGTTCGGGGGTACTGGAACACCGCGAAGCGGATAGCGGTACAGAACCGGAACAGATCCGGAACAGATCCGGTACAAAAGTGGTACAAAACCGGGACAGAAGTGAGACATTTGCAGGGCGGGGAGGGAACAAATCGCTCGGAGGGCAACCGAGACTAATGTGCGATAGGCCGCTAAAACGCGCTGAAACCATATCCCGCAGGATCCGGCCCTCAAACCGCCTCAGAAGCGTTGCAAACTTTCAGCATGGAAACCCCTGGTAGGGGGGCGAGAACGCCGCTAAAACGCGGCTCAGGCGGTCTTTTTTCGGCAGGTGGCCCGTTTTTGGGGGTGATTTTAGCGATTTAACATAAAAGGCGTTATGCGCACCGCAATATGTGACCTTGTAATGGATTCAATATCCCCTGGCTAGTTAAGAGGGAGGTATATAAAAATACACACTTTCTTTTCCAGGAATGACGGCTAATGAAAATTACACACACACTGCCCGCTTTTACTCTGATTTTTTTACAGGCCTGTTCAACCGCGCCTTTAGAGGCACTCAACGACAAACTTAAGCAGGTTAATCAGTCGATAGCAGCATCACAATTGGCTGATGAGACTGCTAGAAAGTTAGAGAGTGACAAGTTGTTATGTGTTTCTAATCAGAGTATTCCTTCCGAGGATCTTAAGGATTGGAGTAAAGCGTCACCATCGGATGTGCAAAGAGCTGCTGAGAGTGGTGATCCTAGTGCTCAGACCGCCATGGCGGCTATTTTTCGCGAAGGAAAGCTCGTACCTCGTGATGATAGAAAAGTGTATATCTGGGGGGCTTTGGCTGTTGCGAACGGAGATCCAAGCGGACAAATATTTTGCAATGATGCTCGATCTTACTTAAGCAGAGCAGAATGGAATTGGGTGCAAGCAGCATTACCATCTTATTTACATAAATATGCTTCAAATGCTAACGGATGATTGGTTTAGCAATAATTGCGCATAAGAGAGGGGCTTACGTTAAATCGGAGCCCCTTTTCGCTGTTTTGTCATCCTGCCCAACGCTACGCTGGTGCTCTCTCTGCAGGAGATCGGCGTTAGCCGCTTTGAGGGGGGGGGGCAGCAAGTTTTGCGGTTGCACCGCGACAACACAGGGCTAACGCACGTTAGGCGCTGCGATTTTGGCAACTGCGTTCGCAATTGCCGGCTGTCGCCATCCCTCTATTTTGAGTGTAGTATCATGTAAACATTGTAGTGTAAGGAGGGGGTATGAGTGTTATGTCTGTCCGTCTGCCGGATGAGGTAGATCAACAGTTGGGACAACTAGCCCAGTCCACAGGCAGAACAAAATCGTGGTTGGCAAATCAGGCTATCCAGGATTATTTGGCGCGTGAAGCTTGGCAAGTCGCGGAAGTTGAAGCTGCATTGCTTGAAGCTGATGCGGGTGACTTTGTGCCTGAAAAGGAGATGATGGCGAAGTTTAATCGGTGGGGTATCAATGCAGGTTAAATGGCTGCGTAAGGCTGCGCTGAACCTTGAAGATGCTCACGATTATTTGGCCAAAGAGAGCCCCAGGGTTGCCCAAGAGTTTGTGTTCGAGGTGTATCGCTTGGTCAACCTGTTGGTATCACAGCCGGCGATGGGGCGGCCCGGGCGCGTTCCTGGTACACGAGAGCTTGTGGTGCAACCCTATCCGTTCCTCATTCCATACCGAGTGAAGGAGGATGAGATCCACATATTGAGGGTATTTCACACCCGCTTGCGGCTACCAAGCCATTGGTAGCTTATAGAGAAACTAATTGGGCCTCCACATGCTTGTGTGAAGGCCATTAGCTGTTATCTATCGTGTGGCGCTCACACTAGGGTAGCCTTGCCGTTAATGAACACCAGCTTTTTACCTTCGTCATTAGGCTTGATGAATGGCACGATGGCTATATTGTTCACCAAAGCGCGTTCCTTGTAGGAAAATACGTTTTCTCGCTTGGCTTGCAAGCCAAAGCCTGACTCGCGTAGCAAGACTGCCACCATCGGTTTGTTGACGTAATTTGGCATGATGGCTTTGAAATGATCGCCAGTGTAGGTGTAAGCGACGCGCACGGCGACATTGCCATCAAACCCTTTGACTGTGCAGCTATGGGTCAGGTCAAACGGGTTGTAGCCTGCCAAACCGTTGTCATGTTCGCAAGCGATGTCGCTGGCGGCCGTGTTCGCTATGTCTTGAGGTTTTTTGCCGGCCCTAACATCGCTGCCCCACGGAATGACTTTATCGAAACTTTGCTTAATAAGTGCGGAAACGAAGGCTGGGTCTGCAGGATTGTCCCCCGGTTTCAGTGGTTGAAACACAATGTGACTCAGGTTTTCCTCGACCGGAAAGGTGCCTTGCAAGGAAGTTAAAACAAACCCCAGTCCAGCCGCTCCAAACCCGCTGATATTGAAATCCTGTGGTAGCAGGGTGCCCATTGTTCCGGCGCTTATTGCCGCATCCAGTGCGCGATCGTAGCTGTTATCACTGACCAGGCCGTTATAGCCTGCCAGCCAAACCATATCGTTCGCCATGCTCTGGTGATCGAAAGCAAATTTACTGTCGAAGGTTTCCCCCGGTTTAGCAGCGCAACCACCTAACAAGGTGATCAGCAGGCTCACTCCAAGAAATTTATTGTTCACAGTCATATCCGTATTCCTATTTTTTAGGTCTCACATGATACATGACATGAAAGTAATTTTTGATTAATCAAATTGCTATTTTGATTTTGGGTATTGTCCTAGTGAGACGGGTTTGCAAGGCTGTACCTGCTCGGGGATTACCACTAGAACTAAAACTCATTTGATGGTTTACTCTTTTACTCATTAACTTAAATGAGTTATGGAGTGAGGATGCTGGTTATATCAGTGTTGAATCAGAAGGGAGGGAGTGGCAAGACCACGATTGCCACTCATCTAAGTAGGGCCTTCCAGTTGGCCGGCCATGATGTTCTATTGATCGACAGTGACCCCCAGGGGAGCGCAAGAGACTGGGCCGCTGTGCGTGATGAGCAGCCGGTTCCGGTTGTGGGAATCGACAGGCCGACCATCGAGCGTGACATAAAGGCCGTATCTCACAAAGATCTGATAGTGATTGACGGTGCCCCGCAGGCGGCTGACTTGGCTATCTCCGCCATCAAGTCCAGTCATTTGGTGCTGATCCCCGTCCAGCCCTCTCCTTATGATATTTGGGCGGCCTCCGATCTGGTTGATCTGGTGAAGCAGCGGATAGAAATGACGGATGGCCGTTTGAAGGCGGCCTTTGTGGTTAGTCGAGCCATCAAGAATACCAAGATTGGCGCTGAGATCAGAGAGGCGCTGGAAGGGTATGGTCTGCCGGTATTGACGGCGAGAGTGACCCAGAGTGTTGCTTATCCTAGCACCGCGGCGGCAGGCACAACCGTGCTTGATGCTGAACCTAACAGCAATGCAGCCCAAGAAATACGGGGCTTGGCTGGTGAAGTGTTGGCATTACTTTTATGAGTTAATGAGGGTGTGAGTAAATGAGTATGCTAAAGGCTGGCCGCCCAAGCAGTGAAAAGCGGGCTATGACGATGGGTGATATAGCAGGGAATGAGAAGTTGAAACGGGTCAATTTCGACTTACCAGAGGCTCTGCATACTCGGCTGAAAATCTATGCCGCAGCTCAAGGAAAAACGATCAAGGATGTTCTTACCGAGTTCGTTGAGGGCTTATCGTGAGTTGATGGAGCGCACTTGAAATTTGATAATCTTGTGGGGATATCCTCTCAGGATACCAAGAAGCATTTATGAAGATTATCAGGTATGTATGTGACGTTTTACTGCTAAAAACCGGCAAGATCAGCTTGCGTGGATCCGGATCCAGATCGTAATCTGTGCCTCGCAGAAACGAAAAACCGCCTTGGCGGGCGGTTTTTCGATGGTATTCAGAGTTGGCGCTCTTTGTACCAGGTAACGGCTCCGTAAGAGGGAAGCAGCTACCCAAATTCCTAATCAGTTTAGCGGCACCATGCCGTATCTTTCAAGCAAATTCCCTCTTTAACGCCCGTTACCGAAGGCCACCACCTTTGGCGCTTTGTCGTACCCGCTCGGATTGGAAGCATGAGTTTGTTGCCGTTTGTGGGTGTGGTTGGTCGGGCAGAACGGGGAAATCTCACATACTGCCCAGCGTGCGATCGCGCACCACAGCCGCCCACGATTCGCAACCGTGGGGCATTTGCAAGCAGAGCGTAACGGGGAACCAACCACGGCCAGCTCTTAAAAAAACGGCGCGGCAGTCTGGCCATCAGGCGGGGACTAAAGCAGATGCAGCAAGGACGGGGTGTGTCTCTGGAGCGCGTGAGAGGGAGCTGCCGCAAGCGGTCTCGATAGTCCGGAGCAAGGCGAGTCTATCTTGTGTAACTACGTCATCTTTAACGTAGCCAAGCAGGAGGGCTCTCCTATCTTGAAGCGCAGCGGAGAGATAGGAGAGCCCAGCCCGCTCCCTAAGGGCTGTCCATCAGGCAGTGTGTTGGGCCTGTGGGCAGTAGGGCTTATCCACGGAGCGGGTTCTTTCTTGGTTGATGCCGAGGCGTGGCGTCACCTCATCAAATAAAAAAACGATGTATCAAATTTACTTTTTGATTGGTGGCATGGGCGGAGACCCTTCACACAAGAGTATGGAAGACCCCCGCCCCATTCTTTTGCTGCTGGCTGAGGCTGTTGGTTGGGTCAACGGCTGCTCAAGTCGATCTCGATGCGCCGAAACCCGATGTTGTTGGCGGTGTTCGCGGCAGCATCCATGGTCTTGAATACCCGCCAGCCGCCACGTTGTCGTTCCAGGACAACGGTCTCGCTTTGTTTGCCGAACTTCACCAGGTGCAGATGGTAGCCGGCTCCCATCGGGGTCGGGGCGATTACCGCTTTGGCAAAGCCGCCTTGGTCGAATGTCCACTTGGCTTGTAGCTCTTCCATATCGAAATCCTTTTTTGACTAATCGATACTTTGATTTGATGTTAGCGTAGGGTGAGGTGGTTGACCAGTCCTGTCGAGGAGTTCCCACAACAGGCGCATCGCATACCAGTGATCCTGCTGTGTCCGCTCGGATAGATGGCTGTGGCGTGCCCAGTAGCGGTGTAGATGGGCCCGTCCTACCTGGGGCGGTAGCCGCACCCCCTGTTCATGCTGACGGATGTCGCTCAAGATGGTGCAGAGTCGATGCACGGTGGCTCTGCGGCTGTTTTTGCCGCCGTGTCGCAGGTAGACATCGACCCGGGCCCTGATCCACGTTTCCATGCTACTCATGATCGTTACCCCAGGTAGGAGTGAGTGACATCGATGCGGCCGTGGCCTAGCTCGCTCGCCACCTGCAGGCGGGCTTGCTGATCGAGCGTCCGCGCTGCAGCGACGTTGATCCCGAGATTCGCGGCCAAAAACCGATGATGATCGGCCCCGTGTGCCACCCCTGCGGCGACTGGGCAGGGGGCCCCGACTAGGACCGCGTAGCGATCCTGAGCGTAGGCATGGCGCTCGCTATGCGATTGGATGCCTGCCGCCCGCAGGGCTGCATAGGCCTCGACCCGAAACGCCCGATAGCTCTGCTGGCGTGGGATCATGCTGCGATCAGCGCCCTGGATCATCGCCGCGTTGGCCAACGCGAATCGCTGGGGTATTAGGCGGGTGATGGCGATATCCCGAGAACGGCCCCCCTTGGTGCCCGCCTCGATGTGGACAGTGCCGTTTTTGGCCTGTGCCAGCGCCCGGACGGCGTCCATTTTTGCGGCCTCTTCAAACCGCAGGCCCAGCTCGCGTTGTAGGGCGAGGATGGCGGCCAGCCGCTCCGGCAGCGTAGCCAGCGCGTTGTCGTGCTGCGACAGCGGGAGTGCGCGGTCGGTGGTGGCGATGCCGGTTCGGGTCGGCAGCCCCGCCTCGCGCACGGGATCGAGTCGCACAGCTCGATCGCCCCGGGCGATCTCGATCGTCCTGTTGACGGCCGAGAGCAGGTTTTGGGCGGTAGCGGGGCTGATCTCCCCCCGGTCGAGCCGTTCGATCAGGTGGGTGGCGTAGTCACGCAGGTGCGAGGTCTCGATCTGGCGCATGTCGCGGATGCCCTCATCACGCGCCCAGGCGGCGAACGAGGCCCAGCGATCGGCCATCGTGGCGATCGAGCTATGCGACTGCATCCCCTCGCGCAGGGCATGCAGTCCTGCGCGGCTCATATCTCTGGCGCCCAGGCCAAAATTTCGTGCATCGGGGTGGGAACGGTCACATCGCGCCATATCTAAACTCCATTTTGATTGGTCAAATTTGCTTTTTTGATGCCGCCATCCCCTGATACTGGTGTTGAGTGTTTTGCGCATTTTTTTCGACTGCGCGTGTCGTGGGGCATCGGGTGGTTCACTTCCTTACGCGGTGAGCGTGCTGTTGTTCCGAGGAACGGGGTGGCTGCTGTGGCAGGGGGCTTCTGCAGGCAAGGCGCTAGTCATGGTGCGACTGCGCCTAGCGTTCGGCTGGCCTGTGAGTGACGATTTCGTCGGTTTTCGTGCCAGGGAGATCTGGCGGCATGGCCCGAGGGAATTGGGGTGGCGCAGGGTGAGCGCTGGCCGTCTCTGTCAGGACAGAGACGGCAGGAGGTGGGCTATCGAGCGCATCGCATCGGCTGTTCGGTCGTAGGCTGAGGCCGAAAGTCGTACTGGGGCAGCGTTATGCTGGCGTCGATGTATGCCTGTATATCCAACGGATTGTGGCCCCGAGGGGCTGCATTACCAATGGTGTATTGCCTTGCGGCTCATGACCAACACGAAGCCGGTCGCCACGTAGCGAGCTACGCCGATGCATTTTCAGTTACATCTTCACTGCACTGCTGGCATTGGGCCTTTTTTTCAGCCGTACCGTCCACCCGCCACAAGTAGTTTTGGGTGCGCCCCTGATTATCCAGTGGAGCTAGACTGGCGAGGGTCCTTGGCCGGTTACTGATTTCAGCAATGGTCAGGGATGGTCCTCAGTTGGGGTATGGGAAAAATTTATCCCAGTATGGAGGTGGTGGCAAATGGTACGAAGAGTTAGGGAAAGCGTGAAAACATGGGGCTTTCATACAAGATCTTGTGTGAAGGACGCTGGAAAAAGTGATCTAAAAAAACTGTTTTTTGTCCCAGGGCCGCCGTTTTTTTTGCCCCAAACCTGCCCCGCAGGACCGCCCTAAAACCACGCTTAAGTAAATTACCAGTCACTAATTTTATGCGTATGGAATCGATGCCAATCAAATAACAATAGGTAACATGTGCAAACAACAAGGGCTTGCGCTGTAATGTGTTGACATGTTTTGTTTTTTGACCTGTAATGCTAATTCTAACAATGGAAAACAGGTGGCTAACATGAGAGTTGTTTTGGATCTTGGTGATGAAGTTGTGCGTGACGTGCTTGAAATCTCGGATGATGGCTCGTCTTTTGAGGATGTCATTGAGTCTCTTTTGGTTGATGCAATCCAAGGTAGAAGGCTCACTGAAATGACATTGGGGGAGGTCACAAATATCGTACAGGTTATGTTGGCGTACGCGCTTCAGGAAGCTAAACCAGTGAGTCCTTTTAAGACTAATGAGTTGTACATTAAAGCCACTGGAAATAAGTGGTCCAGGCTGAATCCATCTACAAGGAAAAGTATCGGAAGGCGCTTCCGGATGGCAATTGAGGAACATGCAGAAGAGGCATCGGATGGAGATTGCATCGTTGAATTCACAGAGAAAAACATCAATAACGCTGCCCTGTATCGGGTGACGATAAAGGGCGACGAGTTCGCTTTTGATTTGTAATCAAAAACCAGGAGTGCGGGGCATGGTCCATTTCTTGGAGGCCTGCTGTATCGCGAGAAACGCCACTTTTAGCGCAGAGTCGTCGCTCGGGAAGAGCTTCCTTTGCTTGGTCGCTTTGCGCAGCACGCTGTTCAACGACTCAATGGCATTGGTGGTGTAATCACCTTCCGGATGGCGGGTCTTTAAGACCATCGATGCAGGGGTTAACACAGCGCACACCATCGGTTTTCGCCGCATCGAGGTGGATCTAAGCAGTCTTAAGGCTGCCGCGCTGCGTTTGCCGACTCACGAACGAAGCGCGACAGACTGCGCTAGTCGCTCCCGTTTGGGAGTGTTGCCCTGATCTCCACAGGGTGGGGCCACTGGCCCCACCCTTGATGGACTATGTTTTAGGCCCCCGCGGTTGTCCGCTGGACGCGCTCGATGTTCTGTCGATTTGTTAGCGGCGAAAGCCCTGCTGCGGTGGGTGAAGGTTTAAGTCTGTCGAGCATTTTAAGAACTTATGGGGTGAGTTATGACGAGCATGGATTTTGGTGTCGGACTGTCTGTTGGGGAGTCTGGAAAAGGTTATCTTCGTGGCCAGGTCGCAGGATGGAAAGAGCAGGCCTTGAGGATGGAGAGGGAGCTTGATGATGCAAGGCATTTTGGGCATTCAACAACGTTCAAGTACAACGGCGCTATTGAGCTTATCAAGGAAATGCTTGAAGAGATCCAAGAGTCCAATCCCAATTCTCCGTTAGCCAATCGGGATTTTTTGCGGGACAGGCTCAAGGAGCTTGCCTTACAAAAGGCTTTGCAGAGCGGCTTAGTTCTGGATTATGAGAATGATCGAGTAAGCGATAAACCCTGACGCTTAACAGTGGCCCCACCCTTGATGGACTCTGTTTTGCTTCACCTATGCCGCGGTCGTCCGTTGGGCGCGCTCGATGTTCCGAGCGATTTGTTCCCGCCACGATGCAGCGGGGCAAGCGGGTGCTCGGGTATCCGAGCGATCTGTTCCAAGGTGGGGGCCCCACCCTGATGGACTCCGTTTTGCTTCACCTATTGGCTCCCGCAGGCGTCCGCTGGACGCGCTCGATGTTCCGAGCGATTTGTTCCCGCCACGATGCAGCGGGGCAAGCGGGTGCTCGGG
>NZ_JAYJLJ010000044.1:0-5222 GCF_051948815.1 Aeromonas sp. Lyrl_2
CTAGAGCACATAGCACAAGAGTGCAAACATTCTGATTCTTTTAGAGAAATGTCCGCCGTAACTAAAAATAAATCACCATTGTTACTAACTGCTTGCCGCTACTACCGTTATCCGGTTCCTTTCCATTACATTGAGAGTTGGTTAATAGATTTTTTACAAGCACAACAACCAAAATCAGGACACCCAACTGCCCAGACAGAATCAATCAATGGGTAGGCTTTAGTTGGCAACAACATTAAGGCTTCGAACCTTGAGAGAAACATTTCCGAAATAACGTAAGAAAGACGCCCTAAGGCGTCTTTCTTTTATCTGGAGTCTGGAGCTAACCGGTTGAGAGCTTTCCCCCTCCCCACCTTACCCCGCCCCAATCAAATCGGGGTAATGGAAGTGATATGGGCATCCCCGTCCAGTGATTTGAAGATCTGCACCACGGCTTCGCCATGGATCGGTTTGGCAAGCGGCACAGTGCTCTTGCACTTGAAGCGGTAGTTGGTGCCAGCCACCACTTGAGTGGAGACTTCAAAGGGTACGTACTGCACCCCGACAAATCCTTTCAGCGCCTGATCAAATACCGCCTGATCCTCGGCGGTCAGCTTGTGATATGCGGTCCATCCACCCACCAACACTGCTTGTTCTGACATATCAAACTCTCCGTGCTCTATGATCCCGACTCGTTTGGCCGTTCGGGCTGCGCCCCGTTGATTCAAGTGGTTTCCGGTCTCCACTGGGGTGTCATCACTGCCGGTTGACGCGATGACGATGGGCAAATTTACGCAGCTATCTGCAACTGGCTCAGCCCTCCCCCCAGCCACAAGCCGCTGTTGACAGCGGGCTCAATTGGCATGAGAGAGCCTAGTGCGGGATGGCAAAAATGCCCCTGTCACATATGACAGGGGCAAGGTGGCAAAAAAGCTGCTCGAAAAAGAAGATGTGTGGCGCAAACGATTGAGAAAAGAAAAGACGCCTCAAGGGCGTCTTTTTGCATTTTTATGCTCGAAGGGCAGAACGGCGCGAGCCGCTTATTCCCATTCGATGGTTGCGGGCGGCTTGCCGGATACGTCGTACACCACGCGGGAGATACCGTTGATCTCGTTGATGATGCGGTTCGATACGTGACCGAGGAAGTCGTACGGCAGATGTGCCCAGTGGGCGGTCATAAAGTCGATGGTCTCGACGGCGCGAAGCGCAATGACCCAGTCATATTTGCGACCATCGCCCATCACGCCAACGGAGCGCACCGGCAGGAAGACGGCGAACGCCTGGCTGACCTGGTTGTAGAGGTCGGCTTTGCGCAGCTCTTCGATAAAGACCGCATCGGCGCGGCGCAGAATATCGCAGTACTCTTTCTTCACTTCGCCAAGGACGCGCACGCCCAGACCCGGGCCCGGGAACGGGTGACGGTAGAGCATGTCGTAAGGCAGACCCAGCTCAAGACCAACGCGGCGCACTTCGTCTTTGAACAGCTCGCGCAGCGGCTCGACCAGACCCATCTTCATCTCTTCCGGCAGGCCGCCGACGTTGTGGTGAGACTTGATGACGTGGGCTTTGCCGGTCTTGCTGGCGGCGGATTCGATAACGTCCGGATAGATGGTGCCTTGTGCCAGCCACTTGGCGTTTTTCAGCTTTTTCGCTTCGTCGTCGAACACTTCAACGAAGACGCGGCCGATGATCTTGCGCTTGGCTTCCGGCTCGTCAACACCGGCCAGGGCAGAGAGGAAGCGATCTTCGGCTTCAACCTTGATGATGTTCAGACCAAAGTGGTCACCAAACATCTCCATCACCTGCTCGCCTTCGTTCAGACGCAGCAGGCCGTTGTCCACGAAGACGCAGGTCAGGCGATCGCCGATGGCGCGGTGCACCAGCATGGCGACCACGGAGGAGTCGACACCGCCCGAGAGGCCGAGGATCACTTCATCGTCACCCACCTGCTCGCGGATGCGGGCAACGGCGTCGTCGATGATGGTGGCCGGGGTCCAGAGGCATTCGCAGCCGCAGATGTCTTTGACGAAGTGCTCCAGCATGCGGGCACCCTGACGGGTGTGGGTCACTTCCGGGTGGAACTGCACGCCATAGAAGCGCTTGGCCTCACACGCCATGGCTGCGTGGGGGCAGGTCGGGGTCTGGGCGATGGTGGTGAAGTCGGCCGGAATGGTGGTGACCTTGTCACCGTGGCTCATCCAGACATCCAGCAGGGCATTGCCGTTGTCGGCGATGGCATCTTCGATGTTGCGCAAGAGGGCGCTGCTCTTGCCAGCCTCGCCCAGCACTTCCACCTTGGCGTAACCGAATTCACGCTCGGTGGAGGATTGCACCTTGCCACCCAGCTGCTCGGCCATGGTCTGCATGCCGTAGCAGATGCCGAACACAGGGACACCGGCGTTGAACACATACTCGGGGGCGCGCGGGCTGCCCGCTTCGGTGACGGACTCGGGGCCGCCGGAGAGGATGATGCCGCTCGGATTGAATTCGCGGATCTGCTCTTCGGTTACGTCCCAGGCCCACAGTTCGCAGTAAACGCCGATTTCGCGCACACGGCGGGCGATCAGCTGGGTGTACTGGGAACCGAAGTCGAGGATAAGGATACGGTGCTGGTGAATGTCTTTAGTCATTTTATTCCTGCATCAGGCTGATGTTGTCACAAAGGGCACGGGATAAAAAAAGGGTGGAAAAACGGGGCGCAGGGCCCCGTTTTATCAGCCCATCCGATAGTTGGGGGCTTCTTTGGTAATGGTCACATCGTGGACGTGGGACTCTTTCATCCCGGCGCCGGAGATGCGCACAAATTCAGCTTTGGTGCGCATGTCGTCGATGGTGGCGCTGCCGGTCAGGCCCATGGAGGAGCGCAGGCCGCCCATCTGCTGGTGGATGATCTCTTTGAGGCGGCCCTTGTACGGCACGCGACCTTCGATGCCTTCCGGCACCAGCTTGTCGGCGGCGTTGTCGGTCTGGAAGTAGCGGTCGCTGGAGCCTTTGGACATGGCGCCCAGAGAACCCATTCCACGGTAGGATTTGAAAGAGCGGCCCTGATAGAGCTCGATCTCGCCCGGCGCTTCTTCAGTACCGGCGAACATGGAACCTACCATGACGCAGCTGGCGCCCGCGGCGATGGCCTTGGCGATGTCGCCGGAGAAGCGGATACCGCCATCGGCAATCACCGGAATACCGGTGCCTTCCAGCGCGTCAACGGCGTCGGAGATGGCAGTGATCTGGGGCACACCGACACCGGTCACGATACGGGTAGTACAGATGGAGCCCGGGCCGATACCGACCTTGACGGCGTTGACACCGGCAGCAGCCAGCGCCTTGGCGCCCGCGGCGGTCGCCACGTTGCCACCGATGATCTGCAGATCCGGATAGGCATCGCGAGTGGCCTTGATGCGATCCAGCACGCCCTGGGAGTGGCCGTGGGAGGAGTCGATCAGCAGCACGTCAACACCGGCTTCCACCAGCGCGGCGACGCGCTCTTCGTTACCGGCACCGGCACCGACCGCAGCACCGACCCGCAGACGACCCTTGTCATCTTTACAGGCGTGGGGCTTGCGCTCGGCTTTCTGGAAATCTTTAACGGTGATCATGCCCTTGAGTTTGAAATCGCCGTTCACCACCAGCACTTTTTCAATACGGTGCTTTTGCATCAGGGCAACCACCTCTTCACGAGGGGCCCCTTCACGCACTGTGACCAGACGATCTTTCTGGGTCATGATCTGTTCAACGGTCTGGGAGAGGTCAATCACGAAGCGCACGTCACGGCCGGTGATGATACCGACCAGCTGATTGCCGTCAGTCACCACGGGGTAACCGGCGAAGCCATTCTTGTGGCTCAGCTCCTTGATTTGGGCGATGGTCATGTCAGGGCGCACGGTGACGGGGTCAGTGACCACGCCGCTCTCGTACTTCTTGACCTTGCGCACTTCGGCAGCCTGCTGCTCGATGGACATGTTCTTGTGGATAAAGCCGATACCGCCTTCCTGGGCCAGTGCGATAGCCAGACGGGCTTCGGTCACTGTGTCCATGGCAGCGGAGATCATCGGGATGTTCAAGCTGATGGCGGAGGTCAGCTTGGTACGCAGATCGGCAGTATTGGGAAGAACTTCGGAGTGGGCGGGAACCAACAGTACATCGTCGAAGGTTAACGCTTCTTTGGCAATCCTGAGCATGGCAATATCTCACCGTTGAGGAAGTGGGGGTGTAAAATATTGCCGACGAAGTTTACTCACGGATTGGTCACTGGTAAAGAAGTTTTTTGAATTTTTTATGGCGTAGCCCTCATTTAGGAGGCCAAAACGCCAAAAAACCAAGATTATCAGTACGAAAAGCGCCATTTCGGGGCAAAAGAGTTGGCTAACCGGTGATTTATGCAAAACCGGTAGGTGCCGACGCGGCGCAACCCCCATGCAAAGGGATGGTCGACAGGGGCTCAGGGGCAAACGGCTTCTGCCCCCCTCCCCTTGTCTTGTGTCCTTGTATTGTCTCTTGCCCTCGCGGCGACCACTCGCACCGGTATCATTATCTTCTCAATGTCCTTTACTCGGTCTGGATAATAAATTTAGCCCGCTGCCAATATATATTTTCTGGCACAACAAGGGTTGCCTCTCTTTGTTATTTTCGCCCCACCATCCGCAGCAAGGTATTATCTTTATCCAGCAGATGATGTTTCAACGCCCCGACAATGTGCACCAACAAAAATGCCAGCATGACATATGGCAAATAAATATGGATTGTGTGGGCAATATCCCGAACGGATTCACTGAATGGAATCACGTTGGCAGGATCATGAATATCTGGATTCATCGGGATAATAGACCAGCCAAATATCGCGACACCTCGGCCAGCCGCTGCGGAATAACAGAGACCGGACACCGGAATAAGCAGCGTTGAAATCAGCAACCCCCAGTGGATCGCCCTGGCTGCCAATGCCTCGTAAACAGGATATTGACGAACAGGCTCAGGCCACCCTTTAACAAGGCGGAGAATGGCGCGGGGCAGGATCAAGATCAGTGCAATCACCCCCAGAGATTTATGCAGGGCATAGAGATCCCATATTTCAAATTTAACCATCAGATAGCCCACAAGGGTCAGGCCAATCATCAGCAAGGCAACCGACCAGTGCAGCAAACGGGTCGTCAAACTTAAGCGGATTGAGGGATTCATAAGCTACTCCAAACAGGGGGCGAGTAAACGTTGGTCAAGATGGTGGCGCCGTGAACATCAGCAACACCTAA
>NZ_JAYJLJ010000045.1:0-4603 GCF_051948815.1 Aeromonas sp. Lyrl_2
AATCACCATTAACAATCACTTTACCGAAGCAGTTGACAGGCTTTGATATTTACCCCTAATGAAAATGGACACGTTCGAACCATATTTAATAAAGTGCTTCTCACATAAGTGCCAAGATAAATATCCAAGAGCAATTGACACAAACAGTGATGATATTTGATTAAACAAAACACCATGGGAGCTAAAATAGTGAGCCATTACTTGTTGAACTGGAAAGCCCCACAGGTAAACACCATAAGAAATATCAGCTTTTGGTTTTAACTTTAAGATAAAGTCCCTTGATGAAGCATAAAGTATAAACAAGAAAATAGATGCGTATGCAAAATATGATGAGTAAATAGTATCTCTCAGCACAATATAAAGCACTGCAAATCCAAGACAAGGTGCAAAGCGTATTGCTATCAGATCTTTATTAAGAGCAAGGATTGCACCGAATGCAAAGCATGGCGCTAAAAAATCTACCTCATGATTTGGGACAACCCAAGGAAACAGCATTCTTGAGCTCAAGAATGGCTCAATCAAAATAACCAGGAATATTGCCACACTAAGCTTTTTGGAGCTCAGAACCCCAACTGCATACAGCGCAAATAACAAGATATATGCAAACACTTCATAGGGTATTGTCCACAGCGATCCATTTACCGAATTCGGATATGGATTATCAACAAAAACACCTGGAAGAGTAAATTGAATATTCATCCCAGCAATTTTTAATACATAGTCATATACCTCTTTCTGGTGTAAGTAATCCACAAGTGATAAAGAGGTAAGCATTGGACCTATAACAAAGGCTGTCACTATACTTGACAGGATGAGAGCTGGCCAAATTCTGAAAAAACGAGATATAACAAAGCGAAGTAAATCACCATTATTTAGCAGTGAGTTAGTAACTACCAAGCCACTAAGAAAGAAAAAAACTTTTACAGCTATTGAACCAGAATAGTCAACCTGCATTAGGCGACCTATAATATCGGATTTTCCTAGTTCAGGAGATATAGCATAAGCATGGCCGTAAATAACCATACTTGCAGCAATAACTCTAAAAATATCTATATTATTGTTTTCTTTCCTTAACAGTTCAGATAACTTCAACTCTCCCCCCTTAAAATAACAAATATGCAAAAATTGAGAAACCACTATGAGCCACTCGATGCCCAACAGGCTGCAGATTGTGGCAGCTTATCTTTTGTGCCTCAGTCGTTTACTGACTCGTTTAGCGACATATGATCTAATCCTTCTAACCAGAAGTACAGAGGAAAGCCTCATAACAATCAAAATCAGCTGAGACCGCAGACACTCAAAGGATTCAGCCTCACCGCGTCTTCCAAATGATCAGGGGCAAAATGTGCGTATCGCATGGTCATGGCGATGGTGGAGTGGCCCAGGATTTTCTGCAGCACCAAGATGTTGCCGCCGTTCATCATAAAGTGGCTGGCGAAGGTGTGTCGCAGAACGTGGGTATTCTGCCCGGCTGGCAGTTCCAGCCCTGCCCGTTCGACCACCATTTCGAAAGCGCGATAGCAGTCACCGAACAGGCGGCCGCGCTTTCTCGGCAACTGGGCATAGAGATCGGGGCTGATGGGGACACTTCGACTCTTCTTGCTCTTGGTACGAGTGAAGGTGATGCGGTTGGGGGATACCTGAGACTGGGTTAATTCTTCCACCTCAGACCAGCGTGCGCCGGTGGCCAAGCATAGTTTAACCACCAACAGCAGATCTGGGTTTTGACTCTCGGCGCAAGCGGTCAACAGGCGCTTGAGTTCGTCAGGGTAGAGAAAGGCGAGCTCGGCTTCGGCAACTTTGTAGGCACGCAGCCCATCGAGGGGGTTTTCCCCCAGCCACTCCCCTAGCCTTTTCAGTTCATTGAATACCGCCCGCAGGTAGGCATGTTCGCGGTTAACTGTATTGGGAGTGACGCCTTGCTTCTCTTGATTGATGGCGCGTCGGTCGGTGATATCACCCGAGAGGCGAGCTTCACGGTAGGCAGCAAAATCGCGAGCGGTAAAGTTGACCGCCAGCGGGTCTCCGAGGGACTGGCAGACTGTCAGCAGCTTGGACTTACGAGCCTCACCATCACGCAGGCTTTGTCCATGGCGGCCAAACCAGAGTTCGACCAGATCAGAGAGGCGCCGGTCGTCTGCCGGTTCCCCCTGCCCCTCTAGCCAAGGCTTGCCCTTGTCCGGGTCCAGCACAAAGCGCTCGAACGCCAGCGCTTCACCCTTGGTGGCAAACAACTTGCGGATCCGAGGTGCGTTGGGGTTTGCCTTGCTGGGCCGCCCCTCAGGGTAGATCTCGACAAGCCACTTGCCAGATTTCTGTTTTCTTACTGCCATAGCCCCCACCTAAATACTGTAATTATATACAGAAATCAGTGGTCATTGGCAGTGTTTGGTCTAGCCTGCATCATACATGAAGGGATATTAGTGAACTCAACTGATTAGCTACTTGCCTAGCTAGACCGACCTGTTCAACCAGACCGTTGAGCAAGCCAAGTTGTAGAGAGTATGGTCATCGAAATATGGAGGATTTACCCGAACACAGCACAACATTTCGAGGCTGCATGCACCTCATCGTGTGGCATGGGAGAAGATGGCTATTATTTTACTAACTAGATTACAAGTCTATGTAATTGTTATAGCGACAAAAAATCATTGTATATAGAGGGAGTTAGTGATGAGCTGACTCCCCTATAATACATAATGGATATATTAACCCTATCGGCTTAAGTTTCTCACTAGCTAGAAACTGGCGATTACATACAAGCGTGACTTAACTCCACTTGAGATTTTATTGTTGAAGTAGGCATAACGGGAAGAGTTAGGTGAGATGATGCGATAAGTAGCTCTCTCCCAACCCTTGCACGATTCATTACATAGCTAAATTCGACAACGTTTATACCAGATTTTGAATATAGTGAATGAACTAAAGGGTGATCATCATATGATATTAACCATTTAGATGATGCACGTTTAATTGTTTCGGAGAATGAGCGATGCAATTCATCATCGAAACAGAATTTTTTATAAATATTTTTACCCTCTTTAACATACGGAGGGTCAGCATAAATAAAGTCATCTTCATCTGAAAAATCAGATATTAATATCGACGCATCCATTGAGTGAACATCGATTTTATCAGAAAGCAGAGCTATATTCTCAACCCGCTTCTCCAAGCTTGGCTTATTAAATCTACAATCTATTTTATAATCACCAGTTTGCATCCTGCCACCAATTGGTCCAGCGTGCAAAATACCTGAACGATTTGTTCTATTTAGAAAAAATGCAGAAAACCCTCGCTCAATGATACTTGATGAGGAATCGCTATAAACATCACGCCAATAATGCCACGCATCTATATTTACAGGCTCAGACCTTATTAGTCTAATAAGCTCATCGGGATGGTGTTTAACACTATACCAGAAGCTATACATGGCGGGATTTAGATCATTCAAAACTAAACGGTCTATCAAACCAGCTTCCAATAATGGTAATGTACCGCCAGCTCCTCCACAAAATGGCTCAACCAATCGAGAACCAACCAAGTCATTGGATACTAAAAAATATGCGAGAAAACGAGATAATTTACCCTTTCCACCTGGATATCTAAAAGGAGACACATCGCCAGATATATGGGGGATCCCAGCGAGAGTCCTTACTGTCTTTTTCTTCAACTGCTCTAGCGACTCTTTCTCATAAACCTTCATAAGGTTCCCCCTAAAAAACTGGCTGACATACTATCACAAGACCATCATTTTGTAGATAGCGCTTCAAAAAAAGCATTAGCAAAGGTTTGAACTATTCTTTTGATATATAAGGCTTCTTTCTCTGAAAGAGACTGTATTTCATTATGGTTAGTCAAGTTCATCACATCCTTACCATGGGTAAGCAGACTCGTTATAGCCCCTTTTATTGCTTTTTGTATTGAGTCATCTTGTGACATACTACGAATGTTTTCATTCGTAAACTTTAGCAAGTTCTCGAAATCCCATGCTCTATCTCGATAAGCAGTTCGTATCTCTGCCTCTAAACCACTCTTTTTAATTACCGACTTAATCGTGATTTCTATAATGGCACGAGATAATAGTACACTGGAATATTTTTGCGCAACGACATTAATCCTTAAAGCCTCATCAACCATCTCATCTAACTTTGGCACTAAATTTGGTCGACATTGAACACTGTCTAGTAAATGTTCGTATATCTTGCGGGTTCTCTTTGATGGACTAGGTGATGATTTTTTTTCTATCTCTTTTGGTTCTGAAGTCGTGGAACTACCAACACTTATAACAATAGCACCTTTCTCATTATTTTTTGAATCGGGCCCACTATCCTTTATAGCAACAATACTTTTTATATAGTTACTAATTATGGTTTTATCTTCTTGCCGAGTGGAAAGAACAAACCCATCATTTTCAGTAGTGGCGAAATGGGCATCCCTAGTCAACTTCTCCATGATTTTTTCAAAGTCAGAGAAACTCATTTTTTCTATATTTAGGAGGCCAGCTTCGTCGATTTTAATTAGGCCAACTTTATTCCTAAACTCCTTAGTGTTAATCAATCTAAGGATTGCCTCAATTTTCAACGAATCAATGTTGTCTAACAAT
>NZ_JAYJLJ010000046.1:0-4353 GCF_051948815.1 Aeromonas sp. Lyrl_2
TTCAGGGACAGAATATCCCTGGTCGAGCACCAGGGATGCGGCTTCGAGTTTGAATTCGGCAGTAAATGAGCGATGTAATCTTGTCATTGAACACCTCAGGTCATGGTGGTGACTGTACTACCTAAAATGGTGTCCGGGATGATTAGACCACTACAACATGAGAAGAGCCCGCGAGCGAGGCCGGGTTTGTGACGGGGTGGTGCCCTCACTTTTTGAGGTGTTTTCGGATCGCCTTGCCTGAGGTGCCGACTGCTTTGACCGCCCGTTTCAGCTGGACTTCGGTGCACTCGAACATTTTGACCCACTGCTTCATCTCATAGGGATCGTTGACATTGATCTTCTTGGCATCGAACGGGTGAGCGACCGCATTGCTGTCAGGCATATAAACCTCAACTTGTTGAAATAGCTGGCGAGAAAGACCTTTCTGCCTGAGCGCCATCATCCTCTCAATTGGCAAGGGGCAAGGTGACGGGGTTCACACAACCCGGGGACTGAAGGAGGAGTGCAGGTTTGCTTTGCTGATCTGTGAGCTATCGCCACTTATTCGCTCGCGCCTGATGGGCAGTGAACCGGATGGCGCGAACGATGGGGAGTGATGGAGGCTGGGGGCTTTGTGGTCAACCGGACTGCGGGCTATCAAGCCTCTGCCAGCGCCCGCATTTCCAGCCGCTGCTCGCCGGGGCGACAGACCAGCACCGAGCCCTGCTCGAACCAGTCTCCCAGCACGATGCGGCGGGCGGGGTGGCCATCGAGGGTGAAGTCGTGGATGGCGGGTCTGTGGGTGTGGCCGTGGATCATCATTCGGCAGTCGTGGGCACGCAGGGTGTCGTCCACCGCCGCTGGCGTCACATCCATGATGATCTGGCTCTTGTGGGCATTCTCCATCTGGCTTTGGCCGCGCATCTTGCAGGCGATGGCCTGACGGCGGGCGAGCGGCAGTCGCAAAAAGAGCCAGCGCAGCCACTTGAGCTGGGTGATGCGGCGAAACTTCTGATACCCCTCATCCAGGGTGCAGAGCAGATCGCCGTGGCTCAGCACCACCCGCTCCCCATAAAGGTCGATCACGCAAGGGTCACCCAGCAATGTCATCCCCGCGCGCTTGGCGAACTGCTGGCCCAGCAGAAAGTCGCGGTTGCCGTGGATAAAGTAGATGGGCACGTTCTGCTGGCTCAGGGCCAAAAAGGCATCGGCCATCTGTTGATGGAGCGGATTGGGGTCATCGTCGCCAATCCAGAATTCGAAGAGATCCCCCAGCACATAGAGGGCATCGGCGCCGGGGGCGTCGTGCTCGAGAAAGCGCACCAGTGCCGCGGTCATATCGGGCCGCTGGGCAGAGAGGTGAATGTCACTGATAAAGAGGGTGCTCATGATGTGGGGATCGGGCTCTCGGTCGAAACAGGGCAAACAGGGGTGGCAGAGATAGTAGACACAACAGGGGACGAATCGTGCGCTGCGGGTGCCATCGCGCCAGTTGAGGTATGGATATCGTCACGGGATGGCGGCTGCCATGACAGCTCGGCCAGATTGCATCCCTCCAGCGTCAGCAGGGCGGCGTAAGGATCGCCCGCCAGCCCCAGCAACCGGCACATGGCTGCTTCCCCTTTTAATCCCTCTTCAAGGCGCAGGCGCAGCACTTCGCGGTAAAAAGCATCGCCAAACCGCTCGAGCAAAGCTGCCATCAGGGTGAGGTGGCGCCAGCCATTCAGCGTCTCGATGGGAGCGGGGGTGACATAGAGCTCCAGCGGCCAGCTGGCCTCGCTCTTGTCAGAACCGCTAACAGCACAGCTCTGGTCGAGACAGGCAAAGGTGCGCTCCAGCAGCCAGATATTCTCGCCCTTGTGGCTCGCCTGCCAACCTTGCTCTGCAAAAGTAGCGGCAAACTCGGCGGGATCTGGATGCTGGCAGAGAATATCGAGATCGCTGCCCGGCCGATCGAGGCCGATGGCGAGCGTGCTCACCAGCGCCATATCGCTGCACTGCGCGGCCAGCTCATCCCACACACCGGTGGTGAGCAGGGCATGGGCCGAGCGCTGGCGCGGGTTGCCGTGGGCCAGATAGTCGAGGCGGCGCCAGTTTGGGCTGGCAGTGGGGGCGGCAGATGGAAAAACTGCGGCCGGGGCCGCAGTTTTGTCAGTGCCGAGTCGGCAGAGATCAGTCAGCAAGGGTCACCTTGGTGATCACCACGTCTTCTACCGGCACGTCCTGGTGGATGCGGCCGTAGTTACCGGTCTTGACGCCCTTGATCTTGTTGACCACGTCCATACCGGCAGTCACTTCACCGAATACGCAGTAGCCGAAACCCTGGGTGGTAGCGGATTTGAAGTCGAGGAAGTCGTTGTTGTTCACGTTGATGAAGAACTGGGCGCTGGCAGAGTGCGGCTCCATGGTGCGGGCCATGGCGATGGTGCCGATCTTGTTGGACAGACCATTGGCCGCTTCGTTCTTGATGGGGGCGCGGGTGTCTTTCTCTTCAAAGCCCGGGGCATAGCCGCCGCCCTGGATCATGAAGCCGTCGATAACGCGGTGGAAAATGGTGTTGTCGTAGTGACCGTCACGGCAGTATTGCAGGAAGTTGGCCACGGTTTCCGGGGCTTTTTCAGCGTTCAGGGTGAGGGTGATGTCGCCGTGATTGGTGTGCAGAGTGACCATGATATGTCCTTTCATTTGATGCGGACGACAAAGTGCCCGCAGGTGTATGGCATAAAGTGGTGGCAATTCTAGCCCATCAGGGGCTGGCGGCATAGTCTCTCTGGCGCCGTAACCGTGCTGGCAGGCGGGATTGGCCACGTTTTCTGCCTCGTTTTCTGCCCCTGAACGGGGTATCATGACCAACCATTTTACTCACAGGCAGTGGTTAGAAGATGCTGAAGATATACAACACACTCACTCGTCAAAAAGAAGAATTCAAACCTATCCACCCGGGCAAGGTGGGCATGTATGTGTGTGGTGTCACCATCTACGATCACTGTCATATCGGCCACGGCCGCACCTTCGTCGCCTTTGATGTGGTGGCTCGCTACCTGCGTTACGCCGGTTACGACCTCACCTACGTGCGCAACATCACCGACGTGGATGACAAGATCATCAAGCGTGCCGCCGAGACCCAAGTGACCTGCGACGAGCTGACCGAGCGTCTGATTGGCGACATGCACGCCGACTTCGACGCCCTCGGCATGGTGCGCCCGGATATCGAACCGCGCGCCACCCAGCACATCGAAGAGATCATCGAGCTGGTGCAATCCCTGCTGGAAAAAGAGCACGCCTACGTGGCGGATAACGGCGATGTGATGTTTATCGTCGAATCCTACGCCGACTACGGCAAGCTCTCCGGTCAGGATCTGGAGCAGCTGCAAGCCGGTGCCCGCGTCGACGTGGTCGATGCCAAGCGCAACCCGCTCGACTTCGTGCTGTGGAAGATGTCCAAGCCGGGCGAACCGACCTGGGAAAGCCCTTGGGGCCCGGGCCGTCCTGGCTGGCACATCGAGTGCTCCGCCATGAACTCCAAGCACCTTGGCAACCACTTCGACATCCACGGCGGCGGCTCCGATCTGCAGTTCCCGCACCACGAGAACGAGATCGCCCAGTCCTGCTGCGCCCACGGTGGCGACTACGTCAATACCTGGATGCACAGCGGCATGGTGATGGTGGATAAAGAGAAGATGTCCAAATCCCTTGGCAACTTCTTTACCATCCGCGATGTGCTGGCACACTACGACGCCGAAACCGTCCGTTACTTCCTGATGTCTGGCCACTACCGCAGCCAGCTCAACTACTCGGAAGATAACCTGAAGCAAGCCCGCGCCGCGCTGGAGCGGATGTACACCGCCCTGCGCGATCTGCCGGTAGCCGCTGCTGCCGGTGGCGACGAGCAGGTAGCGCGCTTCAAGGAAGCGATGGACGACGACTTCAACACCCCGGAAGCCTACTCCGCCCTGTTCGATCTGGTGCGCGAGATCAACCGCCAGAAGGGTGAAGACATGGCCGTTGCAGCTGGCCTCGGTGCCCGTTTGCGTGAACTGGGCGCCGTGCTCGGCATCCTGCAGCAAGATCCCGAGGCTTTCTTGAAGGGTGATGAAGCGGACGAAGAAGTTGCCGAGATCGAGCGCCTGATCGCCGAGCGCAATCAGGCCCGTGCCGACAAGAACTGGGCCGCGGCGGATGCCGCCCGCAACCGTCTCACCGAGATGGGTATCGTGCTGGAAGATAGCGCCGGCAAGACCAGCTGGCGCCGTGCGTAAGGTCGGTGGACCTTGTTGGCGTCTGGAGCCAACAGGTTGAGCCAATAAAAAACCGCAGCCCTTGGGCTGCGGTTTCTTGTTATGGAAATCAGACTTTATTTACGTTATCACTTAA
>NZ_JAYJLJ010000047.1:0-3970 GCF_051948815.1 Aeromonas sp. Lyrl_2
AACAAAAGGGGTCACACCGGTGACCCCTTTTGCTGCGTTATTCAAGAGCCTGTCAGGCTCGCACCGTATTTAGAGCAGGATCACTCCTGATCGAAATAATCCGCAGGCACCGCGACCACAGCACCGGTCGCCACCTCTTCGGCGATCACCTCAGCCAGCGAGCGCAGATGAAACTTGATCTGTCCGGAGGGCAACATCAGGCCAATATCGGGGTTGCGGGTATCCTGCATGTTGCCGGTTTTGAATGGCTGCTCGGGATAGCGCGCTACCAGATCTTGCAGTGAAGTAACCACCAGCTCGATATGTTCCAGCCCCGCCTGATGGACGCGACCCGGTTTCGGTGCAGCCAGCTCGATACAGGGTACCTGTACCTCACCAGCCAACAGAGGCTGATGCAACTGATAAGTGGCGATGGGACGTCCGCCAATCATACCCTCCACCAGCAAGCAGCCCGCCTCAGCCAGCACAGCACATAGCGCGCGGTACTCCTGCAGGGTAGCCGCCCGATAACAGAGGTGATCGACCGTTGGCTGTGAAATTATGACGCCAGTGGCGGCCAATTCGGCCAGCAGATGAGAAACAAATGGGGCCATTGGCCCCAGTGTGGAATCGAGTGGGTGGGACATGCTTACCATTTCTTCTTGGGTTGAAACAGGACATCGAGCTCGTCGGCTTCCTTGTCCTTGATGTTTTGCAGATCCTGCGCGCTGTTTTGCTGCTGCAGCTCTTCAAGCTCCTTGAGCCCCTGACGCATATCTTCTTCACGGGCCAGCAGATAGGGATCCTTGTCGCCCACGCTCGCCATGGCCGACAGACCCTTGGTATAGAGCTGGCGGCATGTACCATATTGGCCCTGAATGCGGGCATCCATCGCCCGCTTGACCAGATTGGAGATATTGATCTTGAGCTGCATCAGCTCGAGGCGGCGCTCTTCCTGGGCAAATCCCTGAGGGTCAATCTTGCCCTTGTTGTGCTCGACTCGCAGTACGGCCCGCATCTTCTTGACCAGCTGCAGCATCTGGATCGCCTGACGATCGGACTCCGGGGTCTTGAACTGCCCCTCATCCTGCACGCTGTAGTTCTCCTGTACATTCTTGATCTGGGTCTGCACATCAACGATGCGCTGCTTGATCTGATTGTTCGGCATCACCTGGGCGATAGCGCGATAGGCATCGAGGATCCGGTGCTGCAACAGCAACACCATGTTCTTGGAGAAAGGCACCAGATTGACGTTCAGCAACACCTCTTCGGTCTCGTCAGCCACCGTCTTGTGTCTGGCAACGGCGTGACGCTTGTCCGCTTCTGCCTTCTGCTTATATTGCTGCACCACGTTATAGGCGATAACCAAAAACAGGAGTGCGCCAATAGACAGCAATACCAAAGTTAAAATCATAGGATGTCCAAACCCCTGTTCCTATCCAATTGCGTGATCCTACAACAGCTTACCCACTTAAGGTAGCCTGCAGATCCCCCCTTGCCCACGATTTGTCACCAAGCTGTGCCCCCGGTCTGAGGGAGAGATTGCAGGATCAGGGGATGATGACCATGACGGTCACCTCCCCATAGTATCGCCCATCAGCGCCATTACTTGAGGTTAAAGCCCCGCGATTGCAGGAATCCCAGCATGAAAGGGCGGGACTCCTTGCCCAGAATGGCGCGGATCTGGCCGCTCCAAGTCTGCTGCTTGTTGTTGCTGCTGCGGGCTTGATAGTAGTCCGCGATCTGCTGATCGTACCGGGCCAGCAGGCCGCGATCCAGCTCGTGCTGGTAGCGCTCCTGATGCACCACCAATCCCCTGGGCAGACGGGGTTTCTGCTCCGGCTGCTGGGCAGGATGACCAAGGCAGAGGCCAAACAGCGGGATCACCTGATGGGGCAAGCCGAGCAGTTCGCTCACCTCGGCCGGATGGTTGCGAATGCCGCCGATATAGACCCCGCCCAGCCCCAGCGACTGCGCCGCCAGCAAGGCGTTTTGCGCCATCAGGGCGCCGTCGATGGCTCCGATCAGCAACTGCTCCGCATAGCCGGTCTGGGCCTCGGGCACGATCTGGGTGTGGCGGTGGTAATCGGCGCAGAACACCAGAAACTCGGCCGCCTGCACCACATAGGGTTGATTGCCCGCCAGCATGGCCAACTGCTGACGCGCCTCGGGCTCGCAGACTCGCACAATACTGGTCACCTGCAAAAAGCTCGAGGTTGAGGCGGACTGGGCGGCGGCGAGAATGGCATCCAGCTGCTGCGGGGCGATCGGCTCGGCAGTGAACTGACGAATGGAGCGATGGGAAAGGATAAGATCGATGGTCTGATTCATGGCACCTCCAAAATGAGGTAACACCATAGCGAAAAAAACGAGGGAGCCCAAGGCTCCCTCGCACACCCAGCTTAAGGGGCCGGATAGACGTAAGGGGCTTGCAACCCGAGCGGGAAGCCGAGCGCCCAGTAGAGCAGCAGGAAAATCGTCCAGCTCACCAGGAAGGCCAGCGAGTAGGGCAGCATCATGGAGACCAGGGTACCGATCCCGGTGCTCTTCACATACTGCTGGCAATAGACCACCACCAGCGGGAAGAAGACCATCAGCGGGGTGATGATATTGGAAGCAGAATCCCCGACCCGATAGGCCGCCTGGGTCAGCTCGGGGGAGATCCCCACCGCCATCAACATGGGTACCAGGATCGGGCTGATCAGCGCCCACTTGGCGGAGGCCGAGCCGACTACCAGATTGACGGTGGCGGTGAGCAGGATCATCCCGACGATGGTCACCTCACCGGGCAGCGCCAGCGCATGGAGCACTTCGGCACCGGAGAGGGCCAGCAGGGTGCCCAGATTGGAGTCACCAAACGCCTTGATAAAGAGCGCGCAGAAGAAGGCCATCACCATGTAGGAGCCCATCTTGTTCATGGTGGCCGACATGGCATCGATCACATCCTTGCCACTCTTGAAGCTGCCTGCGACAAAGCCGTAGACAATCCCGGGAAGGATAAAGAGCAGGAAGATGAGCGGCACTATGGACTTCATCACTGGCGCGGCGAAGGTGGTCAGAGAGCCATCAGCAGCACGCAGCGGTGAGTCACTCGGGGAGAGCGCCAGCGCCAGCAGCACGATAGCCGCCAGCATGGCAAACCCGGCCCAGTTGAAGGCCCGGCTCTCTTGCGCGCTGTAGCACCCCATCTCGTCGGCACTCTCCAGATCCTCGTTGAGCGCCACATGCTTGAGGCGCGGCTCCACCACCTTTTCGGTGATGAACCAGCCGACACAGATGATCAGCAGCGAAGAGGCACCGGTAAAGATGATGTTGCACAGGGTGTTGACCATGTAGTCAGGATCGAGCAACTGAGCGGCGGACTGGGTAAAGCCCTGCAGCAGCGCATCCCCGCCGGAGGGCAGGAAGTTGGCGGCAAAACCGCCGGAGACACCGGCAAAGGCAGCGGCGATCCCCGCCAGCGGATGGCGTCCGGCAGCGTGGAAGATGATACCACCGATGGGGATCACCAGCACATAACCCGCATCTGCGGCGGTATGGCTGACGATCGCCACCAGGATCAGCATGGGAGTGAGAAAACGGGCAGGCGTCACTTTCAGCAACTTTTTCAGACCGGTATTGATAAAACCGGACTGCTCGGCCACCCCGACCCCGAGCATGGCCACCAGCACGATCCCGAGCGGGGCAAAGCCGGTAAAGGTGGTCACCATGGTGGAGAGAAACTCGGCCAGACCGGCACCGGTCAGCAGGTTGTTGACCACTACCGCCTCCCCGGTACGGGGATTGACCAGATCAAACTGGAATTGTGACAACACCCAGGAGCCGACCCAGACGATCAGCAAGGCGTAGAGGAACAGCATGGCGGGGTCGGGTAATTTGTTACCGGCTTTCTCGACGCCATTGAGGAAACGGTTCAGCCAACCTTTGGGAGGGCTGGCCGGGCGGTCATTGACAGCAGCATGACTCATTATTGCGATACTCCTTTCCCTAG
>NZ_JAYJLJ010000048.1:0-2779 GCF_051948815.1 Aeromonas sp. Lyrl_2
GGGGCGGCATCAGCAGGCACAGGAGGCTCCTGAACAGGCATCGCATCGCGCAGGGACTGCACAACCTGCCGAAGCAAAGAGGGGTTTGACTCCGCAACAGTCAGAATATGGGCCTCCTGACGGAAGCGGCGGATAGCCCGCCAATCGTCATCATCCAGGGTGGCCAACTGCACAGCTCGCTCATCCTCTGGAAGCTCGACCAGCTCCTGATCCGAAAGCTCAGGGGCAAGATCCAGCTTGTCCCGCAAACCCACACTCCAAAAAAGCTGACGCCGTCCCTTGAAAGACTTGGTGAACTGGACGAACAAGGCAGTAGCCAGAGCCTTTGGATAAACAGGGTCTTCGCCATCGAGAATGGCATCGAGCAAGCCGAACGGCGTGGCACCCTTTCCCCTCGACTGCTTGGTGTGGGCCTTGGTCATTTCATCCTCCAAACCCCACTTGCTGGCATAGATTGCCGCCTTGGTGCCGTCCTGGACGGTGCAGCCATGGAGGTCTGACGGCTCAGGCAAACCGGACAAGCGGCAAGCTCGTTGCCAAGCAGGAGAATACACAGCCCAAAGATCCTGGGGGGCTAGGTCGGAAGAGGTGAACACCAGGATATGAAAATGTGGATGCCAGCCATTATCTAAGCCGTGGGTTACCTCACTAGCGCGAATGTAGCCATGCAGGACGCTACCAGGGAAGCGCTCAGACAACTGGCGCTTGATGGAGTACTTGCCAGTACTAAGACGCTTCAGAGAGCCGCTGAGAGCCTCCAGCAGCAAATCAAGGTCATCACCGATGCCATGAGGAACAGTGAGAGTAACGAAATGGGTAGACCAACCAAGGGCGGTGGCTGACGCAATAGCTGCTTGCAGCTCAAGACGGCGACGCTCGGAGACCTTGCCGGCACAGCAAGCACAACCCCAAATATCACCACAGGCCATCAAGCCCTGATAGAACGCTTTACCATGAGAGCCCTTGCAGACATCAATCTCAGCCAACCCATAACCAGGGACGGGCCGCCGCCAGTTCATGCACTTAGAGACACGAGACTCCGGAAGGATCCGGTTAACGACAGACTTACGAGCCCAACGCTTGGCACGGGCTTGTTCGGGGGTGGTAATGAGGCGATAAAACCCATCGCTATTGATTTCAGCGGGGTGTATTTCACCTGTTTCGTGGTCCACGAAAACAGTGGGGGAAGAGTTTCTGGTAACTATACCAAGGGGCCCAGCCCCCGAAGCTCTACTTTCTCGATTCATGTCGCCCTCTCGCTATGGAGAAGGCGGCAAAATGATGTAAGATCATGACGTCACCTGTGATGCGTTAACGGTTGAGTGGGTGACCGTCCCCCGAAGGTGGTTCAGACCTTGCGGGGGCTTTCTTTTTTCGGCGTTGGCTGCTCGTGCGCTGGCGCTCCTGCCTACTTCTTTTCGCCCCTATCCGGCTAATGGAGTTTGGGAGACGGACAACAAATCGTACTCCTTTGGTTACTGAACAAGCAAGGCCTGCGGGCTTCGCCCCCCCGCGGGACCCTACGGAGGGCGCTTCGCGTTCAGGGTTCCGCTGACTCCGATAGATCCAAAGCGGTTTATTAAGGGATTGGGGGAGAAGTGATCCCCCCAATCCCCTGCCCAATTCTTAAAGACGGGTGGAGGAGTAAACCACTAAATCGGAACCCCACAAGTGGGGCCCCCACGATTTAGCGATTGACTCATAGGGCCGCAGCGAACAGCGCTTGAGCAATACGATCCAGCGTGCCCTGGTCAACATCGAGGGCAGGATTAGGGTTAGCTATGAGGAGCTTGATTGCCGGTATATCCACTCGATTAAAGGTAACCGTTACCGTATTCATAGCCAGTCGCTGGCGATATGCCGCCTGCTTTTCTGCTGGGGTCTTGGCGTTACCAGTGCGAGGACGGCCACGTGGGCGCTTAATCGGGAGGAGATCCTGAGTTTGATTGTCGTTGACGTCTTTCATATAGCGGCCTTTTTGGTAACTGTTACCAAATATACCACGCATTTATGGTAACTGTTACCAAAATGACGAGGGGGGCCTGATGGCCCCCCTCGTCGTCGTCGGTCCTCCTCACTCGGCTCGCTCGTCGTCCTCCTCCTCCTCGATGGGGGCCCAAAGCCGAATGGTGTCATTCTTCATCCAGATAAAATCACTCTCGATACGGTCTGCTAACACCAGGAGAAGTGGAGCTACACGATCATCTTCGGGTAGAACATGAGCAAACTCAACAAAGGCCCTGATAGACATATCCAGGGAACGAAGAGAGTCGAAGCTGTTGGTGGTAATATCCGCTTTAGCCATGATGGCCTCCTATCTAGGTTGTCGTGGTTAGCGGGATACCAGGAACGCAACTCCAGGTATCCCGCGAGGTAAATCAATGGATCACTTCATCTGGGAACGGCATGAAGCCGAAAGGATTGGGAACGGCGGTTGAATCAAACTGCCATCCATGACAATCGCAATAACCCCAAACACCCGGCAACATGACGGGCGTGTCGTCTTCACCCTCTGCAAAGCGCATACGGGCTATCAAACGAAAATCCAAGCTGGGCGGCCTTCGGCTCAGTGCCTCCTGAAGATTCGAGATCATCTGAAAAGACACCTTGCCTCCCTCCTCCATGAGCGTGAGCTGAGGGAAAAAGTAAAGGACTGGTGGCTTTTTGGGTGGACGCTTTGTCATGAGAAAATCCTTTTAGGTAACAGTTACGGTAATTGGCCCAGCTCAAGATAAGCTGATCCCTGGTTGAAGCATCCAGCGGAACAACAATCGGAGGG
>NZ_JAYJLJ010000049.1:0-2735 GCF_051948815.1 Aeromonas sp. Lyrl_2
TTTTATGCAGATTATTTATACAGAGAGTGCCTGAATGGCGATGCATAGGAACCATGCGAGTCAGGTTGTGTTGGCAGAAAAATGAGAAATATCAATGGGTCTTGGTTAATTTGAGCCAGCTCACAGGCCATATGGGTCAGTGCTGTAAAATTGCGCGCGGTCAAGGCGGTGCATGATTGACGGGACGAGGGATTGCGGTCGGAATAGTCATGCAATATAGTTGCCGCCTTTTTCACGGGGTCAGGATTCCCAGCCCCTCCCATATTGCGCGCAGTATGAATACGGACGCTCTGCCGCCGCCTAAATAAACAGGATTGAAATGGACAAGAAACTAGGGCTGGGCGCCCTCATTTCGCTGGTGATCGGCTCCATGGTCGGCGCCGGGGTCTTCAGTCTGCCACAAAACATTGCTGCGCATGCCAGTGCCGGGGCGGTCGCCCTGGGTTGGGCCATCACCGGTCTTGGCATGATCTGTCTCGCGCTAGTCTATCAGAACCTCTCCATGCGCCGCCCCGATCTCGATGGCGGGATCTTCAGCTATGCCAAGGCCGGTTTCGGCGATTTCATCGGTTTCAACGCCGCCTGGGGTTACTGGCTCTGCCAACTGCTGGCCAACGTCTCCTACGCCATCGTAGTGTTCAGCGCCCTGAGCTACTTCTTCGATACGCCTGACAACGTCATCTTCGGTGACGGCAATACGCCGGTCGCCATCACGCTGGCCTCCATCCTGATCTGGTCGGTGCATGCGCTGGTGCTGCGCGGGGTACAGGTTGCTGCACTGGTGAATATCGTCACTACCATCGCCAAGATGGTGCCGCTCATCGTCTTCTGTGTTGCGATCCTGCTGGCCTTCAACATGGATACCTTCACTCTGGATATCTGGGGCCAGAACAACATGGAGCTGGGCTCCGTGATGGATCAGGTCAAGTCCACCATGAAGGTGACCCTCTGGGTCTTTATCGGGATTGAAGGGGCCGTG
Organism: Aeromonas sp. Lyrl_2; assembly: GCF_051948815.1. Lineage (NCBI taxonomy): Bacteria > Pseudomonadati > Pseudomonadota > Gammaproteobacteria > Aeromonadales > Aeromonadaceae > Aeromonas > Aeromonas sp. Lyrl_2. Next base: position 980 of record NZ_JAYJLJ010000049.1, read on the forward strand.
GTGGTCTCTGCCCGTGCCCGTCATCGCAAGGATGTGGGCCGCGCTACCGTGCTGGCGCTGCTCGGCGCCCTGACGCTTTACGTGATGGTGACCCTGTTCTCGCTGGGTGTCATGAGCCAGCCGCAGCTGGCGGCGCTCAAGAACCCCTCGACCGCCATGATCCTTGAAGCCGTGGTCGGCCCCTGGGGCGCTTGGCTTATCAATATCGGTCTGGTGGTGTCGGTGATGGGTGCTCTGCTCAGCTGGACCGTGCTGGCCGCTGAAGTGCCCTACATCGCAGGCAAGACCGGCGTCTTCCCGGGCTGGTTTGCCAAGGAGAACAAGAACGGCTCGCCGCAGGTGTCGCTCTGGTGCTCCACCTGTCTGGTGCAGATCTTCCTGATCATCATCTATTTCCAGAGCAGCACCTATCTGGCGCTGGTCAACATCGCGACCTCGGCGGCGCTGGTGCCGTATGTCTTCTCTGGCGCTTATGGTCTGAAGCTGGCATTGAAAGGGGAGACCTATCAGGGTCAACCCCATCAGCGCAAGCGTGACCTGCTGCTGGCCCTGGTGGCGACGGTTTACGGCTGCTGGCTGGTCTACGCAGCCGGTGTGGAGTACCTGTTGCTGGTGGCGCTGCTCTACAGCCCGGGCATCTTCATCTACTGGAAGGCGCGTCAGCATCACGGTCTGCGCGGCCTTAACCGGTTGGAGCAGGGAATGACGGCGGCCCTGCTTGGCTGTGCCGTGCTGGCCTTCTACAAGGTGATGGACGGTACCATTCCACTGCACTAACCGGCACAATGAAGAGATGGCCCTCGCGCCATCTCTTTTTTTTCATGCTGATATCCACAGTTGCCCGGCCGTGTTGGCCAGTTTTTGTTTAACACAGGAATTTTTATGCTGTTTATGGGTTACCTCCTGCTGGGCGCCTTTGCCGGTATGCTGGCGGGGCTGTTCGGGATCGGCGGCGGTCTTATCATTGTCCCCGTGCTGGTCATGACCTTTCGCGCCCAGGGCATCGACCCTGAAATCATTACCCATCTGGCCCTCGGCACCTCGTTGCCCACCATGATCTTTACCGGATTCAGCTCGCTGCGGGCCCACCGGGAGGCGGGCGCCGTCGATTGGGTGATGATCCGCCGACTCGGCGCCGGCATGCTGATTGGGGGTTGGCTCGGCGGCATGACCGCCAATCTGCTCAGCACCAGCACCCTCAATATCATCATCGGCTGCTTCGCCTGGAGCATGGCGCTACAGATGGGGCTCAACCTTAAACCCAAAGCGGAGCGCCATATGCCGGGGCCGCTCGGCACAGGCATTGCCGGTACCATCATTGGCTGGATGTCAGCCCTGTTTGGTATTGGCGGTGGCTCGCTCACTGTCCCTTATCTGAGCTGGAACTCGGTGCCAATGCGCAATGCGGTCGCTGCCTCTGCAGCCTGCAGCATACCCATCGCGCTGGCGGGGAGCCTCAGCTACCTCTATGCGGGTTGGGATCATGCCGATCTGCCCGAGTGGAGTGTGGGCTACATCTATCTGCCCGCCCTGCTGGGCATTGTGCTGACCAGTACCCAGTTTGCCCGCCTTGGTGCCAAGCTGGCACACCGATTGTCACCAAGACGCCTCAAGCAGGCATTTGCTCTGCTGATGCTGCTGGTGGGGGCGAAATTTATGCTGTTTAGCTGATTCATTCGGCAGATTGTGTCTAGTCCTGAAATAGGTGTACACATTTTCAACTAGCATTTCTCTACTCAGAACCCCCTATGTGCCG
>NZ_JAYJLJ010000050.1:0-2613 GCF_051948815.1 Aeromonas sp. Lyrl_2
TGCGTATTCCGGCGAAGTTGAACAGCCATTCCGGCCAACGTGAACACCCTGATCCTTAACGCGCTCACGTCACCCCGTTTCTAACTCGAGTGTTCAGATTGGGTCAACTCACTTCTCCTCTTTCTCATCGATTCTCCCTTCAGTGACAGCCGGTGAGCGTTGTGCATCAGCCGGTCCAGGATCGCATCTGCCAGAGTGTTGTCCCCCAAGCTCGCGTACCACTCTTCCGTTGGCAGCTGACTGACCACGACCGTCGAGTATTTCCCGTACCGATCATCCATGATCTCCAGCAGGGCGTTGCGCTGCTCGGCATTCACCGCTTCCAGTCCCCAGTCATCCAGGATCAGCAGCTCTATCCTTGCCAGTTGACCCAGCAGTCTGGCGTAACTGCCATCTACCTTGGCCTGGCTCAGCTCAAGTAGCAGACGCGGCAGCCGGTAGTAACGAGTGCTGTGCCCCTGCTGACAGGCTTGGTAGCCCAGCGCACAGGCTAGGTAGGTTTTTCCGCAGCCACAGGGGCCGGTAATGAGCAGGTTCTGGCCCCGGCGCAGCCACTCTCCTTGGGCCAGGTTTGCCACCTGTGACCGCTCCAGGTTGCGTGCAGACTGGTAGTCCACCTCTTGCACCGTGGCCTGGAGTTTGAGCCTCGCCTGCTTGACCAGCCGAGCTTGTTTACGCTGCTCCCGGCTCAGTTGTTCGTGTTCGACCAGCAGGCTTAGCCGCTCGATGAAGGGCAGCCCTTCGTAGGTACTTGCCTGTTCCAGTTGTTGTTGCACGGCATCCGCCATGCCAGTCAGTTTCAGGTGTCTCAAGCGGGTCAGCGTTTGTTGGGTCATGGGTTTTTTCCTCGTTAGTGGAAGCTCTGGGGGCCGCGGATGTTCTCGTGCTCTTGCGGCAGTTCTGGATAACTGAGCGGACTTGCGGGCAGTTGGTCGCGGCCACTGGTCAGCACCGACTTGAGCTGCTTGAGCCGCACCAGTCCTTCCCGGTTGGCCAGCTGGCAACAGCCTTCGACTCGTGATGGCGGATACTCCCGGCTAAGACTCAGCAGTCCCAGGCAGAGTCGGTATGCCTGCTCGGCATGGGCTTTCTCTGCCAGCCGTTCGCTAACCCAGCACAAGGTGCCCGGTCCGATGTCGGCAGCCCACTGCTTAAGACGCCCTGGCGTCCAGCGTTGCTGCTTGCTGTGACGTTCCGGCATGTGCTCAGGGAGTGTGCTCATCCCCGGGATGGTTTTACGCGGATGGCTCGCGACCAGCTGTTGCTGGTGATAGACCTGAAGCAGGGTATCGCCCGCATGGAGCTCCAGTTGCTGACCCACATACTGGTGCGGCACCGAGTAATGGTGCTGCTCATAACTGACGTGATAGTCGATGTTGACCTTGACCGTTTTGATGGCGACATAGCGATAGGGATGCACCGGTAGTGACCCCAGTGCCGGGCGGTCCAACTGCTCAAACGCCTCGCGTCGGTTACCGGGCAGCTGCTTGAACGGGCGCTCGTTGAGCTCATTCAACAAAGCCCGGATGCACTGGTTTAGCTCGGCAAGCGAGAAGAAGGTCTGATGGCGTAGACGAGCCAGGATCCAGCGCTCGACGATCTGCACACCCACCTCGGCCTTGGCTTTGTCCTTAGGCTTGTAAGGGCGAGCTGGCATCACCGCCACCTGATAGTGCTCGGCCAACTGCTGGTAGCTGGGGTTGAGCTCGGGATCGTATCGGCAAGCCTTGCTGACACCGCTCTTGAGGTTGTCGGGGATCAGCAGTACCGGTGTCCCGCCGAAAAACTCAAAGGCACGGACATGGCTTTGCAGCCAGTCCGGCAGTGACTGGGACCAGGTGGCCTCGGCAAAGGTGTAGTTGGACGCACCGAGCACGGCGACAAAGACTTGTGCCTGACGGACCTCACCCGTAGTCGGCGACACGATGGGCACCGTGGGCCCGCAGTAGTCGATAAAGAGCTTTTCCCCCGCCTTGTGGATCTGGCGCATGGAGCGCTTTTGCAACTGACACCAGGACTTGTAACGGTCACAGAACTGGGAGTAGCTGTAACAGCTATTGGGATAGCGCTGGGTGTACTCCTCCCAGAGCAGCTGTTTGGAGACCCCCTTGCGCTTGAGCTCCTGATGGACAGAGGGCCAATCCGGCACAACATGGCGGGCCGAGATGGTGGTATCGGCCTGCGGATAGAACAGGGCAGCCAGTCGGCCATCATCAAGCTCGGTAGGTAAGGGCCAGGTAAGGCCGAGCGCCTGGGCACTTTTGAGGAGTTTCTGGATGGAGCCGACACTGACCTTGGTACAGATACTGATTTGGCGAACAGAGAGGTCAGCTTCCAGCCGCAGTCGCAGCACTTCACGAATTTTACGCATTGCAATCCTCTTGGCAGACATAGGCTCTTCCCTGGCAAAAGGGAGAGCGTATCAAAGGTTTTTAAATCAATGCGTTAAGGATGATTCCGGTGAATGTGAACAGTGATTCCGGGATGTTGAACACTGTTTCCGGAAAGGAGGGGCGAAGTGTTCAGGTTGAACCGGAATGAGCGTTCACATTGGTCCGGAAATGGTGTTCACGTTGAATCGGAATTGGTGTTCATGATCGGCCGGAATATGCA
>NZ_JAYJLJ010000051.1:0-2270 GCF_051948815.1 Aeromonas sp. Lyrl_2
GCATCGATGCGCAATAAAAACCCCGCAGCAAATGGCGGGGTTATTCATGACTGGACTTCAACGATGGGCATCACTCCAGCAAGAAAACAGCCTCGATATTATCACTTACCGTGATCTGCTGTTGTTGATAGCTGTTGTCCGCCATATCCGCCGCAGGTGCAGCCATCGCCATGGCCTGCACTACCTTCAGGTTGCGGCTGTAGGCGGTAATGGGCGAAGCATTGCGGTACTCCACACTGTAGACCTTGCCAAGCTTCATCCCAAACGCTTTGGCCAGAGATTCAGCCTTGGTTTTGGCATCCTCAACGGCATTCAGACGGGCCTGCTCCTTGATGACCTGCGGCGATTTCAACCCGTACTCAATCTGGGATACGGACTCCAGCCCGGCTTTGAGGGCGGTATCCATCAGGGGGCTCAATTTATCCAGCTGATAGAACTTCACCGCCAATTGTCGCTGAGCACGGTATCCCAACAATACCGGCTTCTTGTTCTCGCCATACTGATATTCCGGAGAGACCATCAGGTTGCCAGCCTCAACATCGCTGCGCTTGATCCCCAACCCTTCCAGTTGGCTGAAAAAGGCTGCGACCTTGGTATCAACCTGCTGCTTGGCCTTGAGGCCCTGCTTATCCAGTGCGCTCACCGCCACATTGAGGGTAAGCATATCGGGTTCGGTCTTCTGCTCGGCATAACCGCTCACCACCAGATGGGGCGCTTGCGGCACTTCAATCGCCAGCAGCGGAGCACTGACAACCAGAGCGGAAAGAGTAAGAAGGGGACGCCACATAGAAAAAAACCTCAATCGGAAAGATTGAGGCCATTATGCCCGTGCAGCTACGGGATTTATATATCGTGCAAGGGGGGGATCTGATCCAGTATCTGATTGGTCAGATCGAGACTAATGGTGACCATGCTGCCGGGATCCTGGCTCTGGTTTGCCATATCCAGCTCAGGAGCCGCGCCACAGACCAACACCTCATCATCGAAATGGAACGAGTCCCACGACAGAACGTGTCCTTGCACCGCCTGTCCGATATTGGTGCCACCACTATCCTCCTCCATCGCAGACCAAGGAATGGTATCAGATGGCCCTAGCAAATCTTGCAACAACGGAGAGTGAAAACTGGCCAGCGGATACTCCTGCTGCCCCTGATGATGGCCAACCAGAATCATGTTATGGGCAGACTCGGTATCCATGACCGGCACATAAGTGATAGAGGCCGTAGCAAAGTCAACATAGAGCGAGCCCGCTACATCACCGGCCTCATTCTCAATCTCCATCCCATCCAGCCGATCCCCCGCGATCGAGGCCTGATAGCCAAACTGGCCTGCGCAGGTAATGTTCCCCTGCCCATCCCAGCTATAACGGATGCCATCAATGTCGACCCAGTTGAATGACTGCATGATTACCCCTCTCCTCTACTGCCGCTATCTTATCCATCCCCTTGAGGAAAAAACAGGGGCCAGGCAAGCCCGGCCCCGAAAGAAAGTTACGGATCCACCTTTAGGTTGCCATCATCCAGCAGTTGCTTGATGATGTCGTAGTTGGATGTGGTCGGACCATTGACATCCAAATCGAGACTACCTTAGAACCGAATGGTCAGTTCTGTCTCTCCACCTGCCTCAGCGGAATCGATAGTCAACGTCTTGGTAGTCGTGAGCTACAAGTAATTCTCCAACACTACCGCCAAATCTTCGTTTTCCTCCCATGCTGGTACGCCAACCAGCAAATCAGACAGATCAAGTACATCTCCGCCGCTGGCAGGTGTCCCAAGGTGAAATCCGTGACAGTGTAGGTACTGCCATCCGTATTGCCAGCTATCCACTTCCAGGCATTGCAGTCAGCTCCACCGATCATAGTGTCGCTCCCTAGAATAAGGATACCCTCACCAAGACTACCAATCAGGGTATCACTCCCTTTTTGCCCAAAGATGATGTCATTACCACTATCTCCCTCAAGGGTATCATTGTAGTGGTCTAATCATCCCGGACACCATTTTAGGTGGTACAGTCTCCACCATGACTTGAGGTGTTCAATGACAAGATTACGTCGCTCATTTACTGCCGAATTCAAACTCGAAGCCGCATCCCTGGTATTCGACCAGGGATATTCTGTCCCTGAAGCTAGTCGTTCACTGGATGTCGGTGAAACCGTACTGCGCCGCTGGGTTCAGCAACTGCAATCCGAACGCAGTGGCACTACCCCAATCAGCAAAGCGCTGACTCCGGAGCAGCAGAAAATCCAGGCGCTGGAAGCCCGTATCAACCGG
>NZ_JAYJLJ010000052.1:0-1895 GCF_051948815.1 Aeromonas sp. Lyrl_2
CTTTCGCGTTATCTATGTTTTTTACTATCCCCTAATGAAAGTCATGGGCAGTCAATATTGTTTCTAAGAGGATTTACCAATCTCATTGAAAAGATGGGACACAATAGCCCTATAGTTGATAAGGACTGCCTTTATAAGGCCAGAGTAGATTATGAAGTCATTATAGAAAATGGCAGAAAAATAGATCTTTTGTTGACAACATCAGACGGTTTTATTGCTATAGAAAATAAGCCATGGGCTGAGGACCAAGAGAATCAGTTAAGAGACTATGCGCAATGGCTAAATAAGATGGATAGACCGTGGAAATTAATATACTTATGCAATCATGAACCCGGTGAATGGACTCTTCCGCATGACACGCCAGACTCTTTGAAACAACACATTCTGACAATATCTTGGTATGATGTCATCAGATGGTTAGGCGATTGTTTATTGTACGTTCGTGCAGGCACAGTCAGAATCTTTGTTGAGTCACTAATTAAATACATAAATCAATCAATTAACGGAGAATTTATTGTGGATAACAACGATGAATTATCTGAAATCATCCAAAAAGATAGCAATACTATAGAGTCTGCATTTCTTATTTATAACCAGATAGAAAGTGTGCGTAAAAAGTTATATGAAAAATTAATTTCAGATCTGAATAAAAAACTGATTCCATATGATTTAAAAATCAACTTTACTGATGTAGATACATCTAGTCGATGGGCTGGGTTTTATATACCTTTAAGTTCTAGTGATACTTATTGTCTTTGCTGGGAGTTTGACCGCGCTAACTTTAATGGTTTGTACTTTGGTATATCAGGAGTAAGTAAAAAAGAAGGCCAAACTGCTAACATTTCAGCAGCTATGTCAGAACTTTTCCCTCATATGCAAGGTAAATCAAATAAATATTGGTCATGGTGGAGTTGGGACCTAGATCCACAGGGGAAAAATAGGATTCCTCAAAACTGGGGTAATGATGGTGCGGTCTGGTCAAAGCTCGGTGAACGTGATGAAGACAGTGTCTTTGCTGCACTGTATGAAGTGATAATTACTATTCACGAAAAAATTAATATGAAGCTATTTATGTAAGGATGAATAATTGATAAGCCACCATAGACACTAGGAAAATGCGAGCTATTCCTGTGAGTCATTATAGCATCGGGAGCGCATTCCCATCGTGGCAATCACCTATATCACTAAGGTTTTGGCCTACTAAACAATGTGAGATGGTGAGCGAGCTGAGATCTCTTTGACGGGTCGCAAACCCTGATATCAGGAGCCATTGGTAACATCAGATAGAAAAAACGCCAACCCCGAAGGACTGGCGTTGATATTTTACTCATTTTATCCCAGTAGAGATTCTGCTACGCCATCGTTTTCCTCACAAGATTGATCTACTAGCGACGGTTGCGTCGGGGTGACGGAAGGAGCCGCCACGTCGTCGCATTCGTCACGACTTTGGTTAGCTTTTGGCTCGAACCAAACCTTGTAGTACCGATCAGTGGCCCGTCCTCGAATGGCTTGCACTCCATTGCTGGTAAGGGCATCTAGCAGCACAGGTATCTTCCGAGATAAGGCTGCTGCATTTTTGGGCATATCGGAACCAATAGCGATAGACGTTTGGGCTTCCAAAGCGCTGAGCAACTCATGGGGAGTCCCTCGCCAAGGATCGATCTTGGAGTAGCGTTTCGCAAACATGGACAAGGAAACGAATAGGGAGTCATCTACCACCCCTGCGACTTTTGCTTGTTCAACGTTCTGTTTGTATGCCTCTTGTAGTACTCCTGCTTCTTGGCCAAGCACAGCTTCCAAACCAGCAACCCAAAGAGAGAAATCCGCCATGCGGCTTCGATAGAGTACCTTTGCGGAGCCTTTCGTAGCAATGGTCTTGGCTGTTAATACATGTA
>NZ_JAYJLJ010000053.1:0-1430 GCF_051948815.1 Aeromonas sp. Lyrl_2
GCAATGCTGATCAGTTAAGGATCCATTGACCGATCCTTCTGCTGTAGGACAATCCGGAACCAATCACTGGTTCCGGATTTTTTATGTCTATTGCAAACGATCTGAACGATGTTGTTGAGGCATCTGGCGACATGCTGGCTCGGCTGGCCATTTTTGCCGACCATATTCCCGACGAATGGATTACTGCCGCTGCCGCCTTGTCTGAAAAGGCCACTATCCGCCGACGCCGCTTACCTTCTGATATGGTCTTGTGGCTCGTCGTGGGGATGGCCTTTTTCCGCAATGAGCCCATCTCCGAGGTCGCTCGGCGCCTCAACATCTGTGCAGAAGGGTTGGCCAATGATGCCTTGCTCGCGGACAGTGCCCTGTCTCAGGCCCGTCAGCGACTCGGCAAACAGCCGCTCGAGTGGCTGTTCAAACAGTGCGCCGATGTGTGGGGGCGGGAACGTTATCCTGAAGACCATTGGCACGGTTTACAGGTCTTTGCCATCGATGGGGCCCTGTTCCGAACCCAGGATATGCCTGAACTCAGAGCACATTTCGGCTCGGGTAACACCTCAACCAACCGGCAGACACCCTACCCGATGCTGCGGTTGGTCACGCTCATGAATGTCCGCTCGCATGTCATTGCCAACGCGGCCATCAGCCCGTACCGCAAAGGGGAAATCCCCCTGGCCAGCGAGTTCATTCACTCATTGCCGGACAAGTCAGTGACCCTGCTGGATAAAGGCTTCTTCGGTGCCGACCTGTTGCTGCGTATTCAGGCCGAAGACACCGACCGTCACTGGCTCATCCCGGAACGCAAGGGGCTGGTATACACGGAACTTGAGCGCTATGGCGACGGTGACCGTCTGTTGCAAATGACGGTCTCGCCTCAGGCTCGCAAGAAAAACCCGGCGTTGCCGACACACTGGCAAGTTCGCGCAGTGACCTATGAGGTGGCAGGCAAGGAGAAAACGGTCTTTACCTCCCTGCCCGTGGCGCGATTCAGCGCAGCTCAGGTGGCGACCCTGTACCACGAGCGCTGGGAAATCGAGCTGGGATACCGGGATATCAAAAGCGCGATGCAGCACAACGCCATCACGCTGAGAAGCAAGAAAGTGGACTTGGTCTATCAGGAGCTGTGGGGATTGCTGCTTGGATACAATCTGGTCAGGCGGGAGGCCAGCCAGGCCGCCGTAGCCCATCAGCGAGCGCCCAATGAGGTGAGCTTTAAGTTTGCCTGTCAGTTCATCGCGAACCAGATGGCAGTGATGGCGGGCGCGTTATCGCCAGCCCATACGCCACGGAGGTTGGCGGAGTTGCGGGGCTGCATAGGCGTCATGTTCATAGAAAAACGCCCCAGGCCATCGAGACCCAGGGCGGTGAAGATATCAAAGACCCGTTTTCCGGTAAATCGCAATGCGGCTCCGCTTAAGTGAACAGCATTG
>NZ_JAYJLJ010000054.1:0-1386 GCF_051948815.1 Aeromonas sp. Lyrl_2
ATTCATGTACAGGATCTTTAGCAGCAACCAATTGAAATAGATATAAAAATGGCTTCGATTGTGATCTGATTTTATCGCCAAACAAAACCGCCACGCACGAAGCCATGACCATTATCGATGCCAACCACTATCTTGAGCAACTTCTCTCTCCTGCCGAACTCGACCGCATTGCCCGTGACTGCCAATTTTGCTTGCGCAAACGAGCCATTACGCCTGCCATGCTGGTGACTGCACTCTTGCGGGCACTTGGCTGCGACCAGGTCGATGGTATCGCTGGATTGCACCATCATTTCAATGCCTTGCAACTGGTTGATGCCCATCAGGTTTCCTACAAGCCCTTTCACAACCAGTTGCGCAAAGCGTCGTTCGCCCTGTTCATGAAGGCGCTGGTTGAACGGGCTATCGCCTTGCGTATCGGCCAACAGATGAAGACTGCATCCCTTGGCGCATTCAAACAGGTGTTGTTGCAGGATGGTACTTCCTTTGCCGTCCACAAAAGCCTGGCCGAAGTGTTTCCGGGAAGGTTCAAGACCATTAGCCCGGCGGCAATCGAGTGTCATATGCTCATGTCTCTATTGGAGCAAAGTCCAGTTTGCATGCAGGTCTCTGCCGATACGGCGTCAGAGCGCCAGTTCCTGCCTGAGCCCGAGCGGCTCAATAACAGCCTGCTGTTGGCGGACGCGGGTTACATCGATATGGCCTACTTTGCGAAACTAAACGAGGCGGGCGGTTTCTATCTGGTCAGGGGTAGTAAGAGCCTGAACCCGAAGATTATCCGGGCATGGCGCGGTGACGAACGGGAAGTGCCGAAGCTGGCGGGCCTGTCACTCAAGGATGCTGGACGGCGGCACTGTCGGGCAGAGGTACTGGATATGGTGGTGAAATCGGGCAAGTTCGAGTATCGGCTGATCCGACGCTGGTTTGCCGAGGAGAAACGGTTCTGTATCTGGATGACCAATCTGCCACGAGAGGCATGGCCAGCAGAGCGGGTGATGAGCCTGTACCGCTGTCGTTGGCAGGTGGAGCTGCTGTTTAAGGAGTGGAAGTCGCACAACCGGCTCAAGGGCTTTGTGACAGGTCAGAAAGCCATTGCCGAGGGGCTGGTGTGGGCCAGCCTGTTGTCGCTGGTGATGAAAAGACGGGTAGCTCAGACGCTGATGGGGGACGGTTTATCCACACTGAAAGCGGCGAAAAATAGCGGAACCTGGTGGTTCCCGTTATTGGAAGCGGTGGCTCATCGGGTGTTGGTGGAAATAAGAGAGCGTCTGGAATGGGCTGCCGTTTACTTGGCGAAAAATGCCCGTCGAACCAAGCAGCGAAAATCGATACAGAACAGGACCTTAGAAGGAATTTCAAATGAAGTGTTTTCTTAAGGTCCTGTATATG
>NZ_JAYJLJ010000055.1:0-1246 GCF_051948815.1 Aeromonas sp. Lyrl_2
ACCTACGTCTGGGCAGGTGGTCGCTGGCATTATCTGGCAGCGGTTCTTGACCTGTATACCCGGCGGGTCGTGGGCTGGGCGATGTCAGATAAACCAGATGCCGAGCTGGCCATCAAAGCACTTGAGATGGCGTATCAGCAACGAGGTTGCCCTTCTGGTGTGCTATTTCACTCTGACCAGGGCTGCCAATATGGTAGCCGGGCATTTCGGCAACGACTGTGGCGCTATCGCATGACCCAGAGTATGAGTCGGCGTGGCAACTGCTGGGATAACGCCCCGATGGAACGGTTGTTCAGAAGCCTGAAGTCAGAGTGGCTCCCGGCTATGGGATATATGAGCTTGCGGGAAGCAAAGCGGGATATCAGTTATTACCTGATGGATTACTACAACTGGCGGCGTCCACATCAACACAATGACGGGATGACGCCAGCAAAAGCCGAGGTTCGGCCTAACCAAGTGTCCGGATTTAGTTGACCACTACAGATCGATGCCATCAGCCAGCAGCCTTCGTGCTTCCTCTCTCCTAACCCTCAAGGAAACCTCTGGATAGACACCTAGCGCCAAGACCTTCTCCTTTCCACCAAAGCGGAACTTGAGGCGCCAGTACTTCCCCGATGAAGTTATAAGTAAAAAGAGTCCCTTTTCATCAGACAGCTTCTGCTGCTCACCAGTGAACTTGGCTTGTCGAGCTGCGGTATCAGATAGCGGCATGGGGGTATCTCCCGGTTCAATTAGGGGTACATGACAGACGCTAGGGGTATAAGGCTCCACCTCACAGGCCAGGAATGGCGCGGGATTGCGGGCATGTGGGGGTACTTTTTATCCCAGTGGAAACATGTACCCCCCAACTCAGGAGGATGTCATGAGGGGCCTTATGATACGACGAGAGACAACAAAAAACCCGCAAAGCCTTTGGCTATGCGGGTTTATGGTATGTCTTGAGACTGTATGAAACTATAGTTTGGTGCCGAGGCCGGAATCGAACCGGCACGACGCGAACGTCGAGGGATTTTAAATCTGACTTGGCCCTATGAGAAAACAAGCACTCACATAAAAATCAAAGAGTTAGTGAACCAGTAACGACCAAAAATGACCACCTATTTAAAGTTTTGTCGCCACTCTGTCGCCACTTTTTCTCATGCAAAAAGCAGGGTGCAGATTCAAGTCTATCGTGCCGAGTCTCAACCGCCTCTTTACACATACCACATTAACAGAATGTATAAATAAACGGTTGAGAACAATCACC
>NZ_JAYJLJ010000056.1:0-1208 GCF_051948815.1 Aeromonas sp. Lyrl_2
GCATAGGGGATGGCTTTTTTCCTGATTTTACATAGTTGGTTTTTGAGTGAACTTCTGATGAGTTGTTCGCGATGTAACTTACGAAGTGCCGAGCTGAAAGCCATGCCAGCGATAGTGTGCGTTTTTGTAGCTAACGTCAGGCTGGTCTTGCCCTAGACACAGGTCGATTCTCTTTCTAGGCCTTCAACGCCCTCATTACCTCCTCCACGGCTGCCAACCGTCCTCGTAAGGACTGAAATTCCTGACTGGTGTGCCTGAGCACACTATCAATGGTTGCCTCTAGCGCGGGGAAATCTGCTCGTAGTTCGTTGTATTCGGCGAACGTGGCCTGGTATTCCTGAATTTCAAATCGATAAGATTTCGCCTTGGCCTCCAATTCTTCCAACCCCTTTCGCACCTCATCCTTCACTTCCACGACTGCCTTTTGCTCGACCTGAGTCACTGGAACCTGTGGGCCAAGTAGATCCTCCAGAAAAGTCACCCCATCAAACAACTGCGCTTTGACGTAATTTGGACGAAACCATTTATTGCCCACACTGCGCCTATTCAAAAGACCCATACCGACCAACTTGTTCAGATGGCGGTATATGAGTCCATAGTATTTATGTTTTGATGGGCGCTTTAACTTGTCACCAAATACCGCGATTACGCACTCCTGTGCAGTGAAATCGTTCAGCTGTAACCGAATTAGTGCAGTGTAGAGTACGGTTGGAAGCCACACAGTTTGGGAGCCCATAGGTAACCCTCAGTCTCGAAAGACAACAATTAGTAGGAATCAAAATCAGGGTGGGGATTATAGTCCTCATCATTGGGTCAGACAACCTGAGAAATAATAGTAAGATCCTACGATGTTACTCATTGGCCCCATTGGGGCCATGGTTAAAGGCGGTAATATTTTTCGGGAAATTAATTGTTTGCTTAAATATAAATAGATTTGTAGACTAATTTGTTTATATCTTTCTCTCTATCATATGGGTACAGATCTCGATAAACAGAGGCTGCCAAGTCAGAAACTTCCTTGCTAAGAATCTCAAGAGCATCATCTTTTTCAACATTATTGAAAATAGACTGAACCTCATCTGGAGATTTTAGTGAATCTCTTAGAGTTTTATCATCCTTTAACTTTTGCAGCCAGAGGTCAAGCCTGTGAAGAAGTAGCAGAGGAAAGTAGTCGGGACATGTCAGTTGAGCATCCATGTGATACGCAA
>NZ_JAYJLJ010000057.1:0-1156 GCF_051948815.1 Aeromonas sp. Lyrl_2
GATATCGCCACACCACACCTGATTGGGTTGCTGGACATCAAATTCACGGGTCAGCAGATTGGGGATATCCGGTCATTCAGACTGTGCCACCTTATAGCGGTGTGCGCCCGGCTGTTTGGATACCAGCCCGGCTTCCTTCATCAGGTTACGTACTTTGAATCGACCAATCTGATACCCCAACTCCCGCATCATCGACATCAAGGCACGGCTGCCCGCTGAGTTCCGGCTTTCTTTGAACAACCGGCGCAACTCACAGCGCTGCTGCATGCGCTTACGGTTAATCGCCCGCCTGCGGGCCAGATAATCGTAAAAACAGGAAGTGGGCACATCGAAAGCGCAGCAGACCAGGGTGATGGGGGCTTGCTCCCTTAATCGGTCTATCAGCGCGTACGTGTGAACTCGTCCGCCATCAAGAGAGCAGTAGCCTAATGGGATGGTCTGCTCCACCCACCCCGCTATGCTGGAGCCAGCATTAAGGAGGCTCATCATGACTCAAGCGCAGATTTACATTTACGGGATCGATTTAGGCAAAAACTGGTTTCACCTGGTGGCGATGGATCGCATGGGGCATGTATTGACCAAGCAAAAGCTCACTCGCTCACAACTGAAACAGTTCATTAGCACGACCCCACCCTGTCGGATCGCCTTCGAGGCATGTCCTGGTTCGCAATACTGGGGACGCCTGTTCCAACAGGCGGGGTTCGACCCCAAGATTATTCCTGCCCAATTTGTTAAGCCCTATCTCAAATCGAACAAGAATGACTTCAACGATGCCACCGCCATTGCCGAGGCTGGTAGCAGAGGCACTATGCGCTGTGTCCCGTTGAAATCTCATGAGCAACTGGCATTGCAAGCGACTCATCGCGTCCGTCAGCGTTTCATCGTCGAACGTACCGCCACTGTCAATCAGATGCGAGCGTTGCTGCTGGAATATGGGCTCACCGTGCCAGTCGGCAGAAAAGTCTTCGAGCGCTCTCTGCCGACGATCCTTGAAGATGCCGAGAATGGCTTGCCTGACTTTATCCGCGCCCTGGTATTGCGTCTGAGAGAACGGTGGCAACAGCTGGATATTCAGATTGATGACATGAGCCTCATGCTCGGACAAGCCTCAAGCGCATCAGGTTTGTGCCAAAAAATCAGTACCGTCCCTGGCATT
>NZ_JAYJLJ010000059.1:0-1075 GCF_051948815.1 Aeromonas sp. Lyrl_2
TGCTCTTTAACAATCTGGAAAGCTGATTTAAAAAGTAGTTCTCAAACATTTGTTACAAGTGCTTTGGAAACTTCTTGGCGAAAACCAAATTTTATTTGGTCCTTGTTGTACGACAACAAGCCGTGCCGGTTTCACCGACACTTCTTGGGGTTGTATGGTTAAGTGACTAAGCGTACATGGTGGATGCCTTGGCAGTCAGAGGCGATGAAGGACGTACTAACCTGCGATAAGCTGTGAGAAGTCGGTAAGAGACGCTATTACTCACAGATTTCCGAATGGGGAAACCCACCCGAGATAACTCGGGTATCTGTTACTGAATACATAGGTAACAGAGGCGAACCGGGAGAACTGAAACATCTAAGTACCCCGAGGAAAAGAAATCAACCGAGATTCCCTCAGTAGCGGCGAGCGAACGGGGATTAGCCCTTAAGCATCTTGGAAGTTAGTGGAACGGTCCTGGAAAGGCCGGCGATACAGGGTGATAGCCCCGTACACGAAAACAACCTTGATGTGAAATCGAGTAGGGCGGGACACGTGACATCCTGTCTGAATATGGGGGGACCATCCTCCAAGGCTAAATACTCCTGACTGACCGATAGTGAACCAGTACCGTGAGGGAAAGGCGAAAAGAACCCCTGTGAGGGGAGTGAAATAGAACCTGAAACCGTGTACGTACAAGCAGTGGGAGCCCTTCGGGGTGACTGCGTACCTTTTGTATAATGGGTCAGCGACTTACATTTTGTAGCGAGGTTAACCGTATAGGGGAGCCGTAGGGAAACCGAGTCTTAACTGGGCGTCTAGTTGCAAGGTGTAGACCCGAAACCGGGTGATCTAGCCATGGGCAGGTTGAAGGTTGAGTAACATCAACTGGAGGACCGAACCCACTAACGTTGCAAAGTTAGGGGATGACCTGTGGCTGGGGGTGAAAGGCCAATCAAACTCGGAGATAGCTGGTTCTCCCCGAAAGCTATTTAGGTAGCGCCTCGGACGAATACTACTGGGGGTAGAGCACTGTTTGGGCTAGGGGGTCATCCCGACTTACCAACCCCATGCAAACTCCGAATACCAGTAAGTA
>NZ_JAYJLJ010000060.1:0-1062 GCF_051948815.1 Aeromonas sp. Lyrl_2
GGCGTTGTTTCCTAAATCGATGCAGCTTGAATGGAACTAATTGAAAACCCAGTGATCTGATCACCACCATCCCCCTCAAGTCTGCATCATGGGTAAAGCGCTTCACCCCATCACCAATTGGCCTCAATACAACAGGTCTCTGATCAACCGTGGCTCTCTCACTTTCTGGGTTGATGCCGAGGCAATGGATAACTGGTTCCACCAAGTCCATCACGGAAAACGGGGACGCAGCCAGCTCTACACCGACCAGAGCATCTGTACCTTTCTGATGCTCAAAGGGATTTTCAGCCTCACGCTGCGAGCCACTCAGGGGCTACTCGACTCCCTGTTCGAGCTGATGAATGTGCCGCTGTGTGCCCCGGACTACAGCTGTGTCAGCAAGCGCGCACGCACAGTGAAGGTGGCCTATCGGCAGCCCCCTAAGGGGCGTATTACCGACCTGGTTATCGACTCGACGGGTCTGAAAGTGTTTGGCGAAGGCGAGTGGAAAGTCAGAAAACACGGCGCTGAGAAACGTCGAGTCTGGCGCAAGTTACATCTGGCGGTAGACCCGGTGACTCACGATATCGTGGCGGCAGAAGTGTCGCTGGAGAATGTGCATGACGCAGAGGTGTTGCCGACCTTGCTCAATCCTCTGCGTCGCAAGCTGGGGCGTGTTTACGCGGATGGCGCCTATGACAGCAAAGCCAGCCATCGGTTGATTACGCGTAAAGGGGCGACGGCGTGTATCCCGCCTCGCAAAAACGCAGGACTATGGAAAAAGGGCCATCCGAGAAATGAGGCGGTGCAGGTGATGCGCAAGGAAGGGCTGGCGCACTGGAAAAAGATGTCGGGGTATCACCTTCGTTCGCAGGCAGAGACAGCGATGTTCCGGTTCAAACAGTTAATGGCAGGCCAAATCACCCTGCGAAAATACAATGGTCAAGTGGGAGAAGTGATGGCGTATGTGAGCGCGATGAACAAACTGAACACCCTTGGTCTGCTTGTAAGAAAGCCCCGAGTGTAGCGGTCACCCGGGGCTGGGGAAGTCATGACTTGCTGGCTGATTTGGGAAACAACGCC
>NZ_JAYJLJ010000061.1:0-982 GCF_051948815.1 Aeromonas sp. Lyrl_2
CCGGCAAGTCCTCTCGCAGCGGCAAGTCGAGAGGCTGACCATTGTCAGGGCTTGCCTGTTTCTGAGGATAAGCCGGCAGGCTTACTACAAGCGCAATCGGGTAGCCGACGAGCGCCATCCACAGGAATTGCAGGTGGTGCGCTTCGTGCGTCAGGTTCGACTGCGACAACCGCGGGTGGGCACTCGCAAGCTGCATTATCTGCTGCAGGGTCAGGATGATGGCGGGCTCAAGGTCGGGCGGGACAGGCTGTTTCAGATATTGGCCGAGCACCGCCTGCTGGTGCTGCCCAGGCGGGCGTATCACAAGACCACCCATAGTTTTCACCGTTTCTACCGTCATCCCAACTTGCTCAAGGCGGGGTCAGAGCAGGTCACACCGGTGGCCCCGGAGCAGGTCTGGGTCGCAGATATCACCTATCTGCCAGCCAGGAGCGGGCCGCTGTACCTGAGCCTGGTGACGGATGCGTACTCACGCAAGATAGTAGGCCACCACGTACACGAAGGAATGCACGCGGAGTCGGTGGCGATGGCGTTCAAGAAAGCACTGAAGCAACGGCGTGGCGGCGGTGAACTCATCCATCACTCGGATCGCGGCGTGCAGTATTGCTCTGGGCTGTATCAGTCACTACATGAACGGTACGGGGTGAAGTGCTCGATGACGGATGGGTATGACTGTTACCAGAATGCGTTGGCGGAGCGGGTGAACGGGATTTTGAAAGGAGAGTTATTGTTGCAAAGCCCGCAGGATTTGACGCAAGCGCGGGAGATGGTGCGTGAAGCGGTGGATATTTACAACGCGGAGCGGCCGCATCATGCGTTGAAATACAGAACCCCCGATGCGGCACATAGGGGGTTCTGAGTAGAGAAATGCTAGTTGAAAATGTGTAAACCTATTTCAGGACTAGACACTCTGTCCCAATTACGTGTTGAAAGGCTAATCTTGAAGTAGGCCATCACCTTGAGGTCTACCATCATGGATACA
>NZ_JAYJLJ010000063.1:0-876 GCF_051948815.1 Aeromonas sp. Lyrl_2
CTTTATACATAGTGACATGATTTACTATCTCTGGATTTTAGTCACAGCCTTGAACTTGTCATGTTGACTTCGCTAAAAATTTATTTATGGCCATAATGCCCAGTTCCATTTTTATTCTTGCGGAGACATTTGCTGAATGAATATGAATTTTGGGAGGGATAAAGTGATTTGTCATTACCTCATTTTCTATCCAGAGAATCACGTCGTATCCGGTTCCTCTATCATCATCACCGAGGTCATGATCAAGACTAATTTCAGTCACCATCTCTGTTTTTAGCCATGCAATCGCCTCGTCCGGCCAAAAGACACGAATCCACCCTACCGGATTTTTTATTTCATCGTCCAGATATAATTTCATGCCATTTTCTCCAGGTTCAGTTCCAATACGTGAGCAATACCGCGATAGGCCCCATCAACAATCAGCTCACCGGGAAACGGTAGTCTGGATGACAAACCAAGATCTGGATCGATGTAGTAGACACATGCGCCAGGGTTGATGTTTTGTAACAGAGAGCTCGCAGGCTCAACAAGCAAACTGGTGCCGACAACTACTACGGTATCAGCCTCGCAGAGCCAGCGACGAGCTTGTTGATACTCATAAATCTTTTCACCAAATAGCACGATATCTGGACGCAATTGTGAACCAGTGGATGGGCAGCGATCACCGATCGCCACATCCTCATGCCAAGGCTGCCGATATTTTTTGCTACGAAAACCTATGGGGACCAAAAACTGGATTGAACCATGCAGATGAAGGACTTCATGGCTACCTGCTCTCTCATGTAAGTCATCAATATTTTGGGTGATGACCCTAACAGTACATTTTTGTTGTAGCAGGGCTATCAGATAATGCGCCTGTGAGGGGGCGGCTTCTAA
>NZ_JAYJLJ010000064.1:0-737 GCF_051948815.1 Aeromonas sp. Lyrl_2
TCGGGTCGGCACTCGCAAGCTGCATTATCTGCTGCAGGGTCAGGATGATGACGGGCTCAAGGTCGGGCGTGACAGGCTGTTTCGGATATTGGCCGAGCACCGCCTGCTGGTGCAGCCTAAGCGGGCGTATCACAAGACCACCCACAGTTTTCACCGTTTCTACCGTCATCCCAACTTGCTCAAGGCGGGGCCAGAGCAGGTCACGCCGGTGGCCCCGGAGCAGGTCTGGGTCGCTGATATCACCTATCTGCCAGCCAGGAGCGGACCGCTGTACCTGAGCCTGGTGACGGATGCGTACTCACGCAAGATAGTGGGCCATCACGTGCACGAAGGAATGCATGCCGAATCGGTAGCGATGGCGTTCAAGAAAGCACTGAAGCAACGACGTGGCAGCGGTGAACTCATCCATCATTCGGACCGCGGCGTGCAGTATTGCTCGGGGCTGTATCAGTCATTACATGAGCGGTACGGGGTGAAATGCTCGATGACGGATGGGTATGACTGTTACCAGAATGCGTTGGCGGAGCGGGTGAACGGGGTTTTGAAAGGAGAGTTATTGCTGCAAAGCCCGCAGGATTTGACGCAAGCGCGGGAAATGGTGCGTGAAGCGGTGGATATTTACAACGCGGAGCGGCCGCATCATGCGTTGAAATACAGAACCCCCGATGCGGTACATAGGGGGTTCTGAGTAGAGAAATGCTAGTTGAAAATGTGTAAACCTATTTCAGGACTAGACA
>NZ_JAYJLJ010000065.1:0-641 GCF_051948815.1 Aeromonas sp. Lyrl_2
CTCGAACGTGAAAAGGACATTCTAAAAAATGTATGGTCTGCTCCTTATCTGCAAGCGTGAACTGATTTCCAGAAGTCGTTTGCGTCAATGTATCCGGCCTGTCTGTGAGCCGTTTTCCGGCTCTGGCCTTGATGGGATCCGCACGTCGTCGTCCTAATAAAGCTACCAGTCATGAGAGACTGCTTTTTTAGCCAGGCTGCAACGTCGTGGGGTGAACGCTTCTGTCATCTGTTTTTGGCTCGCAAAACCGGGTATGAGTTATATCTGTTAAACGACTGAACTTGTGTTGGGATACGGTTGGTAATCCCTGCCGGATGTCAGCACTTTCCAGCAAATTCGCATTATCTTGTTGGCCAGGGCGATAAGGACCACATGGTGGTGATGGCCGACCTCCAGCCTGGCGACCCATTCGCCTAACGATGATTTGCCACGCTTCATGTGAATTTTTAGCGCTTTGGCGCCCTGAATAACCATTTTCCTTAAATAGTTATTACCACGCTTACTGATCCCGCCGAGCGAAGATTTGCCGCCCGTTGAATATTGCCTGGGGACCAGCCCCAACCAGGCTGACAGGTCGCGGGCTTTCTTGAATTGTGAGCCATTGCCAATTGCGGCAATCAACGCGGTTGAGACAATCGGTC
>NZ_JAYJLJ010000066.1:0-632 GCF_051948815.1 Aeromonas sp. Lyrl_2
GGCGCATTGATGACCACTATGTAACTCCTGTTATACAGATCCCAAATAGCCTTTTCTTGCAGCATCCCCACTTAGATCATAAGCCACTCAAAAAAGGCAATAATGAAAATGGATATCGTAGTCTCATCCATTCAGCTATGGCGGCTGTTCTGCATGAGGCAACGGAGGGGTTAAACAAGCCTGAACCTGGACGTTTTTCACATCGTGGTATGAGAGAGGCAGAAGAGATCGTCCGTATTGCTGCGAAAAATTTCATGCACACCCCAGGGTTATCAATCGAACGGCAGTACATGCATGACGATCTGTTTGCTACGTTGAATCTTGTTTCTTCCTTAATGTATGAAGGCTCGAAGGGAATTGGGCATCTTATCCTTGTTGACCCCAAGAATGATGTAGTCGAATTTATGGTTAAGTTTGCTGAGC
This sequence comes from Aeromonas sp. Lyrl_2, assembly GCF_051948815.1. NCBI lineage: Bacteria > Pseudomonadati > Pseudomonadota > Gammaproteobacteria > Aeromonadales > Aeromonadaceae > Aeromonas > Aeromonas sp. Lyrl_2. Next base: position 424 of record NZ_JAYJLJ010000066.1, read on the forward strand.
CTGTAACGCTTCATGAACCAAGGTGGGTTAGGAAAGTTTTACAGATGGCGACTACAGGTATTGGTATTATTGCGGACAGCCAGCGCATCTATGGACTGGGGAGACTTAAGGAATGGCATGATTCCAGTAACCAAGATGCATTTTTAGTCGTCTTTATCGACCACTATCACTGGGAGTTGCGTTGTGGCAATCAAGCATTACTTCGTAGT
>NZ_JAYJLJ010000067.1:0-544 GCF_051948815.1 Aeromonas sp. Lyrl_2
CCTGGGTCGTAAGAAGGGAGCAGATCAGCAAGGCAAGCTTGTTCGGTTTCAAAATTGTCATGTTTTAGCCTGAACGTTATTAGTAGGAAGGTGACGTATTCCCTTACTTCACTCATTACAACGCCCTGGCATCCGGCCAGACGCAGTATTAGAAAAGGCTCATTTGAAAAGCACTTTATTAATCAGCTCGCATTGTAACGACCCCGACCCGATCATTCAAACAATAATCATTATCATTTATCTTGCGTAGCATTCCTGCTGCAAAACAGTTCATTCTTGATAAGAGACTGTTTTAATAGAATAAATCCATAAACAAATACGAGGATTAAACAAACAAGCGGAAGCGATGACGTACCGTTGCAAGATGGCCTGATTTAATCCTCAAGCTCTATCAGCTCGCAGCAGAACAATATGGCCAAGATGGGATGTGCTGCGATACAGAGGTGGAAACAGTAGCAAGAACGCCAATAGGGGAAGGTATTGGCATCGTGGTGGGATGTCGGCAGCTCACCAGCAGGCTAAAACATCAAAACCCGGTCGTGAA
>NZ_JAYJLJ010000068.1:0-521 GCF_051948815.1 Aeromonas sp. Lyrl_2
CTGCCTCAACTGCCTCAACTGCCTCAACTGCCTCAACTGCCTCAACTGCCTCAACTCCTTCTATATAGGAAGTAAGAGTTGTTCCTGAACCTGGCGAAATGGTGAATTGTCTGTTCATTTCATTCGAGCATCATCGGCCAGCTCGATATCGCCCACCAGTGTTGCGCAGGGGTCTACATACACCCGTTTGCCCAGTTGCGGGCGTTTTCCCTTATAGGGTCTCAGTCGCAAGTCCATCTTGGCCTCCTTGTTTTCGGCCATTCTAGCAATCCGAAGGGTGATTCTGTGGATAAGTTTGTATAAAAGCTGTGTTTGGATATGAATAACTAAAAAAGTGCTATTTTTTGCAATTTTATTGCAGATAAGGGGTTGCCAGAAAGAATCTGATCCCTATAATGCGCCTCCATCGACAGGGCAAGCGGCAACGCAGAAAGCCAAGTCGATAACCTCGAAAAGCCTTTGAAAATAAGGCTTGACTCGAGAAGGCGGTTGAGTAGAATTCAACTCCCGCAGCAACACGC
>NZ_JAYJLJ010000069.1:0-487 GCF_051948815.1 Aeromonas sp. Lyrl_2
GTGACTGATACAGCCCAGAGCAATACTGCACGCCGCGGTCCGAATGATGGATGAGTTCAGCGCCGCCACGCCGTTGCTTCAGCGTTTTCTTGAACGCCATCGCCACCGATTCGGCATGCATTCCTTCGTGCACGTGATGGCCCACTATCTTGCGTGAGTACGCATCCGTCACCAGGCTCAGGTACAGCGGCCCGCTCCTGGCTGGCAGATAGGTGATGTCAGCGACCCAGACCTGCTCCGGGGCCACCGGCGTGACCTGCTCTGGCCCCGCCTTGAGCAAGTTGGGATGACGATAGAAACGGTGAAAGCTGTGGGTGGTCTTGTGATACGCCCGCCTGGGCAGCACCAGCAAGCGGTGCTCGGCCAATATCTGAAACAGCCTGTCACGCCCGACCTTGAGCCCGCCATCATCCTGACCCTGCAGCAGATAATGCAGCTTGCGAGTGCCCACCCGAGGTTGTCGCAGTCGAACCTGACGCACAAAGCG
>NZ_JAYJLJ010000070.1:0-415 GCF_051948815.1 Aeromonas sp. Lyrl_2
CGAGTGATGGATGAGTTCAGCGCTGCCACGTCGTTGCTTCAGCGCTTTCTTGAACGCCATCGCCACCGATTCGGCATGCATTCCTTCGTGCACGTGATGGCCCACTATCTTGCGTGAGTACGCATCCGTCACCAGGCTCAGGTACAGCGGCCCGCTCCTGGCGGGCAGATAGGTGATATCTGCGACCCAGACCTGCTCCGGGGCCACCGGTGTGACCTGCTCTGGCCCCGCCTTGAGCAAGTTGGGATGACGGTAGAAACGGTGAAAACTGTGGGTGGTCTTGTGATACGCCCGTCTGGGCAGCACCAGCAGGCGGTGCTCGGCCAATATCCGAAACAGCCTGTCACGCCCGACCTTGAGCCCGCCATCATCCTGACCCTGGAGCAGATAATGCAACTTGCGAGTGCCGACCCGC
>NZ_JAYJLJ010000071.1:0-360 GCF_051948815.1 Aeromonas sp. Lyrl_2
GGCTTTCATGTATTCGATGTTGATGGCCGTTTTGTTCTTGCGTGGATGCTGTTTCAAGGTTCTTACCTTGCCGGGGCGCTCGGCGATCAGCCAGTCCACATCCACCTCGGCCAGCTCCTCGCGCTGTGGCGCCCCTTGGTAGCCGGCATCGGCTGAGACAAATTGCTCCTCTCCATGCAGCAGATTACCCAGCTGATTGAGGTCATGCTCGTTGGCCGCGGTGGTGACTAGGCTGTGGGTCAGGCCACTCTTGGCATCGACACCAATGTGGGCCTTCATGCCAAAGTGCCACTGATTGCCTTTCTTGGTCTGATGCATCTCCGGATCGCGTTGCTGCTCTTTGTTCTTGGTCGAGCTGGG
>NZ_JAYJLJ010000072.1:0-320 GCF_051948815.1 Aeromonas sp. Lyrl_2
CGCATCCGGGCCAAAGTGGAGCACCCGTTTCGCATCATCAAGCGGCAGTTCGGCTTCGTGAAAGCCAGATACAAGGGGCTACAGAAAAACGATAACCAACTGGCGATGTTATTCACCCTGGCCAACCTGTTTCGGGTGGACCAGATGATACGTCAGTGGGAGAGATCTCACTAAAAACCGGAAATAACGCCAGGAATGGCGAAAAAACGGCCTAAATAGGCTAATTCGAGGTGTTTACGGGAGAACAATCGGCCCGGATCCGCGAAATTTTAATCAGCGAGCCAGCTTGGGAAGAAATGACCTGCTTATTCGCACTTTCC
>NZ_JAYJLJ010000073.1:0-320 GCF_051948815.1 Aeromonas sp. Lyrl_2
AGCATCCGGGCCAAGGTGGAGCACCCATTTCGCATCATCAAGCGACAGTTCGGCTTCGTGAAAGCCAGATACAAGGGGTTGCTGAAAAACGATAACCAACTGGCGATGTTATTCACGCTGGCCAACCTGTTTCGGGCGGACCAAATGATACGTCAGTGGGAGAGATCTCACTAAAAACTGGGGATAACGCCTTAAATGGCGAAGAAACGGTCTAAATAGGCTGATTCAAGGCATTTACGGGAGAAAAAATCGGCTCAAACATGAAGAAATGAAATGACTGAGTCAGCCGAGAAGAATTTCCCCGCTTATTCGCACCTTCC
>NZ_JAYJLJ010000074.1:0-312 GCF_051948815.1 Aeromonas sp. Lyrl_2
CGGGGACTGCCGCGTCCACCACGTCATCGCGGTGGTAAAGGTCGGACTCGTGGAACCGGGCCAGATTACATCCCGGTGATGGTGGTACAAGACCGTGCAGGCCACCATGCGGATTTCCAGTTGGAGAAAATCGATGCCGAGACGGTCATCGCGGTGTTGAAGCCGTTGGTGTCACCGGATGCGGTGCTGTGTAGCGATGGGGCGGGTGTGTATGCCTGTTTCAGCAATGAACAGGGTATAACCCATCAGGTGGTGCGCAATCGTCAAGGCGAACGGGTAGTCGGTGCGTATCACATCCAGCACGTAAACGGG
>NZ_JAYJLJ010000075.1:0-308 GCF_051948815.1 Aeromonas sp. Lyrl_2
AACTTCATAAAGAAGTCAAAGACATAGATTGAACATCGTTCAACGCATGGCTTTTGCTTCTCGCAAAATTCAGTACCGATTATGGTGGAGCTATGCGGGATCGAACCGCAGACCTCCTGCGTGCAAAGCAGGCGCTCTCCCAGCTGAGCTATAGCCCCATAATCGGGAACGAAGTGGTGGGTCTGAGTGGACTCGAACCACCGACCTCACCCTTATCAGGGGTGCGCTCTAACCACCTGAGCTACAGACCCACTTCGTGTACTGTCTCTAAACTTGAATCAAGGCAATCTGTGTGAACACTCAACAAC
>NZ_JAYJLJ010000076.1:0-306 GCF_051948815.1 Aeromonas sp. Lyrl_2
GAAACACCACCTACGCACTTTCACCAGGACAACCGTCGCCTGGCCCACCTAGCCTTCTCCGTCCCCCCATCGCAATTACAAGTCGTGCAGGAATATTAACCTGCTTCCCATCGACTACGCCTTTCGGCCTCGCCTTAGGGGTCGACTCACCCTGCCCCGATTAACGTTGGACAGGAACCCTTGGTCTTCCGGCGAGGAGGCTTTTCACCCCCTTTATCGTTACTTACGTCAGCATTCGCACTTCTGATATCTCCAGCATACCTCTCGATACACCTTCGCAGACTTACAGAACGCTCCCCTACCACT
>NZ_JAYJLJ010000077.1:0-306 GCF_051948815.1 Aeromonas sp. Lyrl_2
TTCAGCAATTCATTGAGCCGCTTTTCGAAGCAACCAAACTTAAATTGAAGAGTTTGATCATGGCTCAGATTGAACGCTGGCGGCAGGCCTAACACATGCAAGTCGAGCGGCAGCGGGAAAGTAGCTTGCTACTTTTGCCGGCGAGCGGCGGACGGGTGAGTAATGCCTGGGGATCTGCCCAGTCGAGGGGGATAACTACTGGAAACGGTAGCTAATACCGCATACGCCCTACGGGGGAAAGCAGGGGACCTTCGGGCCTTGCGCGATTGGATGAACCCAGGTGGGATTAGCTAGTTGGTGAGGTAA